>JBCDJJ010000137.1:0-2894 GCA_038747915.1 Planctomycetota bacterium | reverse complement strand
CGCCGAGCGACGCACCACCATACTCCTCGATGTCGAGCACCAGGTCGGCAAGACCGGCAAGATCACACCCCGCGCCGTCATGGATCCCGTGCTCATCGCGGGCACCACCGTGCGGCACGCCTCGCTCCACAACTACGCGCTCGCGCGCGAGCGCGACCTGCGGATCGGTGACACGGTCGTCGTCGAGAAGGCCGGCGAGATCATCCCGCAGGTCATCGAACCCGTGCTGACCGCGCGCCCGAGCAACGCCCGCCCGATCGAGGCCCCCGATCGGTGCCCGGTGTGCGGCGGCCCGGTGGAGGTCGAGACCGACCCCGCCCGACCCGACCGCGAAACCGCCCGCCGGTGCGTCAACCCCGAGTGCCCCGCGCAGCTCCGCGAGAAGCTCATCTGGTTCGTCGGCCGCGGCCAGATGGACATCGACGGGCTCGGCGAGAAGTCGATCGACCAGATCTTCGACGCGCCGGGCATCCCACTCGGCTCCTTCGCCGACATCTTCCGGCTCCACGAGCACCGCGAGCAATTGCTCGAACTCGAGCGGATGGGCGAGAAGAAGGTCGACAACATGCTCGCCGGCATCGAAACGGCGAAAAGCCGCGGCCTCGGCCGCATCCTCGCGGGTATGGGCATCCGGCACGTCGGCGAGTCCACCGCCAAGGCCCTCGCGCGCGCCTTCGACGATGCCTGGGCCCTGCTCGACGCCGAGCCGTGGCAGCTCGCCCCGGCGACCGCCAACCGCATGAGCGGCCCGAAACGCAAAGAACTCTTCGGCCTCGACGAACCCGTCGCCGACGAACTCGCGGTCGAGACCAACCTCGGCGAGAAGACCGCCTTCGTCGTACACGCCTACCTGCGATCACCGCAGGCCCGGCACACCTTCGAAGAACTCGCAGCACTCGGCGTCGACCTGACCGGTGAACCATCTCCCGTGCGCGCGACGACAGCCGCACCAGCCGGGGACACACCCTTCTCCGGGAAGAAAGTCGTGCTCACCGGCACGCTCGAGTCCTACGAGCGCCGCTCCCTCGCCGGCCTGCTCGAATCACTCGGCGCGAAGGTCTCCGGCTCGGTCAGCTCGAACACCGACCTGGTCATCGCTGGCGAGAAGGCGGGCTCCAAACGCACCAAAGCCGAGTCGCTCGGCGTCGAGATATGGGACGAAGCCGCCCTGCTCGCGGCGCTCGATTCGGTGGGCGCCCGGTAAAACCCGCACACGCGCCACACCCGAGGCGCCCCGGCGCTCGGCCCGGCCCCCGATCCCGCCGATGACCGCCACGATGCAGGCGGTCGAGTTCCGATGCGAGCTGAGGGATGCTCCCCTAGCGCGGTTGATCCTCCGCCGCTCGGGCGCCCGGTTCGTCGGCACCGTCGAGGCCGAGGACACCCATTTCCGCGTGCCCGACGGCCTGCTGAAGCGCCGCCGGGGCGAGGGCGAACCCACCGACTGGGTCCACTACCGCCGCCGCCCGCGCATCCCGCCGACCATGACCATGTTCGACATCTACTCTGACGAGCTCGGCCAGGCCCGGTTCGGGGCCGGTGAGCTGCCGGTGTGGCTCGCGGTGCGCAAGCACCGAGAGATCTGGCTGAAGAACAACCTGAGCATCTACATGGACCAGGTCGACGGGCTCGGCTCGTTCGTCAAGCTCGAGATGTTGGTGAGCCGGCTCACCAACGTCATCCGGTGCCATGAAGAGATCGCGCACATGCGCACAATGCTCGAGCATGCGCTCGGCGAGCCGGTGAGCCTCGGGTACGCCGAGATGCTCGCACGCGACCTCGGCGTCACCGCCGATCGGTGACGTTCGCACGCTGATGCACCGATTCCGTGCGATGAGAACATCACGCGGAATCTCGTCCCCACTCGGTGCCGTGGGCTGAGCGAAGCGAAGGCCACGCCGACGGATGACACGAGCAGCTTCCCGTGGCCTTCGGACGCCTGCAGCATCCTCCAGACCTCGACACCCGATCGCGCGAGGTGCTCAGATGTTCGCCTTGCCCTCAGCGACAATGTCGTCCTCGGTATCGAAGATCAGATCGATCCCCGCCGAGGTGATCCGGAAGGTCTTCTGACGCTCGTCAATCACCTCGTACCGGTACTCGGTGTCCCACCGGTCCTTGAGCGCACGCATCTCGGGGATGTCGTCGATGCTCTCGGGCATCTGGTTGTTCGACAGGTAGTACGTCACCACCATCTGCTGCCACGCGTACAGGTCGATGTTGTCGTGCAGCTCCTCGGCCATGTGCTTGGTCTCGATCGCGCGTTCCGCTGCGCTCGAGCCGTCGGAGCCCGTCGGGCCGAAGTTCAGAAACAGCAAAAGCCCAACCCCGAGCAGCAACGCGATGAGCAGCCCGCCACCAGCGGCGCCGCGGCGAGACCGTGTCGAGTTCTCGAGCATGAGAAAGTCCTTTCGTCCCGGGAGGGAGGTGCCATCGATCCGTTCATGAAATGCTAGGCACACTCGCACCCACACCACATCTCATCACGGTGTGCGCACCGCCGCGACCGCCCGCTCGACGATCTCCTCGGGCGTGAGCGTCACGTCGAGCACCGTCACCGGCTCGTCCGGACCCGGCGCCTCGAGCGCCGCGAGCTGGCTGTCCAGCATCGAGGCCTTCATGAAGTGCCCCTCCGCCTCGCGGGCCACCAGCCGCGCCCGGATCACCGCAGCGTCACCAGTCAGCCACAACGCCCGCTCGATCCCCGATGCCCGCAGCCGGTCCCGGTGCGACCGCCGCAGCCCCGAACACGCCACCACGCACCCCCCTCGAACACCCCCGTCCGGTGGCGGGAGCGTCCCGCTCCCGCGCACGCCAGCCGATTCGTGTGGTCCCGGTACCGCCCAGAATGGTCATCAGAACCACTTCACCGGAAGCGGTCCACTGCATCCGCT
>JBCDJJ010000136.1:0-3148 GCA_038747915.1 Planctomycetota bacterium | reverse complement strand
TTCGTGGGAGCGAGACGCTCCCACCACCGATTCTGATGGCTCGGTGTTCATCGCCTGTAATCACAGCTCGTTCACAAGGGCGGCCAGCTTCTCGGGGCTTCGCTCCTCCAGGATCGTGCGCACACGGGCGTCGTTGGCCGCGAGGTTCGCCAGCGCCTTCTCGGCTCGCTTCCAGAGCCGCTCGCGGGCTTTGTCCGAGTCGGCGAGCACCAGTTCCCCCACGATCTCGCCCAGCTTCTGCTGCATGAGCGTGTCGCGGTGCTGGTAGTACCGATTGATGATGCCCTTCTGATACCGCGAATACTCCCGACCGCCCGCCATAGGATTGCTCCACGTTGATCACCACCCGCGACCCAACGCCGCCGCCAGCCCGCACGTCACGAAGCGTACCCGCCATCCTTCACACCGCCCTCGCGGGTGCCGCCATCGGCGTGTCGGCGGGGCTCTTCGCTCAGGCTTCACCCGGGTGCGGACTGACCGCCCCCCTTGAGGAGACTACCGCTATGCCCAATCGCACCACCCCGAATGTCGACGCCGCGTGGGCGCAGCTCGCTGACGAAGATTGGAAACGGATCCTGGATCCCGAGCAGTACCGCGTGGCCCGCGAGTCGGGCACGGAGCGGCCGTTCTCGGGCGAGTACTGGAAGAGCGAGCGTGCGGGACGCGGGGTGTTCAAGTGCGTGGCCTGCCGGGCTCCGCTGTTCACGGATGAGGCCAAGTTCTTCTCCGCCTGCGGGTGGCCGGCGTTCAACGATGATGTGAGTGGGAAGGTCTCCGAGCACGTCGACCAATCGCACGGCATGGTGCGCACGGAGGTGAGGTGCCAGACCTGCGACTCACACCTCGGGCACGTCTTCAACGACGGACCGCCGCCGACCGGGCTCCGCTACTGCATCAACAGCGTGTCGATCGTCTTCGACGAAGACGGCTCGATCGACGATGCCCCGCTCACACCCGAGGAGCGGCTCAGCCAATCGAACTGACACGGTTATTGACACCGAGCCGCGGGCGCGAGCACACACGACAGACGTCGTGTGTGACCTGGATCCAGATGATTGGACGACGTCCGTATCTTCACGCAACCTGTTGGTGCGAGTCCGGCGCGCGTGCTCGCGCCCGCGGCTCGGATCAGTGGACGTTGCCTACCCTGACGCCATGCCGATGCTCGATCTTGCACACGATGTTCTCCGGGATCGCTTCGGCTTCGAAGCGCTGCGGCCGATCCAGGCCGAGGTGGTGGATCGCCTTCTGAGCGGCGGCGATGCGCTCGTGGTGCTGCCGACGGGGTCTGGAAAGTCGCTGTGCTATCAGTTGCCCTCGCTCTCGATCGGTGCCGAGCGGGCGGGGCGGAGTGAGCCGGGCGGGGTCACGCTCGTCTTCTCACCGCTGATCGCGCTGATGGAGGACCAGGTGGTGGCGCTGCGCCGGCGCGGGGTGCGGGCGAGCTACATCAACTCGACGCTCGGCCGGCGGGCACGCGAGGAGCGCCAAGCGGCCCTCGCCTCGGGCGACTACGAGCTGATCTACGCAACACCCGAGCGGATGACCAAGCCGGCCTTCCGAGACGCGCTCGACGCGGTGCCCGGCGGGGTCAACCTGCTCGCGGTCGACGAGGCGCACTGCATCAGCAAGTGGGGCCACGACCTGCGCCCCGCATACCGCGAGGTCGGGCGGTTCCGGCACGAGATCGGGGCACCGCCCACGGTCGCACTGACCGCGACCGCGACCGCGGCGGTCAAGCGCGACATCCGCGAGGTGATCGGGCTCGACGAGCGAGCGATGCCGCTCTACGAGCAGCCGCTCGACCGCCCGAACCTCACACTCGAGATCCGCGAGGCGTGGGACGACCGGGCGAAGATCGATGCGATCGCGGAGCTCGCCCGGGCGATGTCCGGCACCGGCATCGTGTACTTCGCGCTCATCAAGGACCTCGAGCGGTTCGCAGGGCTCATCAAGCGGGACCTCCCCGGTCGCGATCTGGCGATCTACCACGGCAAGCTCGATCCGCGAGAGAAGAAGCGTGTGTACGACCGGTTCTCGAGCGCACGCCCCGAGGACAACCTGCTGCTGCTCGCGACCAACGCGTTCGGCATGGGCGTGGACAAGCCCGATATTCGGTTCATCGCGCACGCGCAGATCCCTGGGTCGGTCGAGGCGTACTACCAGGAGGTCGGGCGGGCCGGGCGCGACGGCGAGCCCAGCCGGTGCGTGCTGATGTACTCCCAGGACGATCTGGCGATTCAGCACAGCTTCGCCGCCTGGCAGAACCCATCGCCCGATCTGGTGCGCACGCTCGCGCACCACGCGGAGCACGCGCCGCACGATGACTTCGACGCTGAGGAGATCCGGCTCGAGGCGCTCGGCAAGCGGAGCGAATCCGGCGCGGTGGAGTACGCGGTGATCGAGCTCGAGAAGCTCGGCGTGATCGAGCCGACAAGCGTGGTGGGACGGTACCGGTTCGCGGAGCCGCTGAAAGACGCGAGCCTGGATGAGCAAGAAATCGAGGCGAAGCGTCGGGGCGATCTCGAGCGGCTGCTGCGTGTCGTCGAGATGACGAAGTCGGCGGATGTACGACGGTTCGTGCTCGACTACTTTGCGGGCGAGTGATCACGCGCCACGGTGCGCACGGAGGCACAGATGTTCGACCAGTTCAAGGCCATGGGCGCGATCGCGGGGCTCATGCGGGACAAGGAGCGGCTCGCGGAGCTCGCTGAGGAGTTCAAGGGCCGGCTCGACGGCATGAGCGTGACCGGAGCCGCGGGGGGCGGCGCGGTGCGCGTGACGGTGAGCGGCAAGCTGCGCGTGACCGAGGTGCAGATCGACCCCGCGATGGCGACGGGGCTCGCGCACGACCGCGTGGCCGGCGAGGCACTCATCACCGAGGCAACCAACGATGCACTCGAGCGGGCCCAACGGATGGTGGCCGAGCAGGCGCGGCTCTTTGCGGAAGAGCACGGGCTGGGCGATCTGCCCGGGATGGACCGGATCGGTGGGCTGCTCGGGAGTGGGTGACGGGCTAGAGCATCCCAAGTCAATTCGTCGCGGGTGCCACTGGCGGCTTGCCCGCCAGTGCGAACGCCAAAGCCCTTGAACACTGGCGGGCACGCCGCCAGTGGCACCCAAGTCCCGGAGTCGGTCGATCCACCGC
>JBCDJJ010000135.1:0-3443 GCA_038747915.1 Planctomycetota bacterium | reverse complement strand
CTCAGCGTTCGCGGAGGCAAGATGCCTCCGCCACCGACCTGGATGCTCCAGTCACGGCCGAAGCTCGACCCACTCCCCACGGTCCGCTGGCCCACGGCAGGCGTGCATCACGCCGCGGGCCGGCTCCGCGATCGCGCACGCGTTCGTCGCTGCGTACTGCCCGTCCTCGTGCCACCGGCTGATGCAGTTCGGAGCCCCCGCCCGGTCGCCCATCAGCGCGCGGAGCGAGGCCACATCGTGTGCGCCCGCGCCCACCAGGTCCGTCGCCCGCGACAGCCGGTGCGACGAACTCTCGCTCGGCGCCTCCGCCTCACGCGACACGTGCTCGGGGTCGAGGCAGTGGTTCGTCTGCACCAGCCAGGGCGTGCCACCACCGAGCGCACGGCGGACCACCGACCCCGCCGACGCCTCGAGCTCGATGGCACCCCTCGCGTCCGCACCCCAATACGTGTGCGCCGCGAGCCGGGGCGCCTCGCTCATCAGCGCCGATGCCTCCTCCGCTGTCTTGGCTCGTGAGAGCGCCCTGTGCAGCACGTTGAGATACCCCACACCGTCGCCGCGCACGCCGCGGACCTTGATGTTCGTCGTCCCCACATACACACCGTGCTCGTTCAGCCCGATCAGCGTCGGCGATCCAACCGTAGTGATCGCCACCGTGCGCGCGCCGTGCGTCGGCCGCCGATGCACCGCGATCACATGCTCCATGTCCCGCGGGTGCAGATCCCACGTCTGCCCCGCGATCACCTCGCCGCTCGTCGTGACCTCGCCGGACAGCGCGAACGCGGTGCACCCCTCGTCCGACGGATCGCCTCCGGCGAGCAGCACCACATCGCGCACGTCGGAGTAGTTCGCGGCAGCAAACAGCCCCGCCGGCTCAACACCCGCTGCCTCCGCGGTCGCCACCAACTCCGCGAACCCCTCGCCATCAAAGCCCTCGAGCACCGCGAGCCCCGCCTCACCCACCGCGAGCAGATCCGCCTCGCCCGCGAACCCGCGGTCGCGGAGGTACTGACCGGTGATCGCCAGACGGTGCGCGACAAAGCCCGAGATGGGCCCCGCGAGCTGCCCGCCGTACGACCGGCCCATCTCGGCGGGCGTGCCACTGAGCTCGACGATCGGCAGCGCAAGAGTATCCATGGCCTCCTTCGATCAACCACCCACGCCGGGCGGGTGTTCCTTGTGCGAGGGCTTCGCCCGATCGAGCAGCCCGATCCCCATGGTCACCCCGAAGCCGAGCAGCGCGATGCCCAGGGCCGACGCTGCCTGTACCCCGCTCGGCGCAAAGGTCTCCGTCGGCCAGTCCTCCGCCCCGATCACATCGAACTCGGTCACCGCCACCGCGCGATCGTGCCCGGTCTCCTCGGGTCGCGGCTCGACCGTCCGCACCACCTGGCCCTTCAGCACATCGCCCGCCGCCGGCACCATGGGCCGCTGAAACGGCCACAGCCCCACCACCGCGCCGACCAGCAGCCCCAGCAGCACGCCGAGCGTCGGCTTCTCGTACCTCGCGAGCAGCCACCGCAGCACCTGCGACACCACCACCACGCCGATCAGCACACCGAAGCCAACCGGTACCAGCGTCGGAAACTCGCCAAAGGCCGCCCGCGCATCACGCTCGACCACCGCCTGCTTCAACCCGTCGATCGAGCTCAGCAGCGGCACGTATGCCCCGAGCAGAAGCAGCAAGTACCCGCCGCTCACGCCCGGCAGAATCATCGCGCTCGCCCCCGCGATCCCCGCGAGCAGCATGAACACCACACCGTCCCGGTTCGACGCCTCCGGCTGCGACATCTGCATCAGCGCGAGCGCCGCCATCGCCAGAAAGCCGCCGACCGCGCCGCCCCACGCCCCACCTGTCATCCCGCCGCCGGTGCGCCGGATCAGGCGCACCACGATCGGCACACCACCAAGCGTCAGCCCGATGAACAGCGCGTACATGATCCACCGGTGCTCGACGACCAGCACCTTCACCACACCCGCCAGCAGCGCGATCGCTACACCCGCGGAAAGCACCACGATCGCCAGCACCGCGACCGGCCGAACGCCCACGCGAAAACGCGTGAGATCAGCGATCGCGTTGATGAACCGCTCGTAGACGCCCGCCGCCAGCAGCATCGTGCCGCCGCTGATGCCCGGCACCAGATTGGCCAGCCCCATCAGCGCCCCGCCGAACGCGCACCGCGGGAGCAACGCACCAAGCGACGGCTCGGGCACCGAGTCACCCGCGCTCGCTGACACACCCTGGCTCTCCGTCGGCCCACTCATAGCGGGAACGCAAGACCGGCGTAGACGAGCACCGCGTCGCGGTCGGGGTTGTTGTCGGTGCCGAACTGACTGGCGTTCGAGATGTGATGCCACCGCACACCGACATCGAGGCGAACCCGTGAGTCGTCGAACCCGATCTTCGAAAGCGGCACGCTCACCCCGCCGCCCGCGGTGGGCGTGAAGTTGAACTCACTGCCGTCCTCGGGCACATCCTGCCCGGACACGAGCACGCCGATCCCCGCGCTCAGGTACCACGCGATCTGATCGTCCGTCGGCCGGTCGACATCGAGGAAGTACAGCCGGGCACCGAACGCGAAGTTCAGGCCGCCGGTCTGGTCGCCGCCATCTTCCTCGCCCTCCTCCTGATCGAAGAACCACCCCGACACCGTCCAGCTCAGCTCGAACTCGTCCGCTGGGAACCAGCTGTACGTCGCGTACCCCTGGTAATCGGTCGACGAATCGCTCGGCGCCACACCGAAGCCGAACGTGAGCGCCGTGTAGTCGCGCCGGCCGAACTGCAGCGTGACATCACCCGTGTCGAAGGCCGGGTGACCGGGCGCATCGCCCGGTGATCCCTCGTCGCCGCGATAGACCACGCCCGTGTACAGGTCGACCTGCGGCCGCTCGGCCCAGACCGCCATCTGCGTCCGCGCCGCGGGCCGTGCCGCTGCACGCGAGTCAGGATCGGCATGGAACACCACGCCCGAGACCGGGTCGACCCATCCACTTGTCGACGACTGCCCCTCGCTCGCCCCACCGAGCGCCACAGCGGACGCCATGGCCACGCTCAGAACTGGTCCTCCGCGACGCATGGCGTCAACCTACCCTGATGACCGACCGGTGTCACCGCGGCACCGCACAAGAAGCGAGTTCCCATGGAAAACCCCCGCGACAATCAGCCCGACGAGAAGCTGAAAAACATCGAGGATGCGCAGGCCTTCGCCGACCACCGCATGGATCAGCTCTCGGAACAGGTCCGGTCGCTCTACCAGCAGCTCACCGACATGACGCGGACCATGGCACGGATCGAGCGACGACTCGGCGATCTGGAATCACCGGTCGAGCTCCCCAACCCACTCGACGAGCGCCCGCCCCACTCCGCCGGATGAGCGAACCGGCCCGCGCCGGGCCGGAACCCCGACGTGCGATACACGTTCTGAGCCGCGGGCGCGAGCACG
>JBCDJJ010000134.1:0-3607 GCA_038747915.1 Planctomycetota bacterium | reverse complement strand
GGGGGCTGGTGGGGGGGGGCGGCTCCCCCCCGGGGGGTCGGTGCGTGGGCCCGGGGGGGGGCCGGTCGCCCCCCCCCACCGGCCAGGGTGCTTCTTGGGCCATCGCGCCGCACTCGGGTCATGCGGGTGTCGTCGCGGGCATCCATAAGGGCTACTTCCGCCGATCGATCGCGGAGTCGGCCTACCGCTTCGCGGAAGAGTGCGAGGCGAAGGACCGGATCATCGTGGGCGTCAACGAGTACATCGACGAGGACGAGGAGCGCCAGATCGACATCCTCGAGATCTCGCACCAGGTCGAGGTTGATCAGGTCGAGCGGCTCGCAGCGTTCAAGGCGAAGCGCGATGGAGCGGCTGTCGAGCGCTCACTCGAAGCGATTCGTGCGGCGTGCCGCGCCGCAGGCACGACATCCGGTGGCGGAGGCGTCTCGCCTCCGCAGACAACGGCCAACGACCGTGCTGCTGAGACTCCTCCGCGGAGGCAGGATGCCTCCGCCACCGACGCTGGCGCACCGGACCTCCATCCGACGAATGTGATGCCGGCCCTCGTCGAGGCAGCGCTCGCGGGGTGCACGCTCGGCGAGATGGTGCAGGCGATGGCGGACATCTACGGGCGGTACACCGGCGGGCCGGAGTGGTAGCTCGCGGCATCAATCGTGTTCTACAAGTTTAATTCTCGCTCTCCGGGAAAATCGCAAGCAAGCACTTACTTTTCCCGATAGACTGGTGGTTATCCCGCAGGAGGCCACCCATGCATGTTCCAAACATCGTTTCGATTCTGCCCGTCGCGCTCGTGACTCTGACTGCCCCCGTGTTCGGTCAGGTGGGGCTCACCGGGCCGGTGCCGGATGTCGGTCGGTCGGCCCGTGCGACCTACCTGGTGACCGAGCAGTCGTTCACCCCGGAGAGCGAGATTCTTTGGGACGGTTTCCTCACCGGCCTCGAGGGGTTCGAGCACTTCTACGAGCCGATCGGTTCGCCGTACTACTTCGAGGATCCGTTCATCGACACCGAGATCAAGTTCGTCTATATCCACCACCAGTTCCCCAACAACGGGATCACCAACGGCGGTGAGCTGGATGTGGCGGCGCTGCAGATTCGAGTGGCGCTGACCGATCGCCTGGCGTTCATTGCCACGCAGGACGGGTACGCGTGGCTCGATCTCAATGAGAACGCGCCCGAGCAGGAGGGGTGGGTCGATGTCGCAGCGGGTTTCAAGTACGCCGCGGTGATCGATCACGAGAACGACTTCTTGCTGACCTTCGGCCTGCGGTACAAGTTCGACTCCGGGTCGGATGATGTGCTGCAGAGCGGCGTGCAGGAGCTCAGCCCGTTCCTGACGTTCGCCAAGGGGTGGGACCGGCTCCATCTGATCGGGAGCCTGACCTACCGCGTACCGCTCGATTCCAACGACGGCAACGAGATCCTGCAGTGGCACACCCACGTCGACTACGAGGTGGTGGACGGCATTGCGCCGTTCCTCGAGTTCCACGGCATCCACTACACGGATGATGCGGAGCGCACGCCGCTGCCCATCGGTGGTGTCGATTACTCGAACTTCGGTTCAACGGATGTCGAGGGCACGGATGTGGTGTTCATGGGTGTGGGCGCGAGCTTCAAGATCTCGCCCAACCTCGAGGTGGGGGCCGCGTACGAGTTCTCGCTCACTAACCCGGAGGTCGATCTGTTCGAGGATCGGGTGACGGTGGGGGCGACGCTGCGCTGGTAAGAGGTTCGGTGCGGTCCACGCGGGTGGCTCGTGACACCACGTGATCTCGGATTTGGGGTCCGTTCGCGGATCCCTTTTTTCTCGCTCTCAATCGCGGTGAGCCGGCGTGCATCGGCGCTCGATCGCCCCCGGCTCATGTAATTGGTGAAGGCGTGCCGATGATCTTCGGTGTCCGAAGTGGTGTGTGTCGCGTGCGCGACACCTCGTGTGGTTGAGAGACATCTGAAGGAGAAGCAAGTGAATCCATCCGCATTCGGAAGCGCTGTTGCTGCGAGCATCCTTTTGCCTGCAGCGTCGCATGCTCAGTTTTTCTTGGTGAGTGAACTCTTCGACACCTCGCCCTTTGACCAGGTCGTGATTCGGTCGGTCTCGGCCGACGGGCGCGTGATCGCGGGTACCACCGGCATCACCATCACGCCGAGTGTGTTGCAGCCCGACGGCACCATCATCCCGAGTGAGGTCGAGGGCCGCGGTTTCGTATGGTCGGCGGCCGGTGGCTTCACCGAGATCCCTGCGTTCGAGGTGGTGCCGGACATCCCCGGGTATCTCGATCCCGCGACGGCCACCCCGTTCTCGTCGGTGACCGCGCTGAGCGGCGACGGCAGCACCGTCGGGGGCGTGTCCAACGGCATCGCGTTCCGGTGGACCGAGGCGGGCGGTCTCGAAGCGTTGACGACCGGTGCCGATGGTCCGGCGATCGTGAACGACCTCAGCTTCGACGGCTCGGTCGCGGTCGGCTCGACCAACTCGTTCGCGACCATCCCCGGTGCGCCCGATCCGTTGCCGACAGACGACGAGGGTTTTCTGTGGCGTGATGGTGAAGGGCTCACTCGGTTCACCGAGCTTGGGCCGGTGCCTGAGCGGACGCTTGGGGTCGGCATCTCGGACGATGGGCAGACCATCGTCGGCCTCGAGCTCGGCCCGACGGGCTCTGGCTTCGATGCCAACCTGCGGTACTTCCGCACCGGCGATGCGGGCGGGATCGAGGTGGTCGACTTCGCCTCGACGCCCGCGTCCGCTGGAGATGTTCTCGATGTGAGTGATGACGGCTCCACCCTCGTCGGGAGCGCGATCAACGAGGCGGGAACCGTGCTGGACGCGTTCCGATTCACGACCGATGGCGGTTTCGAGAGTCTGACGGAGGACGTCCTCGCCGGCGCCGACAGCGTCGTTGCCTTCGCGCAGGTGGTGTCGCCCGATGGTTCGGTGGTCATCGGGCAGTACAGCGCGGTATTCGGTGCGCTCACCGGTGATGTCGAGACGAGAGAAGGCGACTTCATCTGGACCGAGGACCGGGGCTTCCGGGATTTCGACGAGTTCGTGACCGGGGACCTCGGCATCGATCTGCCGGATCTTGATCTCCGGGTCTTCGAGATCTCCTCCGACAACCGCACGCTGATCGGCGTTGCAAGCACCCTTGGTGACGAGCTTATTGTGGAATCGTTCGTGCTTCGGATCCCCGCACCGGGCGCTGCCGCGGGGCTGCTCGTCTGTTTCGGTGGCATGCGCCGGCGTCATCGCACCGGCGCGGTGTGCTGAAGCGGGTGTGTATCGTCTCGCGAGAGCACCTCGCGGACCGGATGCTGCGCGATGAACATTCTTGTCATGGGCGTTGCGGGTACCGGGAAGTCGACGATCGCGTCGGGGCTCGCGGAGCGCCTCGGCGCGGTGTTTCTCGAGGCTGATGACTTCCATCCCGAGTCCAACCGGGCGAAGATGGCGTCGGGCGTGCCGCTGACCGATGCGGATCGCGAGCCGTGGATCGAGGCGTTGTGCGATGCGATCCGTGCGCACACCCCCGGTGGTGGGGGGGTGTCGCACCCACCCCAAAAGGCGGGCGGGCGCGGGAGCGGGACGCGCCCCCCACCCGACGGGGGGGGT
>JBCDJJ010000133.1:0-4476 GCA_038747915.1 Planctomycetota bacterium | reverse complement strand
GAGCAGACCAAGTCAACTCGTCTTGCCAGTCTCAGCGGTGGATCGACCGACTCCGGGACTTGCGTGCCACTGGCGGCTTGCCCGCCAGTGTTCAAGGGCTTTGGCGTTCGCACTGGTGGGCAAGCCACCAGTGGCACCCGCGACGAATTGACTTGGAACGCACTAATGGCCCGGTGGGAGCCAACCGGCCCCACTGCCGTTTCCGGACCTCGTGTCCTCAGACCGCGAGCATGTTGAGGTGCGTCGCGGGGTTGTTGATATCGAGGAAGCGGGAGAGGTTGGGGAAGATGGTGTCCATCTCCGAGAGCGGGACACCGAACCACTTGGCGAGGTCGAAGCTGTATTGGTCGACGGAGGTTGTCGGGATGTAGCGTCCCCGGCCGGTGTCGTCGGGCCCGTCCACGGTGAGATCCGGGTAGGTCCCGTACATGGCGCCCCCGTTGACCTGGTTGCCACCCATGACGAAGTGGTGGCCCGACCACCCGTGGTCGGAGCCGTTGCCATTCGAGACCTGTGTGCGACCGAAGTCGGAGGCGGAGAAGGTGGTGACGCTATCGCGCATGTTGATCTCGCCGAGCACATCGTAGAAGTACTTGAGCGCATCGTTGACCCTGATGAGCAGCGAGGCGTGCGGCCCGTCGAGCGGGCTCGGGTCGTCGCCGTCACCGACAAGCCCGTTGTGGTTGTCGAAGCCGCCCATGGAGCAGAAGAAGATCTGGCGGTTGTGATTGAGATCGACCTGGGCCTGTTTGATGAGCTTCCCGACCATGCGGAGCTGCTCGGCGAGCGAGTTGCCCTGTGGAAGCTCGGTGGTGAAGTCAACGCCGTCCGCAATCGTGTTGATGGTGCCGGCGGAGAGCCGGGCCTTGGAGGTGATGTCGGCGTAGGCCTGGCGCATCTTGTGGCGGGCGGCGTAGTTGGGATCGCTCTGCAGGGCGAGGAGGTCGGCGAAGGCCTGATCTACCGCGGCCCGCTCGTTGGAGTTACCGGCACCGTTCAGGTTCAGCTCGGTCGCGCCGTTGCGACCGATGGCATACGAGGTCACATCGCGACCAGATAGGAAGTAGTTGGACCCAGCGAGAGAGATGTTCATGGAGACCGTGGCGCCGGGGTTGGCCCCCGAGGCCTGGATACAGTCGGCGACGCGGCCGCCCCACCCGAGGCGATCGGCAGCATCAGCCGTCGAGAGCTGCCAGTGCAGCTGCTCGGCGTTGTGCGCGAACAGCTGATTGGGGAGCTCGACGAGCTTGTTCTTGTACTCGTTGCGCGTCGTCGGGAAGAGCAGCGAGCCGACACCGCTCAGGATCGCCACGTTGCCGGACTTGAACAGGTCGGCCACATCGACGAGCGCGGGGTGCAGCCCGTACTGCTTGCCGCCGAGGTTCGAGGGGGTGATGAGCGTGTTGCGCGCGGGCGCCTCGGGGTAGAGGTCCTCGCGGTTCAGGGCCAGGTTGCCCCGGACGTCTTTGTAGACGTTGTACTCGTCCAGCTCGTAGGGGATGAGCGTGTTGCCGCTGTCGTTGCCGCCGAAGAGGAAGATGCAGACGAGGGCCTTGTAGTCGGAGAAACCCCCGAGCCCATCGACCGCGGCAGCGGCGGTGCGGAGTGTGAAGAGCTGGCTCATGAGCCCGCCGAGTCCGAGGGCGGCGCAGGCGCCCTGGCGGAGTGCGGTGCGGCGAGAAATCACGCGATCAAGATTGTCATCCACGGGTTGGTACTCCATGCCGGGCGCGTTCCGGCGGCCTCTCTCGTGGGTCCGAGCGGCGGACCCCGATATCCGATACGTCGTGGCTTCAAGAGGGTCAGGGGAGGATCATTCGCTCCGGTGAGGTGGCGACGAGGTACACCGCGGCGCGGACGCGGTCGTTGTCACCGTTGATCTGATTGAGGGCCGTGATCATGATCGTGCGCGCCTCGGTCGTAAGCGGCGCAACCATCAACTCGGCAGCCACAAGATCGATGAGCGCCGCATCGGGATCTGTGTCGGCATTCGAGGTGGCGATCCACTCGGCGTAGCGCGGCGAGACCTGGTCGGCATCCGCCTCTCTGATCACCCGGTTCATCACCTCGTTGGGCGCCGCGATCGCGGTCACCGCGTTGTGGATCTGGATCTCGGGGGAGACGAGCGAGCCGCGCTCGAGGTCGGTGTTCGCCGGCACGTAGTCGGGCGTGAAGAAATTGAACACGGAGGGCGACTGCATCGGTGACTGGCCGAAGGCGTTGCGCCACCCGTTGGGATTGATGTAGACGCGGAAGGGGAAGGTCTCGAGCGGGCGGTGCACACGCTCGAGCAGGCGGAAGAGCCCAACCTCAGCGACGATCGGCTCCATCACCTTGCCCGTCGCGGGGTTGGTGGTGTACGCGGGGTCGCGGGCCTCGGGATCCATCAAGATCGCCTTGACGACCGCGCCCAGATTGCCGCGAGTCCCGGTGCCGTCATCCTCGAAGACCGCCGACACGCGGGCGACGTAGGCCGGCGTCGGGTTGCTCTTGACGAGATTGCGGATCAGGTGCGCACAGACGAAGGGAGCGCAGTTGGGGTGATAGAAGAGGTTGTCGTGCGCCGCGGCGATGTCGGCGAGGGCGTTCGCCTCGGTCTGGTCGGCCTCGTCGGGACGGGCGGGGATATAGCCGCTCGACGGGATGGCGCCGGGATAGTCGAGCAGTTGCTTGTCACCGAACTCATGGTGCTGCTCTCGCATCGTCATCGGATTGACATCACGGTCTTCCGAGTCGCGGTAGAGACCGGTGAAGATGCGCGCGAACTGCTGAATATCCTCGTTGTCGTAGGTGGCGATGGGCTTGCCGGACCCATCGAGGATGCGTGTGCCATCGAGGTTGAGTTCGTACAGGCCGATGGTGAAGAGCTGGATGATCTCGCGGGCGTAGTTCTCGTCGGGGAAGGTGCCCTTGGCGGTGTTCTCCTTGCGGTTGTCGTGGTAGGTGAGGTAGTTGGCCATGTTGTACGTGAAGGTCACATACTCGATGAGGTCGCGGAAGTTCTCGAACGAGCGGCTCAGGTAGTTGTTGTAGTAGACGATGGCGCCCTCGTTGTTGACGCCGTCCTGATCCTCGTTGATGACGATGAGCTGACTCAGCGCCCACGCGATGCGCTGACGGAGCTGATCGGGCGCTTCGACCGCGAAGTCGTCGAAGAGTTCGCGGAGACGATCGCTGCCGTAGCCGCGGCCCTTGTTCTCCGCTGCATCGGCGAAGAGCATCGGTGTGGGCGTCATCGCGATCTGATCGTCGATCCACTGCTCGTACCCATCGGCGATGACCTGGTCGACATCCGCCTGCGTCGGACCGAAAGCAGCCTGCCACAGGAAGCGGCGAGCCTCGGCATCGGTCGGCGTGGCACCGAGCAAAAAACTGCCGTCAGCGACCGTCACCACGCGCTCGGCAACCGCGGTGAGTCCGCCGGCATCCGTGACCGTCAGCACGACGGTGTACTCGCCGGGCGTGGTGAAGGTATGGGTCACCTCGGCCCCGGTGGCCTGCGCGCCGTCGCCGAAGTCCCAGGCGTAGGACGAGATCAGACCCTCGGCATCGGACGAGCCGATGGCATCGGCCTCGACCAGCAGCGGGGCGACACCGAGGTACTGCGGGAGATTGATGCGGGCATCGGGCGCCTGGTTCGGCGCAAGGACGACATCGAAAGACACCGTGGACTGCTGCGTGCCATCGTCGGCGACGATGCTGATCTCCGCTGTGCCATCCCCCGAGGCCGAGCCGGTGACGGCAACGGTCCACAGCCCCGCGCTGTCGATCAGCGTGATGTCGGCATCGGTGACGAGCGACTGATCGTCGCTGATCGCGGACACGATGAGCGCCGCGCCCTCGAGGTCGCGGATTACGATGGGCACCGCCGGTGAGGCGCCGCCGGCATCGAGCCGCTGTGTGGGTACCGGGCTCACCAGCGGCGGTGCATCGGGGAGGCCACCTATGCCGAGCGACTCGTAGAAATACGCGTAATCAAAGGCGTCGACCGTCCCGGTGTCGTCGAAGTCGACCGAAGGATCGCCCTCGTCGAGTGCAGGCATGAGGGTGATCCAATCGAGGGTGTCGACCCTTCGGTTGCCGCTCGCGTCACCGACGAGGAGACCGAGTGGGAGCATCACCGCTGGCAGCGTGCCCGAGTCGGCGCGGACATCAAGGAGGGTGACGGTGCAGTAGGTGGACGGCGCATCCGGCGTGACCCAGATCTCCGCGGAGTCCTCGCCGGGCACGAAGTCCAGGAGTGTGATCACACCGCCATCGCAGCTGACCGGGCCGAGCGAGGTCACCGGCCGGTCGAAGGCAACGGTGTAGACCACCGATCGCGAACCGAAAGCCCGGGTCTCGATGCTCGAAGCGCCGGTCATGGTCAGCGGGGTGGCGACGGCGTCGCCGGTGAGCTGCCACGCGGCCGAGCTGACCTCGGGGGTGGCCGCGGCGTGGGGTGCGAGACCCGCTGCGATGAGCGTGATGATGGCG
>JBCDJJ010000132.1:0-4847 GCA_038747915.1 Planctomycetota bacterium | reverse complement strand
GCGACGATCAGGTCGCCCCGGCGTGCGTCGCCCTCGATCTTGTCGCTGGGCATGACGCCGATGCAGCCGCAGTAGACGAGCGGGTTGCCGACGTAGCGGTCGTCGAACCAGACGGCGCCGTTGAGGGTGGGGATGCCCATGCGGTTGCCGTAGTCGCGGACGCCGGCGACGACCTGATCGAGGATGCGTGTTGGGTGGATGCAGCCCTCGGGCACGTGCTCGATGTCGGGGGTGCCCACGCAGAAGACGTCGGTCGACGCGATGGGTTTGGCGGCGAGGCCGGTGCCGATGATGTCGCGGATACAGCCGCCGGTGCCGGTTGCTGCGCCGCCGTAAGGCTCGATGGCGCTCGGGCGGTTGTGGGTCTCGACCTTGACGCAGATGGCTGTGTTGTCGTCGAACTTGATGATGCCCGCGTTGTCGACGAAGACTGACAATGTCCAGTCGAGTCCTTCTTCGATCAACTCGAACGTCGCGGCGGCGACGGTGGACTTGAGCAGGTTGCTGATGGTGACGCTGCCGTCGGCGTTGAGGTCGGCACCCGGTCGGCCTGTCCAGTCGATGGTGTCGTCGCCCTCGCTCGTGTAGCGGACGGTGCTCTTGAGTGTTTTGTGGACGCAGTGCTCGGACCAGGTCTGGGCGAGGGTTTCGAGCTCGATGTCGGTGGGCTCGCGGCCCAGGTTTTGGTACTCGGCCTGGATCGCCTTCATCTCGGTGAGGTCGAGGAACAGATGGCCTTGCTTGCTGAGGTCCATGAGCCCGGCGTCGTCGAGTTCGCGGATCGGCACGTGCGTAAGTTCGAAGGCGGTGGGGAAGCCCTTCGGGAGTTCGGCTGGGTGGAACGTGCCAGCGTGCACACGGTGGACGACGGTGTTGGCGAGCAGGCGCGTTGCGAGCGACTCGGCTTCGGCTTGTGTGACGCCCACCAGTTCGTAGCGTCGGCCTGTCTGCACTGTGACGCGAATGCCGAGCAGCGATTCGATCGCGTCGGCGACGGACGCGGCGGCGGGGTCTGTAACGCCGGGCAGCGGGTGGACCTCGATAATCACTGCATCGCTTGGACTCTCGGGCGTGCCAGCTTCGGTAACGGGATCGACGAGCAGTTCGTCGCGGATGGTCCTGAGCTGAGAGTCACTGAGGTCGCCCTCGATGAGATAGACCTTGGCGGTGCGTGCGGATTCCAGCTTGATGTTCAGGTTTCGGGCGTCGGCGATGAGTCGATCGGCGGCCGGGTCGCGCAGGTTTTGCCGAACGGCGACGGCGATGCGGTGCACGGTTGGAGCGTCGGTGGCCTGGGCTGTTGTCATGCGCGATCGTAGGTGCTCGGACTGGATCGCTTGCCTGTCGGTTGCACGATACAGTTGTGCTATGCCCCGCGACCGAGCCGACGAGATCGAAGCCGCCGTTCGCACGCCGCGCGCGAGGCCCGGCGAGGACCGCGCGTCAGCAGAGCGAGTTAAGCTTGAGCCCAAAGCGCCTGCCCGGGTCGCGCCGGCTTCGCCCAAGCCCGATGCCGATCCGACGCCCGCGCCGTCGCCCGACCCGGCGATGCTTTTTGAGTGCGCGTGGGAGGTCTGCAACCAGCTCGGCGGCATCTATCAGGTGCTGCGATCCAAGTGCGCGGCGATGGTCGCAGAATGGGGCGATCGGTACACGGTCATCGGGCCCTGGGAGCCCGAGCAGGCGGCGGTCGAGTTCAGCGAGACGGTGCCGGATGCTTCCTTCAAGAGAGCGATCGAGTCGCTCGCGGCCGAGGGCATCCGCGTGCACCACGGGCGGTGGCTGGTTGACGGCCGACCCCGCGCGCTTCTGATCGAGCACTGGCGGGGGAGCGAGCATCTCGACAAAGTGAAGTATCGGCTGTGGGACCATCATCGGATCCCATCGCCCGTTGGTGATCCGATGCTCGACGGCGTGATCTCGTTCGCCGACGCGGTGCGCAGGCTGATCGAGCGGCTGTCGGAGTGCGTCCCCGACCGCCGGCTGCTGCTGCAGGGCCACGAGTGGATGGGCGGGCTGGCGATCCCGATGCTCCGGCACGACAACGTGCGGTGCGGTCTCACGTTCACCACGCACGCCACGCTGCTCGGGCGGTACATCGCTTCGGGAGATGACCGGTTCTACGACCACCTGCCGCACATGAACGACGCGGCGGAGGCCGAGAAGTTCAACATCGTGACGCAGCACCGCATGGAGCGGTCGTGTGCGCACTCGGCGCATGTGCTGACGACGGTGAGCCCGATCACGGCTGAGGAGTGCACGCACTTGCTCGGTCGAACGCCCGAGGTCATCACGCCCAACGGGCTGAATATGGCCCGGTTTGATGTTGGCCACGAGTTCCAGACGCTGCACGCGAAGTACAAAGAGAAGATCCACCGCTTCACGATGGGCCACTTCTTCCCGAGCTACTCGTTCGATCTGACCAAGACCATCTATGCGTTCACGAGTGGGCGGTACGAGCCTCGCAACAAGGGCTTTGATGTCTGCCTCGAGTCGATGGCGAGGCTGAACGCGGAGCTGAAGGCGGCGAACAGCGACACGACGGTTGTGTTCTTCGTGATCAGCCGTCGCGCGACACGGAGCCTGAATCCCAAGGTGCTCGAACGCCGGGGCGTGATGTTCGAGCTCAAGGATGTGTGCGACAACATCTCGCAGCAGATCGCCGATCAGCTGTTTCCGGCGGCGGCGTCTCGCAAGAAGCTCAGTGTCGAGGGGATGATCGACGACTACTGGCAGATGCGGTACAAGCGGACGCAGCAGGCGTTCCATAGCGATGAGTTGCCGTACGTCTCGACGCACGTGATCGACAACGACGACAAGGACCCGGTGCTGAACCACATCCGGCAGCTCGGGCTGTTTAACCGCGAGGAAGACAAGGTCAAGGTTATCTATCACCCCGACTTCATCAGCCCGGCGAGCCCCTTGTGGGGCATCGACTATGAGCAGTTCGTACGCGGCTGTCACGTCGGTGTGTTCCCGAGCGCGTACGAGCCCTGGGGTTACACGCCGCTGGAGTGCGTGGCGATGGGCGTGCCGGCGATCACCAGTGATCTTGCCGGCTTTGGGCGGTATGTCGCGAGCCACCTGCCCGACCACGACAAGTGGGGGATGAACGTGGTGCGTCGGCGTGGGCGGTCGTTCTTTGACGCGGCGGCGGAGCTGACGCAGCACCTGATGCGGTTCTGCGAGCTCGATCGGCGTGGGCGGATCTCGCTGCGGAACGCGGTCGAGGAGCGGAGCGAAAGGTTCGACTGGTCGGAGCTGGTTGGGGCGTACGGCAAGGCCCACGAGCTGACGCTGTCGCGCATCGCGGCCGGTGCCGGGTGATGGCGGACGAGCCGCTGCCGAGGGTCGAGCTGTACACCGACGGTGCGTGTTCGGGCAACCCGGGGCCGGGCGGCTGGGGGCTGATTCTGCGGCACCCGGCGAGCGGTAAAGAGATCGAGCGGTCGGGTGCGGAGGCGGACACGACGAACAACCGGATGGAGCTGACCGCCGTGATCGAGGGGCTGAAGCTCCTGACCCGACCCTCGCGGGTGTTGCTCGTTTCTGACTCAATGTACGTGCTGGACGGGCTCGAGAGCTGGATCGCTGGCTGGAAGCGGCGCGGCTGGAAGACGGCCGCGAAGAAGCCCGTGAAGAACGAGGCGCTGTGGCGTGAGCTCGACGAGCTTCGCGATAAGCACGAGGTGACCATGCGCTGGATCCGCGGCCACGCCGGTCACGCTGAGAACGAGCGGGCCGATGCGCTCGCGGTGGCGGCGCGTGAGGCGCTCTCGCGTCGATAGCCGTCCCGATAAGTTGGACCGGATCTGTGGGTCCGCCCCCTGCTATCGATGCCGCGCCCGCCGAGCCGTCGCAATCGACAAGGGCGTGCAGGTCGGCAGAAGCTGGGGGGCTTGACCGCGTCCCCCCATCAACCGGGCCCGACCTTGGACCGATCCCCTCCCGTGAAGCAGCGCGCGGCGTTGCGGAGGTGGGTTTGGTCCGAGGAGTCGAGGCGTGATCGATATCAACCGTGTGCTTCAGGCGGCGCAGGATCAGGATTCGTCGGACATCCACCTCGTGTGCGGCTTCCCGCCCATGATCCGCGTGCACCGCGTCATGACGGCGCTCGAGTTCGACGTCATTACGCCCGAGGACGGCAAGAAGCTGCTCTCGCAGATGGTCTCGGCCGAGCAGGTCAAGATGTTCGAGCAGAACAAGGACCTCGACTTCTCGTACGAGGCCGAGGGGATCGGCCGGTACCGTGTGAACGCGCACATGCAGAGCGGTGCGCTCGGGTTCGCGCTTCGTGTCATCAAGACCGAGGTGCCGCCGCTGTCGGGCCTGAACCTACCCGAGGTCATCAGCCGGCTGACATACCTGCCTCGCGGTCTCGTGCTCGTCACGGGCGATACCGGTTCGGGTAAGACGACCACGCTTGCCGCAATGATCCAGGCGATGAACCAGCGGTACCGCAAGCACATCATCACGCTTGAGGATCCGGTCGAGTACCGCTTCGAGAGCGACAAGTCAGTGATTGAGCAGCGCGAGCTCGGTGCGGACATGCCGACGTTCGCGTCGGGCCTGAAGCACGCGCTGCGTCAGGACCCGGACATCGTGCTCGTCGGCGAGATGCGAGACCTCGACACGACGGCTCTTGCGATCACGGCGGCCGAGACGGGTCACCTGGTTCTCTCGACGCTGCACACCGTCAACGCGTCGCAGACGGTCGAACGAATCATCGATATGTACCCGGCGAACCAGCAGAACCAGATCCGGGCGATGCTCGCGAACACGCTGCAGGCCGTGGTGTCGCAGACGCTGTTCACGCGGATCGACAAGCCGGGTATGGTGCCCGGCGT
>JBCDJJ010000131.1:0-5042 GCA_038747915.1 Planctomycetota bacterium | reverse complement strand
GGGAATTCTGTCACATGATCGCAAATTTGGACAATCTTCGCATTTCTCGCGCTTCGGGGTCACTGCGAAGTCCGGCGCAGAAGCCGTCCGCCCCTGTAAAGATTACCCCAGGCCGGACTTCGCAGTGACCCCGAAGCGCGAGAAATGCGAAGATTGTCCAAATTTGCGATCATGTGACAGAATTCCCGGGCTTCAGCACCATGCCGAGCCTAACCAGATCGACGAGTATTTCTGCGAAACAGAATTCCGTTTCAACAGGAATATGCTTATCCTGCTCCGAGCGGGCCTACTCGCTCGCTTCGCGGAGCTTGGCCAGCACGCCGTAGTCCTCGAGGGTGCTGGTGTCCTGCTTGATGTGCTCCGCCCCGCTTGCGATATCACGGAGCAGGCGGCGCATGATCTTGCCAGAACGGGTCTTAGGCAGCACATCCGTGAACCGGATCGAGTCGGGCTTGGCGATCGCCCCGATCTGAGACGCCACGGTGGTCCGAAGCTGCTCGCGAAGCCGGTCGTCGGGCGAGATACCGGGGCTCAGCGTGACGAATGCCGCGATGCCCGTTCCCTTCACCTCGTGCGGCATGCCGACGACCGCTGCCTCGACCACGCCGTCGTGCCCCACCAGGGCCGACTCGACCTCCGCGGTACCCAAACGATGTCCTGACACGTTGAGCACATCGTCGATGCGACCCATCACCCAGAAGTAGCCGTCCTCGTCGCGGCGGGCTCCATCGCCGGCCTTGTAGTAGAGCTCGCCGCCGGGTGTCTTGATGTCATCCCAATAGGTCCGGATGAACCGGTCGCGGTCGCCCCACACCCCGCGGAGCATGCTCGGCCACGGCTTACGGATGGCGAGCAGACCGCCCTCGTTGGGGCCCTTCTCGTTGCCGTGCTCGTCGACGATCGCTGCATCGATGCCCAGCATCGGGAGCGTGCATGAGCCCGGCTTGGTCGGCGTGGCGCCGGGGAGCGGCGTGATCATGTGCCCGCCGGTCTCGGTCTGCCACCAGGTGTCGACGATCGGGCACCGCTCGCCGCCCACGACGCGGTGGTACCACATCCAGGCTTCGGGGTTGATCGGCTCGCCGACCGTGCCGAGCACCTGCAGGCTCGAGAGGTCGTGCTTGGTCACATGGTCCTCACCCCACTTCATGAACGCGCGGATCGCGGTGGGCGCGGTGTAGAACTGCGTGACCTTGTGCCGCTCGACGATGCCCCAGAAGCGGTCTTCCGCAGGGAAGTTCGGGGCGCCCTCGTACATGAGCGTGGAGACACGGTTGGCGAGGATGCCGTAGAGGATGTAGCTGTGCCCGGTGATCCACCCGACGTCGGCCGTGCACCAGTAGACCTGGCCCGACTGCTCGTCCCAGTCCATGCGGCCTGAGGCGCCGAGGTACCGCTTCGCGACCGTGCCCCCACGCGTCGGCTCCTCGAGCCCGGGGATAAGATTGAAGGTCAGCTTGCTCGTGAGGTACGTGTGCACCATGTACCCGCCGACGGTGTGCAGGATCCCCTTCGGCTTACCGGTGCTGCCCGAGGTGTAAAGAAGGAACGCGGGGTCCTCCGAGTCGAGCATCTCGCACGGGCAGTGCTCATCCGCCATGACCATCAGGTCGCGCCACGAGTAATCGCGTTCCGCGTGCCACACGATCTGGTTCATCGTGCGCTTGAAGTAGATCACCTTCTCCACCGGGCAGCTCTTCGAACCCACGCCGCCCAGCTCGTTGATCGCCGAGTCGACGTTCTCCTTGAGCGGCACCACCTTCCCACGCCGCCACGCCCCGTCGCACGTCACGATCACCTTCGAGTCGGCATCGGCCACGCGGTCAGCGATCGCCTGCGCGCTGAACCCACCGAAGATCACCGAGTGTACCGCACCGATCCGCGCGCACGCGAGGCACGCGATCGCGAGCTCCGGGATCATGCCCATGTAAATGGTCACCACATCGCCCTTGCGGACGCCCATCTTCAGCAGCACGTTGGCGAACTTCGCGGTCTGCCGCTGAAGATCGCGGTAGCACAGCACCTCGACCTCCGGGGTGCCGTCGGGCCCGATCGGCTCGCCCTCCCACCGGATGGCGATCTCCTTGCCGCGGTCGTCTTCGACGTGCCGGTCCACGCAGTTGTAGCAGAGGTTCGTCCGCCCGCCGACGAACCACTTGGCATCCGGCGCGTTCCACTCCAGCACACGATTCCACGGCGTGAACCAGTGCAGCTCGCTCGCCACCTCGCCCCAGAAGCCCTCCGGATCCCGCACCGACCGCTCGTGCAGCTCTCGGTAGCCGTCGAGCGAGCCGATGTGCCAGTGCGGCGTGCCCACATTCGGTGGGGCCGGCGGCTCGAACCGCCGCTCCTCGTGCATGATCGATTCGAGTGTGTCAGCGGCGCCGGGGGGTGGGCTCGTGGTCATCGGTGTTCTCCTCGACAGCGTGCAGCCGGGTCGATCGAGGAGAGGGTAGGTGGATCGCGGGCGGCGCGGCGGATGCCAAAGACGACATGACATCGGGGGTACCGAATTGGGAGCACACCCGATGCGTGTCGATGCCACCAACGCGAACGAAGCGTGACCGTGGCCTTCCCACGGTCCGCACGCGGTCCGCACACGGTCCGCACGCGGATCAGTCGCCCCGCGGCACCGAGAGCTCGTCGAGCACGCACCGCATGTCGAACGCATCGATGTCGCCCGTGCCGTCCGAGGTGGTGTCGAGTGTGACCGCGAGATCGAATGCATCGCCGATCAACATGCCCGGCGCGAAGAAGTCGAGCGGGCAGGTACGCCATCCGATCAGGTACAGCTGCGAGACCGTGATGGGAGGGCTGCCGGGGGCTGCGCCGACGCCGTTCGAAGTGATGGCGATGACCGAGTATCCCTGCGTCAACTCTCCTCGGCTCAATGCGGTCCCAACGTTCACGAGGTCGACCTCAGTATCGTCGGTGAAGTCCGCGGCGGCGAGGTCGGCAAAGGACACGCTCAGATCTGTGCCGCTGAGGCCCTGGCCAACACCGAGTTGCGAGATCTGCCCGAGGTAGAGCGATTCCTCGTTGAGGCCGAAACGGTTGCTCGCGGACACGATGCGGCCGCTGTCGATGAGACCGCGCAGGTCGGTCTGGCCTTCGGGCAGGGCAACGAGGTTAAAGGCCACGGGACCAAGGGTCAGCGTCGAGTTGCCGGTGCTGAAGCCGGTGGGACTACCGGAGTTGATCGTCGGGAAGCTCGCGAACCGAAGATCGCTCGGGATGGGTGCCCGCGCGCCCGTGCCGGCATCCGCCAGCGGTTCGCTCCCAAAGGTGATGAACGAGTCCGAGGTATCGGTGCCCATGAAGGGACTGCTCGGGAACGCAACGCCAAGAGGATCACCGTTGGTCTCGTAGAGGGCTCCGGCCAGCTCGATGGTGCCGCTGCCGAAGACGAACACCGCGAACGGCTCGCCCCCGGCGGAATCTGAGACTGAACAGCACCCGCGAGCGCACCGACAGCAGCAATGAATGCAGTATTCATACGTGACCGGCTCCTACTCCGAGAGGTGTACACATCCATCCCCGCTTGGCCGAGCACATGCTTCGGCCAAACGATCAACAGAATATCACACCACTCGATATACACCAAGCACATCTCAAAGAAAACTATTTTTGAGCAAGTCACTCTCGGAGACATATTAATTAATAATAACTTAAAATAAATACAGGGCCCACACGACCCACGATCTAATTATATAATGGGGACGAGTTCGAGTGAACCCGCCCCCAGAATTTCAGAATGAAACACGCTCGCATCGAGCACGACCCAGCGTCGCTCAACCGCGACGACGACGGGCACCGGCGAGACCAGCGACCGCAACGAGACCAGCTGCGCCGGGCGTCGGCACGAAGCCAACGAGGTAGAGCTGGGGGTGATGGTCTCCGGTGTGCGGTTGTCGAAAGAACCCGGGAGGAAATCTCCGACTAGGTTCTGTTTGACGGATGTCTTGTTCGGCGCATGAGCGGGTTGCGCTTTGTATTCGTCGCGGTCATGCTGATCTTCGGCAAGGAGGCCGAGCATGGCGAAGACGGGCAGGACCGGCCGCGGCGTCGATGGCAGACCCGGACGTCGCTACGAGTTGACCGACAACGGGTGGGATCGCATCGCGGATCTTCTGCCGCGCCGGCATCGGGGTGGGAAGTGGGCGGATCATCGCACCGTGCTCAACGGCATCTTCTGGGTGCTCAACTCGGGTGCGCACTGGCGGGACATGCCAGATCGTTACGGGAAGTGGCAGACGATCTACGGTCGCTGCCGACGCTGGGTGCGTGAAGGACTCTTCGATCGGATCCTCGCGCGTCTGCATGTCTCTCTGGACGAGTACGGCCGCATCGACTGGAACGTCTTTGATGTGGACGGCTCGAGCATCCGTGCCCACCGCGTCGCCGCGGGTGCGTCGAACGCTTCGAAAAAAACAGACCGAGCGAGCCGCCAGGCCACGCCCTGGGACGATCCCGCGGAGTCTTTGGCACGAAGCTTCATCTTGTGACCGACGGCCGGGGCGTGCCGCTGGGAGCGCTGGTGACGGCGGGTCAGAGCCACGAGTCCAAGAACTTCGAGGCGTTGCTGGATACGGTGAAGATCAAGCGCCGTCGGCGTCCTGATGCGGTGGCCGGGGACAAGGGGTACAGCTATCCACGGATCCGTGCATGGCTCGCACGACGCGGCATCGAAGCGGTGATCCCGACGCGCAGTGATCAGCCGCGTGAGCCGCTGAACAGGAGGAAGTACCGGCGTCGGAATGTGGTCGAGCGATGCATCGGCTGGCTGAAGGAGAGCCGTCGCGTGGCGACCAGATACAAAAAGCTGGCCTGCCACTATCTGGCCATTGTCAAACTCGCCATGATCCAGAGATGCCTCAGACTCCTCGATCCATCAAACAGAACCTAGTGCGTTCCAAGTCAATTCGTCGCGGGTGCCACTGGTGGCTTGCCCACCAGTGCGAACGCCAAAGCCCTTGAACACTGGCGGGCAAGCCGCCAGTGGCACCCAAGTCCCGGAGTCGGTCGATCCACCGCTGAGACTG
>JBCDJJ010000130.1:0-5064 GCA_038747915.1 Planctomycetota bacterium | reverse complement strand
CGGAGCCCGACGTATCCGTGTGGCCGGCCAGCATGACGCTGGCGGTGCCGCAATTGGCATACGAGGTAACGGCTTGGTTGAGGATGGTCGCTGCACCGTCCGTGATTCGCCAAAGGCGAGCGCCACAATGAAATCAATGATGGTGGTGCGAGCGTCCCGCTCGGACGGACGCAATCACCGAGCGATGTGGCTGGTGTTCGTGGGAGCGAGATGCTCCCACCACCGCTTTTCGACCACCCGGCGTGCTCGCTTCGCGAGAAGCGAGCACCCGGAACGGCATCACTCTCGGAGCGCCGCCTGGGCCGCTGCGAGTCGTGCGATCGGCACGCGGAAGGGTGAGCAGCTCACGTAATCAAGCCCCAGTCGGTGGCAGAACGCGACGGAGTCCGGGTCGCCGCCGTGCTCGCCGCAGATGCCCACCTTGAGATCGGGCTTGGTCGTGCGACCGCGCTCGACGCCGAGTTCGACCAACTGCCCCACACCGCCCGTGTCCAGGCTCTGGAACGGGTCGGCCGCGAGGATCTCCTGCTCGAGATAGGTCGGGAGGAAGGTGTTCACATCGTCGCGCGAGAAGCCGAAGGCCAGCTGCGTGAGGTCGTTGGTGCCGAAGCTGAAGAAGTCGGCGTACTCGGCGACTCGGCCCGCGACCAGTGCGGCGCGCGGCACCTCGATCATCGTGCCGATGGTGATGGCGAGCTTGCCGCGGTGGCGCCGCTCGGCCTTGACCAGCTCGATGGTCCGCTCGATCTGCTTGCGGAGCGAGGCCAGCTCGGCATCGGTGCTGATGAGCGGCACCATGATCTCGGGCATTGCCTTCACGCCATCGCCCGCGACGTTGATCGCCGCTTCCACGATCGCGCGCACCTGCATCGCGAGGATCTCGGGGTAGGTCACCGCGAGCCGGCACCCGCGGTGGCCGAGCATCGGGTTGGCCTCCTGCATCTGCGTGACCCGCTGCTTCACCCACTCCGGTGTCTCGCCGATCGATGCGGCGACCTCCTTCTGCGAGTAGTCGTCGCGCGGCAGGAACTCGTGCAGCGGCGGGTCCAGCAACCGGATCGTCACCGGCAGCCCGTCCATCGCGCGGAAGATGCCCTCGAAGTCCTTCCGCTGATGCGGCAGCAACTCGGCGAGCGCGGTCGTCCGCTCGGCGTCGTGCTCGGCAAGAATCATGCGGCGCACCGCGGCGATGCGGTTGGCCTCGAAGAACATGTGCTCGGTCCGGCACAGCCCGATGCCGCGCGCACCGAACTCGCGGGCCCGCTTGGCATCGGCGGGCGTGTCCGCGTTGGTGCGGACCTCGAGCGTGCGCACATCGTCGGCCCAGGACATGAGCTGCTTGAACGACGGGCTCATCTTCGGGGGCGGCGCCTTCACTTCGCCCTGCATCACCTCACCCGTGCTGCCGTCGATGGAGATCAGGTCGGACCGCCCGAGCGTCACGCCCGCAACGGTGATCTTGCCCTTTTTCTCGTCGATGCGGATCTCGCCCGCGCCCGCGACGCAGCACTTGCCCCACCCACGGGCCACCACCGCGGCGTGCGAGGTCATCCCACCCGTGGTGGTCAGCACACCGATCGCCGTGTGCATGCCCTCGACATCCTCGGGGCTCGTCTCGTGCCGCACCAGGATGACCGTCTCACCCTTGCGTGCGCGGTCAACCGCTTCGTCGGCGGTGAACGCGAGCATCCCGACCGCTGCACCCGGCGATGCCGGCAACCCCTTGGTCAGGATCTTTGCTTTCTTCTTTGATGCGGCATCGAAGCTCGGCAGCAGGAGCTGCGTGAGATCACCCGCGGGCACGCGGAGCAGGGCCTGCTCCTTGGTCAGCACCCCCTCCTGCACCATCTCGCACTCGATGCGCACCGCGGCCGGGCCCGTGCGCTTGCCGTTGCGTGTCTGCAGCATGTAGAGCGTGCCGCGCTCGACCGTGAACTCGATGTCCTGCATGTCCGCGTAGTGCGACTCGAGGAGATTCTTGATGTCGATCAACTGGTCGTAGACGCCCTTGTTCCACTTCTTCATGCCGTCGACGGGCATGGGGGTGCGGATGCCGGCGACGACATCCTCGCCCTGGGCGTTAATGAGGAACTCGCCGTAGAAGGTGTTCTCGCCGGTCGATGGGTTGCGTGTGAACGCCACACCCGTGGCCGAGTCTTCACCGGTGTTGCCGTACGCCATCGCCTGCACGTTGACCGCGGTGCCGCGGAGGCCGGTGATATTGGCGATGCGGCGGAAGGCCTTCGCACGCGAACTCTGCCAGCTCTTGAAGACCGCTTCGACTGCGAGACGAAGCTGGAGCCGCGGATCCTGCGGGAACGGCTCGTCGACGAACCGGCGGTAGATGAGCTTGTACCGCTCGCAGATCTCGACCATGCCGCGGGCGGGCACATCGGTGTCGGCGAGCACGCCGATCGACCTCTTGAAGTTGTCGAGCTCGTGCTCGAACTCGTCGTGGTGGATGCCCATCACCACCTCGCCGAACATGTTGATCAGCCGGCGGTAGGCGTCGTACGCGAAGCGCGGGTTGCCCGTGCTGCGCGCGAGCCCTTCCACCGACAGATCGTTCAGCCCGAGGTTGAGGATCGTGTCCATCATGCCCGGCATCGAGACCGCGGCGCCCGAGCGCACCGATACGAGCAGCGGGTCCTTCACATCACCGAACCGCTTGCCGGTGGCCGCTTGAAGGCGGTGGATGGCCTCCTCGATCTCGTCGGTCACCCCACCGGGGAGTGTGCCGTCCGCATCGTGGTACGCGGCGCACGTCGCCGTGGTGATCGTGAACCCCGGCGGGACGGGCAGACCGATCGAGGTCATCTCCGCGAGGTTGGCGCCCTTGCCGCCGAGCAGCTCGCGCATGTGCGCATCGCCCTCGGTGTCGCCCGGGGCGAAGAAGTACACACGCTTGTTGGGCACCGGTGCGCGGCGGGTGCTGCGCGCCGCGGGGCGCCGCGCCGGCTTTGCTGAGCTCTTCTTTCGCACTTTCTTGCTCGTGCCACGAGCCTTCGAAGCAGACGACGACCGCGCAGCCGGGGTCGGCCGCTTCGTTCTCTTACGCTTTGCCATAACCGGGATTCCTTCCGGCGTCCTGCCGATTGGCCGACGGACGTTCGGGATGACCCATCGGAACGCCCCTCGCTCGACTCCATAGTTTCCCCAAGTGTAGCGACAGATCGGCCGCGTAGGATGCCAATTGTGACACCCGCGACCACCCCCACTCCAATCGCTCGTGCGGCCGCGCCGGTGGGGCCCGCCGCCGCCACCGCGCCCGGTGCTCGGGTGGTCGCCGGGGATCGGCTCGGGTGGTCGCGGAGCCCAGCTGGGCCGGCACGCTCGACCGCCTGGCACGACGGCGAACGCGCCCACCACCACGCCTGGCCCGGTCTCAAGATGGTCGCCGACCCGCTTGAGGCGCTCCGCATGGTGCTCGAAGCGGCCCCGGGCGGCGAGCGGATCGGGTGGCTGAGCTACGAGCTCGGCGGCGCGATCGAGCCCGGTGCGGCCTCAACCAAGACCGGCCCGCTCTGGCTCGTACACCGTGTGGACCCCGCCGCGGCGGCACCGTCGGGCCGTGCCGAACGAGGCCCATTGCCCACCAGCATCATGGCCGCCGGGGACATGGCTCACCGGGACCACTTCATGCACGCTGTCACGCGTGCCAAGGCGTACATCCGCGCGGGCGATGTCTACCAAGCGAACATCGCGACGCCCATCGTGCTGCGATCGGAGATCGGTGCGCTCGAACTCGCTGAGCTGCTGCTCGCGCGAACCCGCCCGCGCTTCGGCGCCCTGATCGAGCCGGGCCCCGCCGAGGGTCTACCCATCGTCTGCTCGCTCAGCCCGGAACTCGGCGTGCGCGCCGATTTCCGCACCGGCCGCATCCAGACGCGTCCCATCAAGGGCACGAGGCCGGAGGGAAGCGACCCGGCGGAGCTGCTCGGCGCCGAGAAAGATCGGGCCGAGCTCGACATGATCGTCGATCTGATGCGCAACGATCTTGGGCGCGTGTGTACGCTCGGGAGCGTGCGCGTCGCCGAACGGCGGCGGGTCGAGCCGCACGCGGGTGTGGTGCATGCGGTTGCGACGATCGAGGGCACGATGCGCCCGGGCACGACACCGATCGATGTGATCCGCGCGGTGTTCCCCTTCGGCTCGATCACGGGGGCACCAAAGATCCGGGCCATGCAGATCATCGACGAGCTCGAGGGGTTCCGGCGTGGGGCGTACTGCGGGTCGGTGTTCCGCCTGAGCGATGACGGTGTGCTTGAGATGAACGTGGCCATCCGCACCGCGTCGATCACACCGGTCGTGGGCGGCGGGTGCGAGCTGGTGTACCCGGTCGGCGCGGGCATCGTGGATGATTCGGAGCCAGGTGCCGAGTGGGCGGAGACGCAGGACAAGGCCGTGGGCGTGCGCGCGGCGCTCGGCATGACCGAGCACACCCAGGTGGCCACGCCATGAGCGACGAGCGCGACCCGAGCACCGGCTTTCGTGTGGCCCCCGCACCAGGACCCGGCCTGCGCACCGATGTAATCGATGCGTACGTGTTCCGTCGGGCGGTGTCAGCGAACGCCGAGTCGCCCGAGTTCCTGCTCCTCCGCCGCGCCGGTCGACCGCTCGCGGGCACATGGCAGCCGGTGATGGGCCACATCGAATCGGGCGAGACCGCGGTGCAGACCGCGGCCCGCGAGCTGCGCGAGGAGATCGCGCTCGACGTGACCGATGCCGGCGCGTGCGTCGGCTTCTGGCAGCTCGAGCAGGTCTACCCGTTCTTCCTGGCCGAGATCGACGCCGTGGTGTGCTCGCCGCGGTTCGCGGTCGAGGTGACGCCGGCCTGGTCGCCCACGCTCAACGACGAGCACGAGGACTGGAAGTGGATCCGCGAGCGCACGGACTTCCTGTGGCCCGGTCAGCGGCTCGCGCTCGACGAGATCGTCGAATGCCTGCTCCCGCGCGAGGCGCCGACGCGCACCGCACTCGCCGTGCGCCCATGACGGTGGTGGGGGCGGCCCGCGCCCCCCGCGCACAGCCGTCAACTCCCCGGCCAGTGGGCGGGGGGGCGGG
>JBCDJJ010000129.1:0-5301 GCA_038747915.1 Planctomycetota bacterium | reverse complement strand
GCCAGTCTCAGCGGTGGATCGACCGACTCCGCGACTTGGGTGCCACTGGCGGCTTGCCCGCCAGTGTTCAAGGGCTTTGGCGTTCGCACTGGTGGGCAAGCCACCAGTGGCACCCGCGACGAATTGACTTGGAACGCACTAAAGAGCCCCAGACATCACTCCCTCTCCAACGGACGCCGACGCTGAGCACCGCGAAGCGCCTGGAACACACACCAAATTGTTTCACTTCGGCACCACACACCCAACGCAGCACCATCTCTCAACACCGAGCCGCGGGCGCAAGCCCGCGGACCAGCCCACCACCAACTTCAAGCACACCAACCACATCAAGAGGCACCGCGAGAGATCCTCCCTCACCAGGCCCACCACGCGCCATCATCACCACCCCCGTGCGCACACACCCATCACCTGCGCCCAAAAACTCCACCATCACCATCAAAGTCCACCCGCTCTCGGTGACAACACACCGGCGCTCGCGCACACTCGCCGCATGGCCGCGCGCACACCCGACACACTCGCCCAAAGCCGCACCACTCCTCAAGCAACTCATCAGCGCCGCCCAACACCGTGCTGCGCTCCTCGCCACGCTCGCTTCCCCCACCGCCACCGATCCCAACGCATCCGCCGAGATACGCCGAAGAGCCGCCACCACCCTCCTCCGCGATGCCACTCGGAGCAACACCCGCAATCCGAGCCGCGGGCGCCAGCGCGCGTGCCAGACTCCCGCGCACCAATCTATCCCCCATCCACCCCTCAACTCCCACAACACCCCCGCCGCCCACCGCAAGCCAACACCCCCCTGAGCTATCTTCCGAGCCCCACACGCGGCTCGAGAGAACACCATGCCCATCAACCCCCTCCGCGCCCTCAACGAGCAGTTCCAGCACACCGAGGCCGAGACCCGCCTCGGCGGCGGCACCAACGCCATCGACCGTCAGCACTCCAAAGACCGCCTCACCGCACGCGAACGCATCGAGGGCCTCGTCGACGACCCCGGCCGCTTCCAGGAACTGGCCCTCTGGGCCGCCCACAACATGTACGCCGAACACGGCGGGGCGCCCGCCGCCGGCGTCGTCACCGGCATCGGGCCCGTCGAGGATCGCCTCTGCATGATCATCGCCAACGACGCGACCGTGAAGGCCGGTGCGTTTTTCCCGATGACCTGTAAGAAGATCATCCGCGCCCAGACCATCGCACGACGCGCTCGATTGCCCCTGCTCTACCTCGTCGATTCCGCCGGCGTCTTCCTGCCGCTGCAGGAAGACGTCTTCCCAGACACCGACGACTTCGGCCGCATCTTCTATCTCAACGCCGTCCTCTCCGCCGAAGGCATCCCACAGATCGCCGCGATCATGGGCAACTGCGTCGCCGGCGGCGGCTACCTCCCCGTCCTCTGCGACACGCTCCTCATGACCGAGGGCAGCGGCCTCTACCTCGCCGGACCCGCGCTCGTCAAAGCCGCCATCGGCCAGGAGGTCTCCGACGAAGAACTCGGCGGCGCCACCATGCACGCCGCCATCTCCGGCACCATCGACTTCAAAGAACCGAGCGATGAGGCCTGCCTCGAGCGACTCCGCTCGCTCGTCGCCAAGCACGACGCGATGCGCATACACGACCGATCCACCGAGAACGCCGCACCGGCGCGCACGCCAGAAGCCATCTACGACATCTTCCCGGCCGACCCCACCGCCCAGTACGACGTCCGCGAGGTGATCGCGACAGTCGTCGACTCGCGTTCGCGGAGGCAGGATGCCCCCGCCACCGAGCACGAAGACCTCATCCCCGACTTCGACGAGTACAAGGCCGACTACGGCATGTCCCTCGTCTGCGGCTACACCCGCATCGGTGGGCACGCCTGCGGCATCGTCGCCAACCAGAAGCAGGTCACCAAACGCACCATGCCCGGTGGCTTCGAGGGCCCGAACTACGCCGTCAACATGCCCGGCGTCATCTACGACGATGCCGCCGATAAAGCCGCCCGCTTCATCATGGACTGCAATCAGCGGAAGCTCCCCCTCATCTTCCTCCACGACACGTCCGGCTTCATGGTCGGCCGCGACTCCGAGCAGGCCGGCATCATCCGGAGCGGCGCCAAGATGGTCAACGCCATGAGCAACTGCATCGTCCCCAAGATCGTCCTCATCCTGGGGGGCAGCTACGGCGCCGGCAACTACGCCATGTGCGGCCGCGCTTTCGAGCCCTTCCTCACCTTCGCTTGGCCCGGCGCACGCTGCGCTGTCATGTCCGCTGCCTCCGCTACCGGCACGCTCGCCATGATCGAAGAGCGCGCCCGCGCGCGACGCGGCGAGGAGATCGACCGCGAGACCCATGACGGCATCCTCAAAGCCGTCGCCGACTCCTACGAGCAGCACCAGGACATCCGCCACGGCGCCGCCCGACTCTGGGTCGACCGCATCATTCAGCCGCACGAGACACGCACCGAGCTCGCCGCCGCCCTCGACGCCGCGGGTGCGGGCACACACACCGGCTGGTTCGACCGCCCCGAGCACCAACACTTCAGCACCGGCGTGCTGCAGGTCTGAAAACACGCGCGCCCAAGGAAGTCCGTGCACCCGCACCCCGGAGACGCCCCGCGCCATGCACCGGGTTGGTTTGGGCACCGATACAGAAAACAACGCCGCCACATCAAGGGGTTGTCTTGTGATCGGGTCTATTTCGTTCGGGTAGGCGGGTAGGCGCGCGCAGGAAAGTCCATTCACACCCACCAAGTCATGGGACACCTCGACGCAGCCCGCTACCCAGAACACCTCAGGTGAAGAAGTGCATCAAGAGATCCCACCGTCGCTTCGATGTTCGGGGCGACCACCGCTTACGGGATATGAAACATGCGCTGGACGATCCAACTTCGGCTCATTCTGGGATTCGGCATCCTCCTGCTCCTGTGCCTCGCCTCCGGGGGAGTGGCCCTCTTCGGCAAGTCGCGGATCACCGCATCCGCCGATGCCCTCGGTGAGATGGCCGTGGACCTGGCGACGGGCAGCGACACCGCGGTGTCCATGCTGATGGCCCGGATGCATGTCAAAGACTTCCTGATCAATAACGAGCCGGAGGACATCGAGAAGTTCAACGCGACATCCGCGACCCTCCTCAAATCAATCGCCGAATCCAAGGCCAGCTTCCAGAACCCCGAACGGGCCGCCGCGATCCGTCAGATCGAGGAGGAGTACGCGATCTACGACACCACCTTCGACCGTGTCGAGCAGATCATCTTCGAGCGGAACGAGCTCATCGAGAACATGTACGACTCGGCCAAGTCCAGCCGCCAGTCGCTCACCAAGGCGATCGAGGTGGCCGCGGCCAATGGCGACCCCGAGGTCACCGCCCTGGCGGCCAACGCCGCGCAGAGCCTGCTGCTGGCTCGTGTCTACGCGAACCACTACATCCGGTCGCACACCGACGAAGACATCGCGTCGTTCAACAAGTGGGCGGATACTCTTCAGGCCGCGCTCGACGACGTCCCGAGTGATAGCCCGGTCGCCGAGCACTTCGCAGCGGCCTCGGCCGACTTTGACAATTACCTGGCCAAGTTCTCGTCGGTCAGGGATCTGATCGCGCAGCGCGACGAACTCGTCCACGAGACCCTGGACAAGCTCGGTCCCAACATCGCCGGCTTGACCAACGACATCAAAGATTCGTTGATCACTGATGTGGGTCAGAACATCGAGAACATCGCGGATGCGCGGAGCGAGGTCACACTGATCTTGCTCGCCGTCATCGGGCTCTGCTTCGTTATCGGCGTCGCCACCGCATACTTGCTGAGCACCGCGATCACCAAGCCCATCAACGCGGTCGTGGCCCGACTCCGCGAGATCGCCAACGGCGACGGCGACCTGACCGTCCGACTGCGTGAGCGCGGCACCGACGAGTTCAGCGAGCTGGGCAAGAGCTTCAACACCTTCGTGAAGAAGATCGCCGAGGTCGTGGACTCCGTGAAGGAGATCGGCGAGGGCGTCGCCAGTCAGTCCGAGGTAGTCGCTCAGACCTCCGGCGAGATCGCGACGCGGCTCGGCGAGCAGGAGGAGCAGGCCACGAACGTCTCGGTCGCCATGGAGCAGATGAACCAGACCGTGACGGACATCGCCCGCAACAGCGCCGACGCGGCGCAGTCCGGCGAGACCAACCGCACCGCCGTCGAGGAGGGTGTGGGCGCCGTGACCTCGACGGTGAACGAGGTGGAAGCGATCGCGATGGAGGTTCGCAACTCCGCTGCGAGCGTGACCGAGCTCGGCCGCAAGAGCGAGCAGATCGGCGAGATCATCGCGGTCATCAACGACATCGCCGATCAGACCAACCTGCTGGCCCTGAACGCCGCGATCGAGGCGGCCCGGGCCGGCGAGCACGGCCGTGGGTTCGCGGTCGTCGCCGACGAGGTGCGCAAGCTCGCCGAGCGGACCACCACCGCGACCGAGCAGGTGACCGCGAGCATCCAGGAGATCCAGGGCGGCACCTCCACCGCGGTCGACACGATCAACGCGAGCACAGCACGGGCGGAGAAGGGCGTGGAACTCGCCAGCGCAGCGGGCCAGACCTTCGAGTCGATCCGGTCGTCCAACGACGGGCTGCAGACGATGGTCGCGGGCATCGCCGCGGCGACCGAGCAGCAGTCGGCGACGAGCGTTCACATCGCCGAGTCGATCCTGAAGATCTCCAACCTCACGCAGGACTCCGCCTCCGGCGCTCGAACCGCCAACGAGGCCGCCCAGGACCTCAACGCCAAGGCGCTGAAGCTCCGGGAGTCGGTGGCCCGGTTCACGACCGATCGCAACAGCGTGGCCAAGCGGGTTGATGAGGGCGGCAAGTGGGTCGCGGTCAGCCCGGATGACCCGCGATACCCCCGAGACTAACTAACTACTTCCCAGTGGCCTGCTACCCAGCAGCCACGAGGTCGCCGGTCAAACCGGTGCCGGCGTGAACGAAAACGCCGGCACCGATTCAAGGACCAGATCGGTCGGTCCGACCTGTCCCGACGAGAGGTCCTGCACCGTCATTCGTCTTCGCACCGGGATGTTTCGAATCACAACATAAGAACACGTTAGGACGAAGAATGCACGCTCTCGCACTCACATGCATGAGATCCGGCCGGGGGATGGGGAGTGTGGTGGCCGCGGTCGCGACAGCGGTCGCGCCGATCGCAGCGGCGCAGGACACGAGCCTGAGCGACGCGGCCTCCTCTCAGGCGAACGCGGCCGCGGATGCGGCGGCCGAGGCGGACGCGGCGGCGCAGGTCGCCGAGGCGGCCGCGGCGGCACAGGATGCGGCGGCCGCGGCGCAGGCGGCGAT
>JBCDJJ010000128.1:0-5310 GCA_038747915.1 Planctomycetota bacterium | reverse complement strand
CGTTGCTTGATCGGATCGGCGTTTCGACGACGGGGATTCAAGGGCACATTGAAGAGACCTCTCCTCACTTCTACTAGACGCTGGAGTCGACGCTTGCGTCAGCGGTTGACCCCACTATGAACGGAGATCCGATACTCCGAGCGTATGAGATAATGAAGACTTTACATACCGACACCCTCTGGCGCTGAGATGGCTATGCGGGCCAGCCATCTTGGTACTTCGCCCGATACGCGGCGCGGACCATCTCCCCGTGGAACACGTCCAAGACGACCCTCGCCGTAGACGCCGGCGTCGTGCTTGGTGCCTACACGGGCAACAACATCGAAGCCGAGAGCCCGCACAACCGACTCGGGACGTTCGCCGCGGCGTTCGTCGACGGGCATGCATCCACGATCCGGGTCGGCCCGGAGGACATCAACGCGCTCCGGCAGCAGTTTCCGGGTCGTGTGTCGACGGGCAACCTCTTCGCAGCGGCGCTCAACGATGACGCGGGCGAGTGGCAGTTCTTCCCCGAGTTCCGGGACGACAGCGAACTCGAGATCATCCGCACACGATCACAAGACATCTACGAGAGCGAGTAACGCACCGGGCTCGTCGCGCGTATCCGTGAAAAGCGGTGGGAGGGGGATTCGAACCCCCGAGACCCCGTAGGGCCTACCGGATTTCAAGTCCGGCGCGTTCAACCGCTCCGCCATCCCACCGGCGAACGCCATCATAGGTGGCCCACTCGGCCCACCTCCACGTCTCGCGGGCATCAAGATCGGCCGCTCCCGATCGGCTAGCCTTCTCGCATGACGACCATGCTCGACCGCACGCGGCTCGCCCTCACTCAGCAGCCGATCGTCGACATGCACACCCACTGCTACCCGCCCTCGTTCGGGCACTCCGGGGTGGGCGGCGGTGACGGCATGCTGCTCTGGGGCATCGATCAGCTGCTCACCTACCACTACCTCGTGGCCGAGGTCTACCGCGTCGTGCCCGCGACCGAGCTCCCCTACGACACCTTTTTCGCGATGACCACCCGCGAACAGGCCGACCACATCTGGCGGCACCTGTTCATCGAGCGCACCCCGATCTCCGAGGCCTGCCGCGGCGTGATCACCACGCTCGGTGCACTCGGCCTCGACCCGAACGAGCGTTCGCTGGACTCGCTGCGAAGCTGGTTCGAGGCGCGCGACGCCAACACGTACGTCGACACAGTGATGGAGACCTCGGGCGTCGAGTCGATCACGATGACCAACGCGGTGTTCGACGACGAGGAGCGCTCGCTGTGGCTCGAGAAGGGCGACGCCCTGAAGGATCCGCGGTTTGAGGCGGTGCTGCGGATCGACCCACTGCTCCAGGACTGGCCATCCGCCTCAGCGAAGCTCGGTGCATGGGGCTACGGGGTGAGCGAAGAGCTCACCCCGCGCACGATCGCCGAAGCGAAGCGCTTCATCACCGACTGGCTGACCAGGATGGATGCCATCTACGTCGCCATGAGCCTGCCGCCCGGGTTCCGCTACCCCGACCCGAGCAACCCAACCGCCGACCGCATCATCGCCGAGATTCTCATGCCCGTGCTGGCTGACCACGGCCTGCCGTGGGCCATGATGATCGGCTCGCGACGCCATGTGAACCCCGCGCTCGGGCAAGCGGGCGACATGGTCGGCAAGGCCGATGTGCAGGCTGTCGTCAACCTCTGCCGTGACTTCCCGCGCAACCGCTTCCTCGTGACCATGCTGAGCCGGGAGAACCAGCACGAGCTGTGCGTCGCGGCACGCAAGTTCGGCAACCTCATGGTCTTCGGGTGCTGGTGGTTTCTCAACAACCCCTCGATCATCGAGGAGATGACTCGCGAACGCTTCGAGCTGCTCGGTACGACCGTCATCCCCCAGCACTCCGACGCGCGCGTCCTCGATCAGCTCATCTACAAGTGGTCGCACTCGCGAGAGATCATCGCCCGGTGCCTCGCCACCCAGTACGAGCAGCTCGACGACACCGGCTACCGCGTGACCGACGAGCACATCGGTGCCGATGCTGAGCGGCTCATGCGGGGTAACTTCCGTAGCTTCATCACCGCTGAACAGCCGGTGGAGGCCTGAGTCATGAACGACACCTTCCACTGGCTCGATGTGGAACGCATCGCCGAAGAACTCGCCGACGCCCACGACGACCGTGACCCGATGCGGGTGACCTTCCCCGAGCTGCGCACACTGGTCGAGTCGCTCGGCGGCTTCGAAGAACAGCCGGGCCACCCGGTCAACGAGAAGATCCTCGAAGCCATCCAGATGGCCTGGATCAGCGAGCGCGACGATCTGGCGGACGACGAGGACTAAGTCGGCTCGCGACGCGGCAGCGTGAGCTTGCACCAGATGGTCGACTGGATCAACGGGTACCGCACGAACGAACGATGTACGACGTAGCGATTGCCGCCCCACCCGGCTGCCTCGAGGCACTGCGAGATCAACTGACCGAACCGGGAACCCGTGTTGTCATACCCCGCGGGACCCATCCGATGCTGCACATGTGGGATCGAGAGGTTCAGTGGCAGATCAAAGGCATCTCCCGGCGCAATCTCGATTGGCGGCTGCTGCGTGGCGACAAACTCGGCCGAGATCGCCGAGGCAATCGACTCCTCGATAAGCACCCACATCTCAAGAAGCGCGACGGGCGTGGTGAGGTTCGAGTACACCCGATAGTTCACCGGCTCGCCCGATGCGGTCGCCCCACGGTATGCCGGGGCTCCGCCCTGCGAGAGCCGCGCGAAGGCAACATCCGTGCGCGAGCGTCGACCAACCTCGGGCCCATGGACCTCGACCACGTTCACAGCGCTCCGTGTCGTCCGTGTGCGCATATCCATCGAATCCGGAGCACACCACCCCGGCACACAGAACGAGGACGGGAAGTCACTCACATCGAACACCGGGCGTGGCGTGTGCATACCGCCCGGTTCACGGTCAACCGCGTTCCCGACGTGCGCCTTATTCGCGTACACGACCACCGGAACGTGCGGAAGCGTGCGCACGATTCCCTCACGATGCGACACATCGAGGATGTCGTGCCGGTCTTGATTGGACACGGACGGGTTGAAAATCAAAGCATGCTCGAGCCGCTCCGCGGAGTGGCCAAACGTCGCGGCGTAACACCGGTACGCCGATTTGCGCACTTCGATGTCGGCCGCCAACTCCTCGCCCGCAGCACCCGCGCCGAAGCGTGCCAGCATGCCGTCGAACACCCACCGCTCGCCGAGTTCAGTATTGATCGCCGCTCGCACCGCCTCGGCAGCGCTGGCCAGCGCCCGACCGCCGGTTGGGAGTTGAGCCGCGATCCGCTGCAGCCCGCGGAACGGCGGGAGCGCCGCAGCGAACGTCTCGAGTGTCGGCGCCGCAAGCGCCCGGGTGATCTGACCCGCCAGCTTCGCGTCAACACCCAGGTACCTCGCCAAATCGACCGCACGATCCAGAGGGGCCTCTCGCAGGCCTGCCTGCAATAACGAGCGCACGGACTCAAGCTCTCGCCGGGTCTGCGCAAGATCCTGCGCCTCAAAGAGCACATCCGGCAGCCGACTCTGCTGAGACACTCCGACGGACACATCCATGCCGCTCACTATACATCCATTCAAAGACCTGACAATTAAAATCTGAAAATGATCTGCTTGCTTTCTGTCGATACTGAGCCATGCTCCACCCAGTTGTCCCGTGGTCGGGGGACTCGTGCGACGTAGCGGATAGCGCCGCGACACCGAGCCGGGATGATGCTGAAAACAAAGGAGTTACGGATGTTCACCTCACGTCTCCCGACACTGTGCTTGGCAGTCGTCGGCCTGACGACCCCCATGTCCGCCCAGTCGCTGCTGTACGACGGCGCAGGAGCGCCCGAAGCAGCGGGGTATCAGGTGTCGGCGTCGACCGACTCTGCGGGCTTCCAGTTCGACGCGCCGAACACGGGCGAGCTACTCCTTGATACACGCACCGTGTCCGGCTTCACCCAGGGCACCTTCGCGGTGTACCAGGCCCTGCTGTGCACAGCCGACACGGATGACGATGACGACTACGACATCGATGATGCTCACGCCGTCATCGATGCCGTCGACTCCGGGAGTCCGGCGTTCAACCGCGTGGCGCCCAATAGCGTCGACGCGTTCGATCTCGGGATCATCCTCGATGAAGCATCCAACGATGTCTGCCTCGGCACAACGGTCGAGATCACCGGTGGCTACACCGTCGAGTTCGGCCTGAAGCTGCTTCCGGGCAACGAGGAGATGCGCATCGCGGTCCTTGAAGATGTCGTCGACAACCCGCCCGACTTCCTCTCCGTCGGAACGGCCGGGGGGTTCATCGAGCTGATCTTCGAGGGCTCGGGCGACAGTGTGTCCATCACGATCAACGACAGCGTGGTCGAGCACAACATCATACGAATCCCAGAGGGCACCTTCGACTTCTCAGACTTCGTGACCGTGCGGTTACTCCGTCGACCCACCGACTTCCCATTCTTCCCAAAGTTCTACGACGCCGAACTACCCGAGCTCTACATCGACGGGCAGCGGATCAACCCCACGGTTCCCATCTTCGATCTCTTTGATGTGCCGACCAACGGGCTCGTGGTCATCCCCAAGCTCGCGAACGACCCCGATGAGCTGGTCCAGTTCGGCGATACATCCTCGTCGGCTGCAAGCCACGCCGCTTTTGACTTCTTCAATATCATCCCGGGCCAGACCGCCGCAACAGAACTCGGTGCCTGCTGCCTACCCGTCGATCAGTGCGTGTCGGTGACCGAGGCCGAGTGCGACTCGCAGGGAGGTTCGTTCACACCGGACAGCGGGTGCTTCCCCGAGCAGGGCGCTGAGCTCTTCGGGTGCCTCACCGGTGCGTGCTGCCTGCTCGATAACACGTGCACCGATATCGGGAGCGCGGAACTCTGCGGTGCGATCGGCGGGCAGTTCCAGGGCATCGACACCGACTGCGCCACCACCGAGTGCCCGGAGATCGTCGCCTGCTGCCTACTCTTCGCGCCCGGTGATCCGTTCTGCACGCTCGAGCTCACCAGGGAGGAATGCCTCGCCGGCGATCTGACACGTGTCTTCGATGGCTTCCCCATCTTCGCCGATGACTCGTCGATCTCGGACTGCGCGGTGGAAGGCGAGCTCTGCACAATCGTCGATCAGTGATGACCGGCACCGTGCGCACACACTGAGCCCCACTCCGGAATGACCACATGTTTCTCTCGCACCGCAAAGGACTCCGAATGATCCGCCGACGCGCATCATTGCCTCGCGACTCTCGTCGCGATACCGCCTTCACGCTCATCGAACTCCTCGTGGTGGTCTCG
>JBCDJJ010000127.1:0-6136 GCA_038747915.1 Planctomycetota bacterium | reverse complement strand
GTGGGTCGTTGGGGACGCGGGGGATCTGTCATCGAATTTGATCCGGCTCTACACGGAGCGGAGCTTCGAGCGGGCGGCGTCGACGGACGGGTTGTCGCTGACGCCGGACGAGGACGAGGCGGAGCTGGAGACGACGCTGTTCGGATTGGCCTCGCGGTTGCCGCAAGACGCCGCCGGTCGGGTTCGGTTGCCGGAGGATCTGCTCGAGCTCGTCGGGCTCGGGTCGGAGGTGGTGTTGGTTGGCGCGAAGGATCGGCTGGAGATCCGCGATCGGGCGGCGTGGAAGGCGTCGCGTCGGTCTCGGCTCGAGCAGGTTCCGGCGTTGATGCAGCGGGTGCGTCAGCGGAACGCGTCGCGGCGCGATGGGGCAGACGTGTGAGTTCGCGCGGTCGGCGTCGTCGCCGATCGATCGATTGATTGGAGATTGCAGCGTCGGGGCGTGCCCCGCGCTGACCGAGTTGTGCACGACGCCGGGCGGCGAACGGACTCGCCCGCGGCCTCGGCCAACCGCCCGCGCACGGAAGTGCGGGTGACTGGGCCGCGGACCCTCGGCATGCTGCCCGCCCCGACTGCTCGCGGGGCGGGTGGATTGAGGCTCGCGCCGGCGTTGCTGGGGCGAGATGCGGAACACTTCCGTCGGGCGTGACTGCTCGTCGGTCACAAGCCACCACCACCAGCGCGGCGCGCTCCACCACGCGCCGCGACGGACACCGCCCCGCGGGCCCGGAAACGGGTCGGCGGGGCGTTTTTTTCATGAGGGCAGCGGATGGTGGCGACTCGTCGAGTTTGGTGTTTGGATAAAAGTTGGGTCCAGTCACAAATTCTCCGTCGAGAATTGACGAGTCGTCAAATATCGACGATAGTCTCGTTATGGCTTCTGCGACCGCTTCACGTCGGCTGCGCGAACGGCTCGCCCGGGAGCGGTTGATCCTCGACACCGCACGGCGGATGCTCGCGGAGCTCGGGTATCTCGGCTTGAACATGGACCGGATCGCGGAAGCGATCGAGTATTCCAAGGGCACGGTCTATCAGCACTTCAGCTCGAAGGAAGACCTGATCGCTGCGCTCTGCGCGGATACCGCGGCGGCGCGGGCGGAGATGTTCCGCAAGGCGGCGTCGTACGACGGCACGACGCGTGAGCGTCTCATGGCGATCGGCATCGCGGATGCGATTTTCATACGTCGTCATCCGGACCACTTCGCGGTGGAGTCAATCCTCGATCTGAGTTCTGTGATCGACAAAATCACCGATGAGCGGCGCGATCGGTGGGTGGCGATCAAGACCGCGAAGATGGATGTGCTCACGCGGATCGTGCAGGACGCGGTGGATGCGGGCGATCTGGTGCTGCCGGAGGGTGTGCCGCTCTGCGCCCCGCTATACGGCATGTGGGCGCAGGCGGTGGGGCACAGCCGGATCAGCAGCATGGCGCCGATGCCGCACTTTGCTGGGGTCGACATGAACGCGGTGCTGTGGACGAACTACAACCGCATGCTCGACGGGTACGGGTGGAAGCCGCTGACCTCGGACTGGGATTATCAGGCCTCGGCCGAGCGGATCAGCACCACGGTGTTCGGCGAGCCGTCTCCGGCGGGGTCGCTCACATGAATCTCTGCCTCGTTGCATCTGTTGTGACGCGTTGGCGATTTGACGATTCGTCAAAGCCCGACGTTCTGCTCGAGTCCAGACCCGTTTGCGAATCGGGAGCATCACGATGACCGCCTCTTCCCCCACGACGTCGCGTCTGAGCCGCGTGCTGTTCGGCTTGGTTCCGGTTCTGATGCTCGCGCTGGTCGCGAGCGTGGGGGTGGTTGCGAACACGCCCGGGCCGCCCGACGAGTTCGAGAGTGCGCCGATGACGGTGACGATCGAGCCGGCCGAGTGGGTCGACAGCTACCTGGTGCGTGCGCGATACGTCGGCGAGGTGCGAGCGCGGCAGCGCGTTGAATTGGGCTTTGAGCTTGGCGGCAAGCTCGTTGAGCTGGGGTTTGACGAGGGCGACCGGGTTCGGGCGGGGGAGACGGTGGGGTTGCTCGACGTGGTTCGGCTCGACTCGGAGGAGTCTCGTCTGGTGGCGGCTCGCGGGCGTGTGGAGGCCGACCTCAAGCTGGCGCGGTTGACGCTCGACCGAGTCCGGACATCGTTCGAGTCGCGAGCCGCGAGCGAGCAGGAGATTGATGAGGCGGTTCAGCGTGTGGAATCGCTCGAGGCGAGCCTGGATGAGGCGACAGCGTCGATTGAGCGGGTGCAGATCGACCTTGAGAAGAGCGTGCTGCGTGCGCCGTTCGATGCGGTGGTGTCGCGCCGTCATCTTGATCTCGGCGCGGTGATCGGTGAGGGGGCGCCGGTCTACACGCTGCTCGAGGCGACGCAGCCGGAGGTGCGGATCGGGGTTGCGCCGGCGATGGTCGACGAGGTGCGCGTGGGTGATGGGGCATCGGTGGAGGTGCGTGGTGAGATGATCTCGGGTGTGGTGATCGCCAGCTTGCCCGAGCTTGATCGTCGCACGCGGACGGCCGAGGTGCGGATCGGGCTCGAGGCGGCGCTCGGCGAGGGGCTCCGTGATGGTGATGCGGCGTCGATCGAGCTCGGTGTGCATCAGGATGTTCGCGGATTCTGGGTGCCGATCGAGGCGCTCACGCAGAGTGTGCGTGGGCTGTGGGCGGTGTACATCGTGGATACCGGCGAGGGCGACCGCGAGGGCGAGTCGTCGCGGGTGGAGCGGCGCGAGGTGGAACTGCTGCACACCGAGACGGATCGGGCGTTGGTCCGGGGTCCGGTCGACGAGCATGAGTCGGTGATCGTGGCGGGGATTCACCGGATCGTGCCGGGGGTGCGTGTCGATCCTGTGCGCGCGGTGGTTGGCGCACCGAATGATGCGGAGGTGCGCGATGAAGGGTGATCTGGCGACGCTCACGCTGCGCAACCGCCACCTGCTGTGGTTGTCCATCGTCATTGCGTTGGTCGCGGGCATCTCGACGATGCTCACGATCCCGCGGCTCGAAGACCCCCGGATCGTCAATCGCGGCCCACTCGTCCTGACGACGTTCCCCGGCGCGTCGGCGGACCGGGTCGAGGCGTTGGTGTCGGAACCGATCGAGACTGCCCTCGAGGAGATCGACGAGATCAAGACGATCGAGTCGACCTCGCGTTCGGGGATTTCGGTGATCTCGATCGAGCTGATCGACGACATCGGCGCTGGGGAGAACGTCGCGCTGTTCAGCGAGATCCGCGATGAACTCGCCGATGTCGAACGCCTGCTGCCCGATGGTGCGGGCACGCCGCAGCTGGACGATCAGCGCGATGCGGTTGCGTTCACACTGGTGGCGATGGTGCGCGCGGCGGGTGATGCGGAGGCGTCGCTCGGGCTGCTCACACGCCAGGCCGAGCACCTCGCCGACGAGCTGCGCAGCGTTGGCGGCACGGAACTCGTCCGGGTGTACGGGGAGGGGACCGAGGAGATCCGTGTCACGATCCGTGACGAGGCGCGGGCGCTGCTCGGTCTGACCGCTGACGAGATTGCCTCGTTCATCGAGCAGGCGGATGCCAAGGCGTCAGCGGGTGTTGTTCGTGGAGCCGGCACGGATCTACTGATCGAGGTTTCGGGCGAGCTCGAGACAGTCGAGCGGATCGCATCGATTCCGATTCGTGAGGGCGAGGCGGGTCGCGTGCTGCGGCTGGGCGACCTCGCGGAGATCACGCGCACGGTCCGCACGCCGGTCGAGGAGATCGCGCTCGCGGACGGTGAGCGCGGTGTGCTGGTTGGGGCTCGCATGGGCCCGGGCGTGCAGGCCGACGCGTGGTCGGTGCGCGCGAACGCGGCGCTCGACGAGTTCGAGCGGAGCCGGTCGGGCGTGACGGTTGATGTGGTATTCGAGCAAGCGCAGTACACCACGGATCGGCTGGTCGAACTCGGGAGCAACCTACTCGCTGGTGCGTTGGTGATCCTGGTTGTGGTGTGGCTCACCATGGGGATCCGCGAAGCCATGATCATTGGCTCGGCGCTGCCGCTCGTGGTGTCACTCACGGTGACGATGATCCAGGCCAGCGGGAACAGCCTGCACCAGATGTCGATTTTCGGGATGATCATTGCGCTCGGTCTGCTGATCGACAACGCCATCGTGGTGACCGACGAGGTCGCCTCGAGACGCCGCGCCGGGCAGAGCCCGCAAGACGCGGTCTTGCACGCGGTGCAGCATCTCGCTGGCCCGCTCGGCGCCTCGACACTCACCACGGTGCTCGCCTTCGCGCCGATCCTGCTGCTACCGGGCAGCGCGGGGGACTTTGTGGGGTCCATCGGCCAGAGCGTGATCTACGCGGTGGCGATTTCGTATGCCATCTCGCTCACCATCATCGCGGCGCTCGCGGGGATCTTTGTGCGGGGCAACACCGGCGCATCGGCGCGGTGGTGGCGCGACGGGCTTGGTGATGAGCGGATGGGCCGTGCACTCGGACGGGCCTTTACCGCGATCTTCCGTCGGCCGGTCGCGTGTCTCTCGCTCGCGCTCGCCCTCCCGGGTATCGGGTTCGCGCTCGCGCCCACGCTGGGCAACCAGTTTTTCCCACCGGTCGACCGCGACATGTTCCACGTGCAGATCTGGACGCCCAGCGGCACCGCGCTGCACAGCACGGCCGATCATGCCGAGCAGGCCGAGCGCATCATCCGCGAGCTCGACGATATCGAGCGTGTACACTGGTTGATCGGTGGGAGCTACCCGAGCGTTTGGTACAACCTGATCATGGATAAGGACTCGATGTCGTCGTACGCGCACGGCATCGTGGACACGACATCGGCCGATGCGACGAAGCGCCTTGTCCCCGAGATTCAAGCTGTGCTCGATCGCGAGCTCCCGGGAGCGCAGGTGGTCGTGCGTTCGTTCGGCCAGGGCCCGCCGGTGGTCGCCGACATCGAGTACCGGGTCACCGGGCCTGATCCACTTGTGCTGCAGGAGATCGGCGAGGCGTTTCGTGCCCGCCTGCACGAGCACCACGATGTGCTGCACACGCAGATGACGATCGAGCGAGCGCAGCCGAAGCTGACGATGAACGTTGACGAACGCGGCGCCCGCCTCGCCGGGCTCACGCTGGTGTCGGTGGCGGATCAGCTGCGCACGCTGCACGAGGGCGCGACCGGTGGCACGGTGCTTGAAGACCTAGAGGAGATGCCAGTCCGCGTGATCGTGCCCGAGGGCACGCGGACGGATCTCGCACTCATCGCGGCGACATCTCTCATCGGGCCCGCGGGTGAGCTCGTCCCGCTTCGCGCGATCGCCGAGCCCGACCTTGCGCCCGAGGGCGGCGCGATCACGCGGTACCAGGGCGAGCGCACCAACACCATCAAGGCGTACACGCGACCGGGGTCGCTCCCGATCGATATCGGTGCGGAGGTGCTGCGCGATCTCGAGCAGTCGGGTCCGGATCTTCCGGTCGGCTACGAGATCACGGTGGGCGGTGCAGCGGAGCAGAACAGCGATGCCACCGGCAACCTTGCGCGGTACGCGCCGATCCTGATCGTGCTGATGGTGGCCACGCTGATCCTCACGTTTCAGAGCGTGCTGCTCGCTGCGGTGCTCGGTGGTGTGGCGATCGGCGCGGTGGGCCTTGCGTTGCTCTCGACGTGGATGATCGACTTTCCGGTGAGCTTCAATACGATCCTTGGCACCCTTGGTCTGATCGGGGTCGCGCTCAACGACAGCATCGTGGTGATCGCGGCGTTGCGCGCACACCCGACCGCCTCGCTCGGTGATCCCGCCGGCATCGCCGATGCGGTGATGGGGTGCCTGCGGCACGTCCTGTCGACCACGTTCACGACGATCGGCGGGTTTCTCCCGCTCTTGCTGTTCATTGGCGGTGACTTCTGGCCGTCGCTTGCCATCGTGATGGTGGGTGGGATCTCGGGCGCGACGTTGCTGGCCTTGCTGTATGTGCCTGTGGCGTACCGCCTGATCGCTTCGCGCGGACGTGCGAGGATGAGTGCACAGCCGGTGCTCGCGTAGCACAACTTGAGTCAACGTGTGGTGTCCGGTCGCGTCCACGACAGATCAAGCGACACGGCGCGAGTGCGTCCTGCGTATTTGTGTCCTGGGTGTGGTGGGGGGGGGGGGGGGGGGCCCCCGCACGGAGAAAGACCCGTGGGGGG
>JBCDJJ010000126.1:0-6208 GCA_038747915.1 Planctomycetota bacterium | reverse complement strand
GCCTCCGCGGAGCGCCATCGATCGTCCGCGGAGGCAGGATGCCTCCGCCACCATCGTCAGCCGGGGCCAATGCAAACGCCCCGCCCCCCATCTCGTCGATCTGCGCGATCAGCTCGAGCGCCTCGCGCTCCATCGTGTCGGTGAGCTCTTCGATGAACCACGCACCGCCGAGCGGATCGGCCACGCGCGTCACGCCGGTCTCGTGCGCGAGGATCTGCTGCGTGCGGAGAGCAACCGTCACCGCCTGCTCGGTGGGCAGGCCGAGCGTCTCGTCCATCGAATCGGTGTGGAGGCTCTGGCACCCGCCCAGCACGCCGGCCATGGCCTGGTAGGCCACGCGGACGATGTTGTTCAGCGGCTGCTGCTCGGTGAGCGAGCACCCCGCGGTCTGCACGTGGCACTTCATCCGCCACGCCTTCCCGTTGGATGCCTTGTACCGGTCGCGCATCATCCGGGCCCAGATGCGGCGAGCCGCACGGAGCTTGCACACCTCCTCGAAGAACTCGTTGTGCGAGTTAAAGAAGAAGCTGAGCCGCGGGCCGAAGTCGTTCACATCCATCCCGCGCTCGATGCACGCCTCGACGTACTCCATGCCATCGCGGAGCGTGAACGCCAGTTCCTGCACCGCGGTACACCCCGATTCGCGGATGTGGTAGCCCGAGATCGAGACCGAGTTCCACTTGGGCATGAAGGCCGACTGGTACTCGATGGTGTCGACCACGAGCTTGACCGAGGCCTCGGGTGGGTAGATGTACTCGTTCTGCGAGTGGAACTCTTTCAGGATGTCGTTCTGGAGCGTGCCGCCGAGGTGCGCGGGTGTGATGCCCCTCTGCTGAGCCATCGCGATGTACATGGCCCAGATGACGCAGGCCGGCCCGTTGATGGTCTGAGAGACCGTCACCTCGTCGATCGGCAGATCGGCGTAGAGGCGGTGCATGTCCTCGATCGTGTCGATGGCTACGCCGCACTTGCCGACCTCGCCGACACTCAGCGCATCGTCGGAGTCCCGGCCCATCAAGGTCGGCAAGTCGAAGGCGGTCGAGAGGCCGGTGTTGGCTTTGTTCTTGGAGTCCGCGGGCCGCTCGAGCACGCCGGTGTCCGAGTTCGGCACATACCCCGCCTGGCGCAGCAGGTACTTGAAGCGGTTGTTGGTGTCGTCCGCGGATCCGAAGCCCGCGAACTGCCGCATGGTCCACAGGCGTGTGCGGTATCCCTCGGGGAAGAGTCCGCGGGTGTACGGAAACACGCCGGGCTCGGGACACTGGGCCTGCTGATCGTCGGGCGACGCGAGCGAGGCGGGGATGCCGCCGGGCGCGCCCGGACCGTACGACGGCGCGAAGACGAGCCCGGAGATCGAGACCGATGAGGGGTCGGGCGGCGTCGACAAGGTGGTCGAGCCGAACGAGCCGTTGGTCGTCGAGGTCGGTGCGGTGGTCATGGCGTACTCCTGCGGATCGAAGGAGTCTACGCGCACAGCCGACGAGATCGAAGGATTCCAGCGCAGATCGCCGCATGGAGGACGAGCGACGGCTCCACAGGCCGAGATCAAGTCGCACGGGCCAACGTGTAGTGGGCTCGCCCCCACTCGCGAGCGGCTCGAGAAACGCGAACAGCTGGCTCTGAATCAAACCCGCTCATGCTGAGGACGTCAGCCAAAGTCGAACACGTCGACCGACGCGAGCATGGCCACGACCGCCACACGCACTCTTTGAACGACCTCCACGTGCCCGACTTCTGCTTCTTGCGCCAGCTTTAAATGGCATCCGAGACGACGGCGCGTGTCGGCGTCGGCGGCCAGTTTGAGGCTCGTGCATCACCGCCGTTCGAGCAACCCCAGAACATGTGGGTCCGCACAGAGATCCGCGCACGCGGCACGAAAAAGACCTTTCAAAGCACGAACAAACTTCCGTGATTTGCTCCGTGCTTTCACCATTCTTGCAGGTGCTTACATCGCGAGCCCGATACCGCTACCATCGGGGCCGCGGAAGGAGCCCGCGATGGCACGCCCGGTGGCGTGCTCAACCGATCGGCCCGAGGCAGGGACTGTCGCCCGGGAGCCCACCGATCGAGAACGGTCACGCTCGCTTGCACGCACCTCGCCGGTTCCTATGCCCGACGCGGACCGCTGAGCAGAGCGACAGGGACGCACTCGATGGACCAAGCGCACACGTTCACCCGGCGGGCTGACGCCGCACTCCGCCGCGACCCGAACGTGCTCGGCCCGACGCCGGGTCGGCTGTACCGCCGCCTGCGTCAGCTCGACTCGCACGCGGTGGCCTCGAGGTGGGTGGCCGAGCCGGTCGATGCGGAGCAGTCCAACGCGGCACACGCGCCGGTTCTTCCCACGGGCCTCATGGTTCTCTACCAGATCGTCGGCCCCGGAACACGGGCCATCCCAGGGCAATTCGAGGCCATCACCGAGCACCTCCGCGGGCTCCAGCACGCCCATCTGCTGCCGATCGTCGACGCGTGGACCGATCAGCGCACCGGGTGCTTCCTCGTCTCGCCCTATGCCGGCATCGGCGAAGGACTCCTCACCCTCGATGTGCTGCTCCGCCTCAAGCCCGACGGGCGGCTGGCCCCGGTCGAAACCCGACACATGCTCGCGCAGATGCTCGCCGCGATGGCCCATGCGCACGAGCGGGGCGTCTCGCACGGGCCGGTGCGGTACGACGAGGTGATCGTCGACTTCAAGGGCAGCCTCAAGCTCGAACTCTTCGGGGTCAAGCGGTCGCTCGAAGCACCGCGCCCGCCGACCGACGCGGAGATCGCCCTCGAGGTTCGCTCGGTCGTCGAACTGGCATTCCAAGCGGTCACCGGGTCCCGCCCGTCCGATGGGCTCCGCCCTGCGGTCCGCCGCATGAGCAAGCCCGACCGGGCGCTCTCGGACTGGCTCGAACGCGGTCTGCACCCGCAGGCCGGCTTCGACACCGCGATCCAAGCGCTGCGGGCGCTGCCCAAGGCGGGCGCCGACTGGCGGGAGCCGAAAGGCTCGTCCGCGACCGAGTCGCTCGGCGCCAAGCTCGAGTCCACCCCGCTCGGCCTGCTCGCCCGGCTCGTGAGCTGAGACACCGCACGGGCCGGCCACCGGTGGAGCGATCCCGCCTACTCTCTTGATTCCGATCCGGACCCGCCCGAGTCAGTTCACAGGGCGGGGCAACGGGTGCCGAAGGAGCTATGTGATATGACCAGAGATGAGATCTTCGAGAAGGTGCAGGCCGCGGTGGAGGATGCGCTCGGCGTGGATGCCGACGAGATCACCGAAGAGGCACGCCTCACCGCCGACCTCGGTGCCGAGTCGATCGACTTCCTCGACATCACCTTCAAACACGAGCAGGAGTTCGGCTTCAAGATTCAGCAGGGCGAGCTGTTCCCCGATGCGGGCGCACAGGACCCCGACATGGTGCAAGACGGCAAGCTGACGCCCAAGGCGATCGAGTCGCTCGAGAGCCGGCTACCCGACCTAAGCCTCGTCGAGTTCAAGCAGGATCCGAAGGTGACGAAGCTGGCCGATCAGTTCACAGTGGGCGTGCTGGTGGGATTCGTCGAGCGGAAGCTGGCGAGCGAGGCACCCGCGACGGCGTGAGGTCATGATCGGCCGGTTGCCAACCGGGTGCAACGAGTATCTGCGCTTCCAGAGTCATTCGTCCATCGCATTCGGACTTGTCTCGCTACTCCTCATCTTTTCAGAACCCATTTTTGAGTTGCTCTTTGGGCTGAGACTGCGCGGGCCGGCAGCCGCCGCGCCTCTTGTTGTGGTCCTTCCGCTCGGGACAACGTACGCCTTCCTACTCCGGTGGAGCCACAATCGAATCCGTGATCGGATCATCGGTGAAGACGGTGGCGTCTGCTTCGAATGTGGATACCCGACTGCTTGCGAACTTGGTGCGATATGCACCGAATGCGGGCATGCACAATCGGATGGAGAGATCCGAAAGCTCCGCCGGACATGCGCCACCGGGAGACTGCAGATCAGGTACTAGATGATGCTGCCTGTCCAAGCGGATCAAGGCCATCGGTGTCGCCCGATCTGAGGCGAATCGACTCGGAGCACTCTGAGGGCAGCACGTGACACAAGTCGGTACGTTCTCACCATGCGCTGGATGTGGATCGATCGCGTCGTTGAACTCGAGCCCGAGCGGCGGATGGTTGCTGTGAAGAACATCTCGCTCGCCGAGGAGCACCTGCACGATCACTTCGCCGCCGACCTCGAACGCGGGCTCCCCGCGGCGCCGGTGATGCCCGCCTCCCTCATCATCGAGGGCATGGCCCAGACCGCCGGCATCCTCGTCGGGCACGCCAACGCGTTCCGTGAGAAGGTCATCCTCGCGAAGATCGGCTCCGCCACCATCGAACGCGACGCCACCCCAGGGTGCACCCTCGTGTACGAGGCCGAGATCGAACGGCTCGACAACGCCGCAGCGGCAACCCGCGGCACCATCCGGCTGATCGATCACGCCGCTCGCCTCGGCCCGCACCCCACCGGCGACGAGCGGGGCGAACCCATCGGCGCCGTCAGCCTCATGTTCAGCCACATCGACAAGAACCTCGCCGGCTCGAGCTTCCCCGAGCACAACTTCGTCTTCGGCGAGGGGTTCAAAACCCTGCTGCGCACATCGGGCATCACGACCGACGAATCGGCCGCGCATGCGCATCACGGACCATGATCTCAAGCGCCTCCGTCAGCCGAGCAACGTAGGCCGGACTGTCGCACAGCGGCGAGGCCGACACCGTGGACCGAAGCCTGGCCCGGAGTTCACCCAGCACATTCAGGTCACCCGCGAGCGTCACCGCACGGTCCACAAAGTCGTCGTCGTGCTCGCACGCGAAGTCACGCAGGCCCATCGCCGAGAGGAGCGACAGGCCGACCCGTGCGTGATGCGACCGGCCGACACGAGTCATGGTCGGCACGCCCATCCAGGCGGCCTCGCAGGTCGTCGTCGTGCCGTTGTAGGGGAACGTATCGAGGGCGATGTCGCACGACGCGAGTGCGGTGAGATGATCCGTGTAACGCTCCGTGCGCGCCAGCAGCGTGATCCGATCCGTGGCCACGCCGAGCGATGCCCACCGCTCGAGCCACCACGCCCGCGTCGCCTCCTCCGCGAACGGCGGGGCCTTCATCACCAGCCGGCTGCCCGGCACAGCGCCCAGCACGCGCGCCCACAACTCCACCACCCGATCGCTCGCCTTCTGAAGGCGATTGAACACACCGAAGGTGACATGCCCCGCGCCCAGCGCCGGCACCGGCCCGGGCTCTGGTGCATCGTCCGAAGGCTGATAGCACAGGAAGCACGGATCGATGCGCACGAGGCGCTCGCTTGCAAATCGGTCGGCCTCGCCCGGCGGGTCGGTCAGACTGTCCACGATCCGCACGTCGATCTCGTCCATGCCCAGCGTCGCTGGGAAACCGATGAACGTCGCCTGCACCGGCGCCGGCCGAGCGCGGAACGCTGCAACGCCCGTCCCGTTGGTGTACCCCGCCAGATCGACCAAGACATCGACACCCTGGCTCGCGATGTGATCGGCGAGCTGATTCGACGTCATGCTCGCCGCGGCGGTCCAGTCGTCGGCCAGGGCCACGAGACGAGTCGTCACCGCATCGCGATGGCCACCGGTGTGATAGAGCACGCACCTCACCCGTGCGCGATCCCGGTGCTCCAAAATCGGCTCCAGAAAACGTGCGACCGCGTGTTCGCACACGTCCGGTGACACAAAGCCGATCGTGACCGGCTCACCCCGGTGTGTACCCCCGGTGTCCGCGCCGGTTCGTGGGCTGAGCACCGGGTACGTGGCCGCCACACCACGCGCGCTCGCCAGCACGTCCTCCGGCTCGTCTCGGTGGAACAGTGCGGACGAGAGCCTGACATTCGCCGCCCGCATCGCCAACTCGCCCGACAGACCGTGCAACGCGCCGATGCGCTCAGCAGCTGCACGCACATCGGCGTGTCGACCCTGAATCAACCGTGCCACGAACACCGCCAGGTGCGCATTCAGGTCGTCGGGCCAGATCTGGGTCGACGCGGCACCAACGGATGCCGATTCTTCCGCGAGGCCCGAAGCCGCGAGCGCATTCGCCAGCTGCGCCGCCGCCCACCGATCGTCCGGCGCGGCGGGCGCCCCCAGGGGCGCGCCCACCCCGGGGAAAGCCGCCGTGTTGGAACAAGGGGGGGGGGCCGAAAAAAACCCCGCGGGGGGCGCCACAGGGGGG
>JBCDJJ010000125.1:0-6298 GCA_038747915.1 Planctomycetota bacterium | reverse complement strand
GGGGGTGGTGGGGATCGGGCTGGGCCTGGTGGTGTGAAACCCCCGCGTCGGCTCGGCTTCTATCCCTTTGCGCTGGGGTGGCGTCTGGGGGGGGGGTGGGCGCGCCCCGCCCCCACGGCGGGGTGCTGACGGTGGGGTGCTGGGCGTCTGTGGGTGAGTGTTCGTGGGAGCGAGACGCTCCCACCACCGCACCTGACGACACCAAGGCGCAAAGTGATCTAAGCAGAGCCGACGCGGGGTTTACACACCACCAGGCACAGCCCGATCCGCACCAGCGCCTCGTCCTTACCGAGCGTGGCGAGCGTCTCCGCGATCGGCGGGCTCACCGCGGTGCCCGTCAGCGCCACGCGGAGCGGCTGTGCCACCTGCCCAAGCCCGATCTCCCGATCACCCGCGAACCGCTCCACAGCATCGTGCAGCGCACCCGCCGACCAGTCGGTGTGCGCGCCAAGCGTGCCCTTCAACTCGCCAAGCACACCCAAGCCAGCGTTGTCGTTCTTCGCAAGCCATTTCTTGACGGCCTTCGGATCGTGCTCGATCTCACCCGACGCGATCAACGCGAAGCCACACCGATCCGCCGCATCCCGAAACGTCTTGCTCTGCGGCTGGACAGCAGGAACGAGCACCGCCCGCTGAGCATCGGTCAGCCGATCCATGATCTCGGGCATAAACCGTGCGCACCACCCCTCGAACCGCTCGCGGAACACGCTCGGCTCCATCCCCGTCACATCGTCCGTGTTGAAGCTGAGCAGCTTCTTGCGGTCGAAACGAGCGTTGGACTTGCCGATCCGCGCCAGATCGAAGTCGCTCACCAGGAACGCCATGTCGAATCGCTCACGATCCGACCCATCGTCGAGCTTGGAGGGCGTGAAACCGAGCAGCGCGATGAAGTTGTTGATGGTCTCGGGCAGGTACCCGCCAGCGCGGAACTCGCCGACCGAGACCTCGGGCAGCTCGATGCCCAGTGCGGTCGCCAACGCCTCAAGCTGATCCGGCTCAAGCTGCCGCTTCTTGTCTTTGAGCCACCTCGCGAACACCTCCGCATCGAGACCCGCAACCGGCGTGGCACCGAGGTCGAAGCCCGATTGTTTCGCGGCCTGCCGTGCCGCACCGTCGCGCTCGCGCTTACTCATCTTCGCGCCCTGATCGTTGAAGATCAGCGGCACGTGCGCATACGTCGGCGTTCGAAAGCCCAGCGCCCGCTGAAGAGCCACGTGCCGCGGCGCGTTCATCAGGTGCTCCTGCCCGCGCACCACGTGCGTCACGCCCATCGCCTCGTCGTCCACCACGCACGCGAAGTGATACGTCGGCATGCCGTCGGCCTTGCGGATCACGAAATCGTCGAGCTGCGCCGGCTCGAACCGCACCTCGCCCAGCACCTCGTCCACCACCACCACCGCGTCATCCGGCGCGACGAACCGCACCACGTGCGGCTCGGCTTTCGCGCGCTCGACCGCCGCGGCCGGGTCGGCGGGACGGTTGCGGTAGATGAACGTCCGCTTCTCGGCCTCGGCCTGCGTGCGCATCGCGCCGAGCTCGGCGGGTGTGTCAAACGCCGGGTACGCACGGCCCGCCGCGATCAGGGCCTCGAGGTGCTGGTGATACAGATCCCGCCGGTGCGACTGGTGGAACGGGCCGACCGCTCGTGGGTCGCCGCCGAGCGTGCGGTCGCCGGCGTCGAAGCTCGGACCCTCGTCCCAGTCGATGCCGAGCCACGCGAGATCCTCCAGGATGGCGCGGGCCGAGTCCTCGGACGACCGGGCCGCATCGGTGTCCTCGATGCGGAGCAGGAACCGGCCACCGAGCGTGCCGGCGAGCGCCCAGCAGAACAGCGCGGTGCGCGCGCCGCCGATGTGCAGGTTGCCGGTCGGCGAGGGAGCGAAACGGGTCACGATCGACGCATCGGGGACGGCCATCGGCCCACTGTATCGCGGGCGCACCCACGCCTTCCGCGTAGACTGGGGGTTCAATCCATGACTTCATCGCCTGCACAAGGAGCGAGCCCCATGCCACTCACCGTCACCGGCACCGTCGGCATCGACACCATCGAAACCCCCCACGACAAACGCGAGAAGATCCTCGGCGGATCCTGCGTGTACTTCGCCGCCGCCGCGTCGTTCTTCACGCATGTCCGGCTGCTCGCCGCTGCCGGCGGCGATTTCCACGACGACTACCACAAACTCCTTGCCGGGTTCGACAACATCGACCTCAAGGGCCTCGAGGTCCGCTCGGGGAGCAAAACCTTCGCCTGGGGCGGCAAGTACTTCGACGACTGGAACACCCGCGAGACGCTCTACACCGAGCTCGGTGTCCTCGAGGAGCACCCGCCCGCGGTGCCCGACGAATACCGTGACAGCAAGTTCCTCTTCCTCGCCAACAGCCACCCCTCCGTGCAGGCCGAGTTTCTCTCATCCCTCCCCGAGCTCGTATTCAGCGTGGTCGACACGATGAACCTATGGATCGAGACCACCCGCCCCGAACTCCTCTCCCTGCTCGAGCGGGTCGACGGCCTGGTCATCAACGACGAGGAAGCCGAACTGCTCACCGGCGAGTCGAACATCTACAAAGCGGGCGACAAGATCATCCAGGAGATGGGACCCATGTTCGTGGTGGTCAAGAAGGGCGCGCACGGGTGCGTGCTCATTCACGATCAGGGCATCGCGGCGCTGCCGGCCTACCCGGTGACCAACGTCGTCGACCCCACAGGTGCCGGCGACACGTTCGCGGGCGGGTTCATGGGACACCTCGCTGCGGCGCACAGCAAGGACAACAACGTCTCCATCGAATCGATCCGTCAGGCCCTCGTACACGGCACGGTGATCGCCAGCTTCGCGATCGAGTCGTTCAGCCTCGAGCGCCTCGCGACACTCACGAGAGAAGAAGTCGCCAAACGCTACAACGACTTCATGGAGATGGTCCGAACCGGGTAGCACCCAGTCCGCCCAACAACACAAGACCGGTGGTGGGAGCGTCTCGCTCCCATGAACGCTCGCCGGGCCGCATCGACCCATGTCCGTGCGAGCGGGACGCTCGCACCACCGGTCATCGCGCTACAAACCAAGCCGGGCAGCGAAGACCGCGCGAGCTGCATCGGCAAGATCACCGAAGGTCGCCGCCCAAGCCTTGGCTGCATCCATGTACTCGACGAACTGTGCAGCTTGATCGGCCGACATCTGGTCGGCCATCACGACGACCTGTGAGAGCCGGGTGGCCTCCGCCTGGATCGGCGCGCTCACACCACGCCGAAACCCACGCACCACCTGCGTGCGCCCATCCGCATCGGTCAGCTCGATCAACTCGATCTCGACATCACCCGTGTCGTTGGCGACGAGCCGCGTGCCATCGGGCAGCTCGACGATAGACGTCGCCTCCGGGTACGTGGAGTGCGCGTAGAAACGGTGCCCGTCGAGATCGATGAAGTCGGACGCACCGGGCCCGCTCGCCTCGATCGAGTCCGCCCCGCCGTCGTAGGTCACCACCAGCTTCTGGTCGGCCAACCCAGCGGTCGTGAGCCGCCCGCCCGCGAGTGAGGCCTGTGTCCCCACGTCGCGGGATGTACACCCGGTCACCATCACGCCCATCACGCTCGCGAACACGGCTACCAATGTGCTTCGATTCGCCATGATCAATCTCCTTCGAACTGTGTCTCCCGCCCGCAGGCACCAGGCACAGTGTGTGCGGACGATGCCGATTCACAAGCGTCGGGCGCCGGTGTGGCGAAACAAATATGAAAGACTCGGGCGAGTACCCGCCTTTGCGCGCACACCGCGTGTCATGCTGTTGCGAGCGCCGGCTCGGTGTACGCCTGGTCCAGCACCGCACGCCACGCGTCGATCGAATCGACCGCGATGAACGCCCGGCGCACGCGCTCGGCTTCGGGGTGATGGGCTGCGAAGCGGATCCCGAACTTGCGCATCATGAGCGACGCGGCCCGCTCGCCGTTCACCGCGACCGAGAGCTCGAAGTGCTGCTCGAGCACCTCACGCTGCTCGCCGATCGTCGGGGCCGCGGGCGCTTCGCCGGCCATCATCTGCCGCGCCTGGCGGAAGATCCACGGGTTGCCGATGCACCCGCGCGCCACGCTCACCGCGGACACACCCGTGAACCGCACCATGCGGAAGATGTCGGGCGCCGTCCACACATCGCCCGACCCCAGGATCGGACGGTCCGGGTAGCGCGCGCACAGATCACGGAGAAAGGTCCACCGGCTCGGGCCGACGTACTTCTGCGCGACCGTGCGCGCATGCACGACGGCCCATGCATACCCGAGCTCGTACACCGCCTCGAACACGCGGCGAAAGTTCGCCTCGGCCTCGGGCGAGTCGTCGCTCCCGCGGCGGAGCTTCACCGTCGTCGGGATCTCGGGCGGCAGCGCTTCACGCACCGCGCGGAGCAGCTCGATCGCGCCGTCGGGGTCCGCCAGCCAGTGCCCACCACGGGCCTTGCGCTTCACCTTCTTCACGGGGCAAGCGAGGTTGACGTCGATCGCTGCGAACGTGCGCACCGCAGCCGTCACCTCGTGGGCCGCGCGCGCGCGGCGATCGGCATCCTCAGCAAACGCGCGATAGATGCGCGTGCGCCGGGCGCCCTGCTCGATCATTTTCACACCGGCCGCGGCCATCTCCCCAGGATCAGAACCCATGATCTGCCCGATCAGCGGGTGGTCCTCGTCGCCGCCCGGCACGTTGTCGGCGACAGAGCCGAGATCCGCCTTGTCGAAGCCGCGGCCGCCGCCGAGGAGCGCTCGGTCCAGCAGCGCCTCGGTCACGCAGCAGGGGCACCCGTGCCGCCTGGCAACGATCCGCATGGCCGCGTCGGAGTAGCCCGCGAGCCCGGCCTGGAAGAACGGCGCATCGAAGCCCGGCACCGCACCGGCCAGCCTGGGGTCGGTCTCGTGCGTCCGCGCGACCTCCGCGGGGTCGATCGCCTCGGCACCCGGGGCGATCGCGGGTGTGGGCGGCGTGGCGTTGCGGCTCGCAGTCTCGCAGGACATCGCCTCACGGTAGGAATCGAGCAAGGCTCGCGACACGGCAGCGGTCCAGTTCAAGCGGGATCATGGCAGACTCGTCGCCTTGCTCTTCCCGGAGAGGTATGGGCGCGACCGCGGGTTCAAGCCCCGCAAGGAGGGGATCCAGGGTGTGCGCTGGTGGGTATTCGAGTGCATCGCGTTCGCCCGAGGCCGGCGTCGGCGCGGTCCATTCCTCTACACTTGTGCGCATGAACGCGACCCGCCTCTGCCTGGCTTTGCTTGTGGTTGCCACCGGTGCCCTCGGCGGGTGCCGATTCTTCGGACGTGCCCCGAGCGACTACGCCGTGGGCTTCCCGCTCGGTGCGGCGCAGGCCGGCGATGTCGATGTCCAGGTGATCCGTGCCGACACGCGGCTCCGGTTTGTCAATACCTCGGAGAACGTGCTGCCCGGTGGCCGGCTCTGGGTGAACAAGGCGTTCAGCCGGCCGGTTGAGCCGCTCGGCGTGGGACAGTCGGCGGATTACAACCTGTACCAGTTCCGCAACCGGTTCGACGAGCCCTTCCGCGCCGGCGGGTTCTTCGCGACCGAGACCCCGCTCGACGTCGTGATGGTGCAGCTTCAGCCGGACGACACCACCAAGCTGATCGGCTTCAGAGTCGTGCAGGGCGAGCCCGAGCTGCGCTGAGGCCACATCCCGGTGGTGGGAGCGTCTCGCTCCCACGGCCGACCAACGAACACCGTCGAACACATGTTCGTGGGAGCGGGACGCTCCCACCACCGGCGTCGATCGGTCGACACGGCTACACGCTCGATGCGGTGCGCTGAGCGAGCACGAATCGCGGGTGACCCTCGAAGTCGTGAATGAGTTCAACCTCGACGAGCCCACCGGCACGGGCGAGGTCGGCCGCCGCGGCGGCGTTGGAGGCTGCCGCCTCAACCATGAGCCATCCGCCGGGCACGAGCACCGATGCGGCGCCCTCGAGCACCGGTCGAAGGACCGCGAGGCCATCGTGCCCGCCTCGGAGGGCGAGCTCGGGCTCATGGTCGCGGACGTTGGGCGCCACCTCGTCCCACTCGGCGTCGGGGATGTAGGGCGGGTTGCTCACGAGCCAGTCGAAGGTCTGACCGGCCACGGGAGCGAGGCCGTCGCCGGAGACGAATGTGATGCGGCCCGCCAGCCCGAGCGCTTCTGCGTTCTCTTGGGCAAGGTCGAGGGCGTCGGTGCTCAGGTCCGTGGCGGTCACCTCAGCGGCCGGCAGGGCCTTGGCGAGCGCCAGGGCGAGACATCCGGTGCCGGTGCCGACATCCGCGATGCGGATGGGCTCGCC
>JBCDJJ010000124.1:0-6369 GCA_038747915.1 Planctomycetota bacterium | reverse complement strand
GATAAAAGGTACTCCGGGGATAACAGGCTTATCGCTCCCGAGCGTCCATAGCGGCGGAGCGGTTTGGCACCTCGATGTCGGCTCATCGCATCCTGGGGCTGAAGGCGGTCCCAAGGGTTTGGCTGTTCGCCAATTAAAGCGGTACGCGAGCTGGGTTCAGACCGGCGTGAGCCAGGTCGGTCCCTATCTGCTGTGGGCGTTGCAGGCTTGATGGGAGTCTTCTTTAGTACGAGAGGATTAGGAAGGACGCACCCCTGGTGATCCAGCTGTCTCGCTCGAGGCACCGCTGGGTAGCTAAGTGCGGCAGGGATAACCGCTGAAAGCATCTAAGCGGGAAGCCCCCCCAGAGATGAGGCCTGCTCGCTTTGCGAGAGACCCCCGGGAGACCACCGGGTTGATAGGCCGCAGGTGTAAGGGCTGAGAGGCCCTCAGCCGAGCGGTACTAACGGTCGAAAGCTTGTTCTCATCAACCGCGCGCCGGCGATTCGTCCGCGTGTACTGCCAGCTTATGTTGGAGTGCATTCGGGGTGTGATCACCGGTCGGTCGCGAGGTTCTTCTTGAGAACGCACACGGTCATCGCGGCAGTCTGTGCGGAACCAGCCTTTGCTGGCTCGCACAGCCCGCCGTGGGTGCGGCGTCGACGCTGGAACTGACGGATCATTCACCGTCGGCCGGGGCAGACATGCCTCGATCGGCTTTGTCGGTGACCAGAGGTCCGGGGCAACACCTGTTCCCATCCCGAACACAGCAGTTAAGCCCGGGCCGCCGATGATACTGCCCTGCGGGAAAGTAGGTCATCGCCGACTGATGGGCTTCCTTGAGCAATCAGGGGAGCCCGCTTTTATTTTTAGCGCTGCTGGTCGAGCGCTGCTGGTCGAGCGAAAGTGGGGGGCGACGCTTGAGCAGCGTCACGGCGCTGATGTGCCAACCGGCTGACGCGCATCGGTGCCCACCGATCGGACGACGGGGGAACCATTGGTCTGCGCGGGCTGCTCGTCGGTACACGGGGTGTTCGCGGCCGGCGCGGCCTGGGCGCCGTGGCGCGGCGCCACGAACTGGCCGTCGAACCGGTGGCGGTAGTTGCAGTCCGGCGCGGGCTTCTCGAGGAGCGTGTAGAGCACGTTGTTCACGAACGTCGGGTGCCGCGTGAGCGACATGTGCCCGGTCGGGATGAACGTGACCTGGTCCCACCGGATCGGTGTCTTCACGCGCGGCTTCCACGGCTGACCCACGCGTTCGTCCATGAGGGCGCTCGTTCGGAGCACGGTGCCGTCGCCGTGCGCGGTCTGGATGACGCGGTAGTGCTTGGAGTCGGCCTCCACCTCGGCGCAGGCGGGTGTCAGCACGCCGTCTCCGGCGAAGAGGTGCATGGCCACGTCGTACGGCGCATCAACGGGTTCATCGAGCGAACGGTGGAACCGGTCGGCCTCGCGCAGGCACTTGTCGAGGTGGTCGATCGCGATCCGCCGGCGATCGCTCGGCGAATCATCGGGCAGCACCATCTCGAGGAACGGATCGGCCTCCGCCGAGGCCAGACCCCAGCGCATCCGCTGCCATGTCTCGATGTCGTAGAGCCCGCTCACCGGCTCCCCACTCGCACGATCGACGAAGGGCGTGTGCCGGTCGCGGGGCATGAGCTGAAAGAGTGTCGGGTACGTCCCGAGGAGCTCCCCGCCGTACCCGGGCATGGCCGGCGAGGCGGGCAGGCCCCGGATGAGCTTGTCGAGCGCGAAGTGCGAGCCGGCGTTCGGTGTGCCGATCAGCACCGCATGGTCGGCGCGGGTCGCGCCGCTCCATGTCAGTTTGGGGAGCGAACCATCCTGCGGGAGCAGCTGCCCGCCGTACCGCAGGAAGTAACGGAGCAAGAGCCCGCCCATCGAGTGAGCGACGAAGTCGACGCGGATATCGTCGGCGTTCTTCGGCTCGCCGCGGGCGGTGGAGTCGTAGGCGGCGAACTCTCGCACCTTGTCGACGAATCGCATCAATCGGCCCGCGTTTTCGGGGATGCTCCGCCGCCAGTCGTAGTCGAACTGGAAGCAGGTGGCGATCGATGCGGCGTCGTAGTCGAGCGAGAGTCGCCGCTGCTTTTTCCGCTTGCGGCCCTCGTCGCGCATCGCGAAGCCGCCGACGCCGAGCGTGGTCAGGATCGCGGCGTAGGCCTGCACGTGGAAGGGGAGCCCCACCAGGCGGAACTTGAACTGCTCGATCGCCCCAGCGGGCTCGACCGAATCGGTCAGCAGGTGCAGGGGCACGCCCGATCGCATGTTGTGCGACGCGATCCGCATGTGCTCGGCGTTGGTGCGGTCGGGGTAGTCCTTCTTGCGGTGCGAGCCCCAGACGATGAGTCCGGATCCGGGGTCTTCGAGCCGCGTCCCCATGATCCCGGGGATCACCACGAGCGGGTTGCGGGTCGAGGAATCCTGCCGTGCGGCGTTGCCGTAGATCTCGCTCAGCCGGGGGTGGGCGAGGGCCGACAGGCCACCGGTGACGCCGACGGCGAGGTTGCGGATCTTGGCTGCGATGAGTCCCATGGTCGGCGTCTGGAGGCGTCTCGTCGGCGAAAGATCGAGTGTAGGGCACGATCGGAGGCAGCAGGGGCTGAGGGCCATCTGGATGACCCGTTCCAACGATTACGGCGTTTCGGACGGCTTCTTGGCGTGGATATCGCGCTGCGTGGTCGCGAGTTCGTCGCACCGCTCGTTTTCGGGGTGCCCGGCGTGACCTTTGATCCAGTGGTACCGGATCTCGTGTTGTTCTCGGAGCGTGTCGAGTATCTCCCAGAGTTCTCGGTTTTTAACAGGCTGCTTGGACGCGGTCTTCCACCCGCGTCGCTTCCACCCGTCCATCCACTCGGAGAGTCCCTTGAGCACGTACTGAGAGTCGGAGTGGACATCGACGATCGCGGGCTTGGTGAGCGCCCGCAGGCCTTCGATCACCGCGGTGAGCTCCATGCGGTTGTTGGTGGTCGATCGCTCGCCACCGGAGCGTTCGATCTCCTTGCCACTTGCCTCGTGCCGGAGGATGAAGGCCCACCCTCCCGGCCCGGGGTTGCCGGAGCAGGCGCCGTCGGTGAAGAGCTGCACGTGCGGGCGGTCGTGGTTGGGTGGCGTGCCATCGGGCATGGCGGCGAGTGTAGCGCCTGCGGCGGTAGCATCTCCGGATGGATGAGCTGACGACGGTGCGGGAGGCGACTGTTCATCGGTTCGAGGTGCGTCCGCACGAGGCCGCGGGTGACCCGTTGGGCGATCGCATCGTGCGTGATGCGGAGGCGGCGCTCGGACTCAGACCCTCGTCGGTGCGCACCGCGAAGCTGTATGTGGTTGTTGGTGCGGTGGATGATGGCGGCGCGAGCGAGCTGCTCGATCGGGTGCTCGTGGATCCGGTGCTGGAGCGGGGCGTGATCGGTGCGACCGGTGCCCGTGCGGGTGAGCGTGTGATCGAGGTGTGGCCGCTGCCGGGCGTGATGGATCCGCCGGGTCAGACGATCGGGGCCGCCGCGGCGTCGCTGCTCGGGCGTGAGGCGAGCGAGCTAGAGGTCAAGACCGGGCTTCGGTACGACGTTGGGGGGCTCGGTGCGGCCGAGATCGAGCGTCTGGCGACGCGGGTGCTCGCGAACGCGGTGATCGAGCGGGTGCACTACGAGCCGTGGGTGCCCACGGAGCTGCCGCACCTGCCACCGGTCGATCAGACAGTACGCCGCGTGGCGATCCGCGACCTCGACGACAAGGGGCTCGCGGCGCTGAGCGCGAGTGGGCACCTGTTCCTGAACGTCGTCGAGATGCGCGCGATCCGCGACCACTTCGTCGCGCTCGGCCGCGACCCGACCGACGTGGAGCTCGAGACGCTCGCGCAGACGTGGTCGGAGCACTGCGTGCATAAGACGCTCAAGAGCCGTGTGACGTACCGCGAGAGCGGGCATCGGGATGGCGGCCAGATCGACCGGGGCTCGGCGTTCTCGTTCGACCCCGCGGCGCTGCCCGGTGCGGTGACCAACCCGGATGGCTCGGTGACGATCGACAATCTGCTTCGATCGACGGTCGCTGCGGCGACGTACGAGCTGACGAGCGACGACATCGGGATCGACTGGACGCTCTCGGTCTTCGTCGACAACTCGGGTGTGGTGCGCTTCGACGACGAGCACGCGGTGTGTGTGAAGGTGGAGACGCACAACCGCCCGTCGGCGATCGAGCCGTACGGCGGGGCAGCGACCGGGATCGGCGGGTGCATCCGCGATGTGATCGGCACCGGGCTCGGGGCGAAGCCGATCGCGAGCACCGATGTGTTCTGCGTGGCGGATCCCGGCCGGTGGGTCGCTGGTGAGCCGGCGGGGGCACTCGGGGACCGGGAATCGCCATCCGGTGATGGCTCGATTGATGGCGTTGGGCCCGGGGCCGCGCGGGTGTTGCCGCCCGGTGTGCTGCACCCGCGGCGGATTCTGACGCGCGTGGTCGACGGTGTGCGCGATTACGGCAACCGGATGGGTATTCCGACGGTGAACGGTGCGGTCCACTTCGACGACCGGTACGTCGGCAACCCGCTGGTGTTCTGCGGGTGCATCGGTGTGATGCCCGCGTGGGCCGCGAAGGGAGAGGTTCGGCCGGGCGATCGCATCATCGCGCTCGGTGGGCGCACGGGTCGTGATGGGATTCATGGGGCGACGTTCTCGTCGGGCGAGCTGACCAGCACGCACGCGGACGAGTTCTCTCATGCGGTGCAGATCGGGAACGCGATCGAGGAGAAGCGGGTGCTGGATGCGATTGTGCGCGCCCGCGACGTTGTCGCGGTCGGGGCATCGGGCACCAGGCATCAGGCATTAGGGAGGAATGACACTCCGAAGGCTCGTCCGCTCTTTTCGGGGTTGACCGATTGCGGGGCGGGTGGGTTCTCGTCGGCGATCGGTGAGATGGGGGAGCGCGTGGGGGCGGTGGTCGACCTCGAGCGTGCGCCGCTCAAGTACACCGGGCTTCGGTACGACGAGGTGTGGATCAGCGAGAGCCAAGAGCGGATGGTGCTGGCGGTGCCGGCGGAGAACGTGGCGGCGCTGCGGGCGATCTGTGATGAGGAAGGCGTGGAGATGGCCGATCTCGGCGTCTTCGGGCACAGGAGCGCCGAGACGGGCGAGCCGGAGCTGCTCTTGCGGTGGGAGGGGCAGGACGTCGGCCGCGTGGCGATGCCGTTTCTGCACGATGGGTTGCCGATGCCCACGCGCGAGGCTGTCTGGAGCACCGGTGCCGCACAGCTCGCGGCCCAGATGCGGCCCGGGCCGGGCCAACGCTCGACGCTGCGCTCTCTGCTCTCGCACCCCAACATCGCCAGCCGCCGGTGGATCGTTCGTCAGTACGACCACGAGGTGCAGGGCAACACGGTGGTGAAGCCGCTCGGTGGCCCATCGGGTGAGGCGCCGATGGACGCGTCGGTCGTCGCCCCGGTCGCGGGCTCGACGCGGGGCGTCGCCATCGCGTGCGGCATGGCGAGCGAGCTCGGTAACACGCACCCGGATGGCTCGGTGGGCGATCCGTATCGGATGGCGATCGGTGCCATCGACGAGTGCGTGCGCAACCTCGTGTGCGTGGGGGCCGATCCTGAGCGCATCGCGATCCTCGACAACTTCTGCTGGCCGAGCTGCGACGACCCGCAGCACATGGCGGCACTGGTGCGCGCGTGCGCGGGGTGTTACGACGCTGCGAAGGCGTACCGCACGCCGTTCGTGAGTGGGAAGGACTCGCTCAACAACCAGTTCCGGTGGACGGATCCGGAGACGGGCGAGTCGCGGCTGATCGAGATCCCGTACACGCTGCTCATCACGGGCATCGGCATGGTGGACGATGTGTCGCGGTGTGTGACGAGCGAGCTGAAGCGTGCGGAGGACACCGTGGTGGTCGAGCTCGCGGACGAGGGACCGGTCGCGGCCCGGCGTGCGCACGAGTTGATTGCATCGGGTGAGGTTCTCGCGGCGCACGATGTGTCGGATGGCGGGCTGCTCGTTGCGGTCGCGGAGATGGCGCTCGGCGCGGACCGCCTCGGTCTGCGCCTCGAGCGGGACGATGTCGATACCGAATGGAACACCATCGGGCGGTACGCGCTGCAGGTGACACGTGCGTGCGCGCACGCACACGGTCTCCCGGTTGTCGCGGGTGTGATCGGGGAACCGGTTGTTGTGTTGGCGGGTGGCGAACGTCTGGATGTTGAAGAACTCCGCGAGGCATTCCTGAGCGGGTTCCCGCTCGGCAGCGACTGAGTTTCACTCGACCTTTGTACACGACGTGTTCGGTCGCCGGCACGTGGTGAGAGAGCACCTTGCGTACCCGTGTTCCCAGATGCGGTGGTGGGGGGGGGCCGCAGCCGCCGCCGGGGGGGTGAAAGATTTT
>JBCDJJ010000123.1:0-6772 GCA_038747915.1 Planctomycetota bacterium | reverse complement strand
CGCCAGTCTCAGCGGTGGATCGACCGACTCCGGGACTTGGGTGCCACTGGCGGCTTGCCCGCCAGTGTTCAAGGGCTTTGGCGTTCGCACTGGTGGGCAAGCCACCAGTGGCACCCGCGACGAATTGACTTGGAACGCACCAGGAGCTTCTTCGAGTTCATATGGAATTCACGTTGTCGTGTTCTTGGGCCCGGTGGTGGGAGCATCTCGCTCCCACGAACATGCGTCCACACATGCTGGGCATGCGGCCGTGGGAGCGAGACGCTTCCACCACCGGTGCACGGCCCACGATGATGCGTGATGCACCGGGGTTGAGGCCATCGAGGCGGCATGATGCGCCTCGGTGGTTGTGTTTCAGGCCGCTTCGCGGAGTCCTGTGCCGGCCACGCCGTCCATGCAGCAGTAGAACAGGCGGTCGGTGATCGGGTAGGGCAACCGATCAAAGTCCTCCCGTACGCGGGCACAGACACGATCGACGAAGGCACCCGGCTGGGGCGAGACCGCGAGGAACATGTCGCGGCTCGGGATGGCGACCAGGAAGTCGCCGCCGAGGCGCGGCGCGAGTTCGGCGTAGATCGAGTCGAGGAGGATCCGCGAGGCGTCGTACCCATCCTGGAGGTTCACGACGACGGCACGGCCGCCCTCGTCGCTCTCGAGGGTGCGGAGTTCGAGTTCGGGGGTCAGCCGCTCGAGGTTGGCCCGGGCGATGTCCTCGAGGTCGTCGGGGGCCACGCCCCACCGCAGCATCTGCTCGGCGGTGACGCTCACCGTCATGTTGGGCATGTCGATGACGAAGACGATCACGGTGTCGTTGACCCACGGGACGTGGGCGACCATGTCCTCGCAGAGGTGATCGAAGATCGAGACGGGCTGAATGCGCGGCATGATCTTCGAGCGGGCGATCGCCCAGGGCATGGAGGCGACTGCGAAGGTTTCTTCATCGAAGAGTTGCTCGAGATACTGCTCGACGATCTCCTCGCCGCGGTCCTCATCGCCGGTGACCAGGCGGAAGAGGTTCTCGAGATCGAGCCGGCGGCCGTTGACGACCAACTCGCGTGGGCCGGTGCGCTCGACGTCGAGCCCGGGCCTGATCCGGGCCAGAATGATCGAAACGCGCTCGGCGAAGGCGGTCTGTTCCCGTGGCATCCGTGCCATCGACATCGCGCTCCCGGGGGTGCGAGGTGCGGTATTGCGCCCACGCGGGCGTCTCCTCGGAGCCGTCATCGGCGGGGGATCGGCCCGCCATGAGCCACCGCGAGAGCGGGATTCGGGCGGTCGAGCCGGTCGCGCGGGCTTTGCGAGTGTCGGCTAGGTTCTCGGGCATGTCCGTAGTCAGAATCGGGAGTGATGAGCGGGAGTTGCGCATCGGCGCGGGTCAGCCGCTCGCGGTGATCGGCGGGCCCTGCGTGTTGGAGGGTGAGGCGCTCTGCCGAGAAGTGGGGGAGCGGCTCCGCGAGGCGTGTGCGGCGCTCGGCTTCGGGTACGTCTTCAAGACGAGCTTCGACAAGGCGAACCGGAGTTCGCTCGACTCGGCTCGCGGCCCGGGGCTGGACGAGGGGCTCGCGACGCTGGTACGCCTGCGCGACTCGCTCGGCGTGGCGGTGACGAGCGATGTACACGCGCCGGAGCAGGCGGGGGCTGCGGCGGAGGTGCTGGATGTGCTGCAGATCCCGGCGTTCTTGTGCCGGCAGACCGATCTGTTGGTGGCGTGCGGGCGGGCAGCGGGCGAGCGCGAGCGGTCGGTGAACATCAAGAAGGGGCAGTTTCTGGCGCCCGCGGAGATGGCGGGGCCGGTGCGCAAGGTTCGCGCAGCGGGGTGTTCGGAGGTGATTGCGACCGAGCGGGGCACGTTCTTTGGGTACCACCGCCTGGTGAACGACTTCATCGGACTCGGCGATCTGCTCGAGCTGGATGTCGATGGCGGGCTGGTGCCGGTGTGTTTCGACGCGACGCACTCGGCGCAGCTCCCCGGTGCTGGGGCGGATGGCGGCCGTATCGTGACCGCGGGTCGCCGTGACCGTGTGGAGTTGCTCGCGCGGTCGGCGGTGGCGGCGGGGGTGCATGCGGTGTTCCTGGAGGTGCATCCGGACCCTGATCGGGCGATGAGCGATGCCTCGACGATGCTGCCGCTTGAGCGGGCGCCGGTGCTGCTCGAGCAGTTGGCGCGGATTCGGGATGCGGTGGGGGTGTAGGGCGGCGATCGGGACTCGGCAATGGGCAATAGGTACCGGCTTGCGCTGCACTACCCAGCGGTGGTCGTTTCTGGGCTCCGATTTCGCATTGCCTCGTGCCGATTCCCGATTGTGCGGTGCTCGATTCGGTCCTGGCGGGCCTACGCTTGCGGTGAGATGCCCGAGACGCCCGATTCGCCCGACGAGTCCCATCTGTGCGGCGATTGCCGAAAGTGCGGCAAGAAGCCCGTGGTGACCGAGATCACCATTAAGAATGGGAAGAAGGAAGAGAAGCAACTGTGCGAGGAGTGTGCGAAGGCTCAGGGCCTCGGCACTCAATCGCATGCCCCCATCAATCAGCTCATCTCGAATTTCGTGATGTCAGCGAGCGGTGCTTCCAAGACGCGTGAGTCGGCCAAGGCCACCACCTGCGAGGCGTGCGGGTTGACGTTCTCCGAGTTTCGCCAGAGCGGGCTGCTCGGGTGCTCGCGCTGCTACGAGGCGTTCGAGTCGCAGCTTGGTTCGTTGCTCGAGCGTGCCCACGACGGCGCGAGTCACCACGTGGGCAAGGTGCCTGCGCGGGCGGGGTCGTCCGTCGAGCGGCAGGAGCGGATCGAGCTGCTGCGCCGGCAGCTCGACGAGGCGATCGAGGCCGAGGAGTACGAGCGAGCCGCGGCGGTGCGGGACGAGTTGCTGACGTACGAGCACCCGGACGCCGCCGACGGCGAACGGGCGGGCGGCGATGGCGAGGTCGACTCGCTGTGAGCGGTGTGCAGACCGAGGGTGCGGAATGGCTGCGCGGCGACGGTGGGGCGGCGGATGTCGTGATCTCGTCGCGGGTGCGGCTTGCGCGGAACCTGGCGGGCTTCCAGTTTGCCAAGCGGTGCAGCCGCGAGACGCGCGCACGGATCGTGGAGGTGGCGCAGCGTCATCTGCTCGAGTCGGATCTGTCGCCCCGGATGCTGTGGGTGGATCTGGCGGGGTTGCCGGAGGTGGAGCGTTCGTTGCTGGTCGAGCGGCACTTGATCTCGAAGCAGCTTGCCAAGGCCGATGGGCCGCGGGCGGTCGCGGTGAGCGCACCGGACGAGCGGCTTTCGGTGATGGTGAACGAGGAGGATCACCTGCGTCTGCAGATGCTACGGAGCGGGCTGAGCGTGAGCGAGGCGTACTCGGCGTTGAACGATGTCGACGACAAGATCGAATCGAGGCTCGATTACGCCTATTCGCCGAGGTTCGGGTACTTGACGGCGTGCCCGACGAACGTGGGCACGGGGATCCGGGTGTCGGTGATGCTGCACTTGCCCGGGCTCAAGCTGGCGGGTGAGCTCGACAAGGTGCACCGGGCGGCCAAGGCGATGAGCCTGGCGGTGCGCGGGTTTTATGGGGAAGGCTCCGAGGCGGTCGGGGATTTCTTCCAGGTGTCGAACCAGACCACGCTCGGCAAGTCGGAGGGTGATCTGATCTCGACGTTCGAGCAGCGGATCATTCCGAAGTTCGTGGAGTACGAGCGGATGGCCCGGCGCACGCTGATCGAGAAGCGTCGGGTGTTCGTCGAGGATCAGGTGTTCCGCGCGCTCGGGACGCTCCGTTACGCCCGATTGTTGAAAGCTGACGAGGTCCTGCACCTGCTGAGCTTTGTGCGGTTCGGGATCGTGATGGGGCTGATCGACAACCTGCCGGTGCGGCGGGTGAACGAGCTGACGCTCTCGACCCAGCCGGCCCATCTTCAGCGGCTCGTGGGTCGCTCGCTCGATCAGGCGGAGCGTCGCGTGGAGCGGGCGACGCGTGTGCGGGCGGCGCTCGCCGAGGCCACGAACGGCGACCGGCCGGCATGATCCGGGCAGGTTGTGCGTTGTTCGCTACAGTTTAAGAGGTTTGTGGCGGTTCGAGCCCAGGTTCCGCCGATGTGATCGCTTCACGCGTCGTACGGCGCGATCCATCTCTGGAACGCTGGCGCATGAGAACACTCAGCACCGTTGCCCCATTCGGATTCGACTTTGAAGAGGACCGGTACCTCGCGGCGTACGCTGCGCTCGGGTGCACCGGCGCGCAGTACTACCGGAACCTCGAGCGCGAGCCGAGCGTGTCCGATGTGCTCGCGACGTGCGGTCGTCACGGCCTGCGTGTCGACTCGATGCACGGGGTGTTCGGGCCGGAGATCGATCCGTCGAGCCCGAACGCTGACCATCGCGCGAAGTGCCTGGAGCGGTATCGCGCCGAGGGCGAGCTGAGCCTGGAGCTTGGCGCACCGATGGTGGTGGTGCATCCGTCGGCGCACCTGCCGGCGCCGCCGGACGATCCGTTCAACTTTCCCGAGTTTGCGCCCGAGGAAGCAGCGGCGCGCGAGCGCACGCTGTGGCCGCACTTCGATGACTTCGCGCGGCGACTTGCAGATATTGGTGAGCAGCTCGGCGTGACGTACATCTTCGAGAACATGGGCATGGTGGCCCCGGTGGGGCACAACGCTGCGGCGCTCGCCGAGCACGTGGCGAGCGTGGGCAGCGAGCGGATCCGCATGTGCTTCGACACCGGTCATGCGCACTTCACCGGCGATATGCTCGCGGCGTTGCGCGCACGGCCGGAGGCGATCGCCTACCTGCACCTGCACGACAACGATCGTGTGATTGACAATCATCTGCTGCCGGGCGATGGCACGATCGACTGGTTCGACTTCGGCCAGGCGGTGCGGTCGCTCGCGATCCAGGCGCCGTGCATGATCGAGGTGTTCGTGCCGATCAAGAAGGTCGAAGCACTCGATCGCGTGCAGTACGGGCGGTTTCTGTCGATGGCGTGTGCGCTCCCGCCGCGGGCGGCATGAGCGAGCGCGGGGCCTTCGAGTGGCCGCCGCGAGTTGAGGCCCGGGCGACCGACGCTCAGCTCTCGACGACGACACTCTGTGAGCGGCGTGGCGCTGTGGCGACTCCGTGGCGTTCAGCCCGGTTGGGTGGCTGGCTGCGCGAGGTGGAGCGGGCGTGGCTTGTACCGACAGTAGAGTCACTTGAGGCGCGGGCGGCTCGCTCTGGCTGGCTGGCGGACACGTGGGAGTCGTGGTGCGATCGGTGCGGGCAGAGCGTGGGACCTTACGAAGTGGGCGAGTTCGGGTGCTCAGCGTGCCGGACGTCGCGTCTGCCATGGGAGTTGGTCGTGCGGCTCGGTGTGTACGAGGGCGAGCTGCGCGGGTGGCTACACGAGTTGAAGTTCGGTCGGTGGCGACCAGCGGGCCGTACGCTCGGCCGATGGCTCGGCGAGCGGCTTGTGGAGGCTGGGATTGCGCGCGACGCGGTGCTGGTGCCGATGCCCACGACGACGCACCGGGTGGTGCAGCGCGGCATCGATCACACGAGGGTGCTCGCACGGGCGATGTCGACGGTGTGCGGGGCGGAGATTGTGCCGGCGCTGCGTCGCGATCATCGAGCGAGTCAGCGGAGTGTGCCCGCGAGCGATCGGGCGGCGAATGTCCGTAACGCCTTCGCTGTCAGGTCGTTGCGGCGGTTTCGAGGGCGGGTGGCCGGGCGGACGGTGGTGCTGGTGGACGACATTGTGACGACGGGGGCGACGGTGCGGGCCGCGGCGCGGGCGTTGATGCCATTTGGGCCGTCGCGGGTGGTGGTGGGTGTGGTGGCGGTTGCGGATCCGCCGGGGCGGCGGACGGGCTCGTCCTCAGGATCGGTGTCGAATCGGCGCGATTCGCCTGAATTCCTTGTGGAGAAGCCTGGCGATTAGCCCTCGACATGAGGAATTTCGGGTCAGCATGATGCTCCGGCTTGACAGGCGTTGGATGATCGCTAGCATCGGACTTCCGCCTGACGGTTCGCGTTTGGCGAGGTGGTGCCGACTCGGATGAGTCGGGTCCACGGTGGATCATTGACAACCGAGTAGCCGAGTACCGTGAGACGGTGTCGTCACCTCTAGGAGCGGGTTTGCTCCGAAACGGCGTAGCAGCCTGATGTGGCGAGACCAATGCTGCGGCGATGGGTTCACAGCCCCGCGTCGCACTCACGGGAAACAACCCTCTCGCTCCACCTATCCCTTGGTGGAGCGGGTTCCTATGAGTGAATTCCACTTTCCGCCGGGCTTTGCCACCCGGCGGCGTCGGATCGACTGTTCTACGCGGGACAGTCGGGCGACGAGACCGCGGTGAACGCCCGGCCGATGAATCCCTTTGGGTGGAGTCGGATGAGGCCGACACCGTTGACAGGCAAACACTTCGTAACGAAGCTCAACTCGTGCATGGCGCCGACCTCGATCGGAAGGTGCGGTGCATGAGGCACTGAAATTCAATTGAAGAGTTTGATCCTGGCTCAGCTCGAACGCTGGCGGCATGGCTAAAACATGCAAGTCGAAGGAGAAGCCCCTTCGGGGGTGGACACTGGCGAAAGGGCGAGGAACACATTCGAACGTGCCCCGAGGTGGGGGATAGTGTCGGGAAACCGGCAGTAATACCCCATGTGCTCTATTGAGGAAAGCTTTTGCGCCTTGGGAGCGGCGAATGTCCTATCAGGTTGTTGGTGAGGTAACGGCTCACCAAGCCGAAGACGGGTAGCGGGTGTGAGAGCATGACCCGCCGCATCGGAACTGAGACACTGTCCGGACTCCTACGG
>JBCDJJ010000122.1:0-7000 GCA_038747915.1 Planctomycetota bacterium | reverse complement strand
CGTACCGTGCCGTCGTGCCCACCCGAGACGATGCGTGTGCCGTCGTTCGTCACCGCGACGGCGAACACCGAGTCTTCGTGGCCTTGGAGCGTGTCGAGGAGTTCTCCCGATCGCGCATCCCAGAGTCGCACGGTGCCGTCGTCCCCGCCCGAGGCGATGCGTGTGCCGTCGTTCGTCACCGCGACGGCGAACACCGCGCCTTCGTGGCCTCGGAATGTGTGGAGGGGTTCTCCCGATCGCGCATCCCAGAGTCGTACCGTGCCTTCGTGCCCACCCGAGACGATGCGTGTGCCATCGTTCGTCGCCGCAACGGCATGCACCGCGCCTTTGTGGCCTCGGAATGTGTGGAGGAGTTCTCCCGATCGCGCATCCCAGAGTCGTACGGTGCCGCCGTCCCCACCCGAGACGATGCGTGCGCCGTCGGTGGTCACGGCGACGGCGTACACCGCGCCTGTGTGGTCTTGGAGTGTGTCGACGGGTTCTCCCGATCGCGCGTCCCAGAGTCGTACGGTGTCGTCTAGCCCACCCGAGACGATGCGTGTGCCATCGTTCGTCACCGCGACGGCGTACACCTCGCCTTTGTGGCCCCGGAGCGTGTCCAGGAATTCGCCCGACTCCGTGTCCTCATCGGGCTGGCTCGGATGTTCTCCCCCCTTCTCTCCAAGGAGCATCTCCGAGGCCCACTCGAACACCACCTCCTCAACCCGCTCAAGGTCCGCGCCCGACAGGCGCCGCGTGGGTCGGCCAGCGTTCTCAAACAGTCGGATCTCTCCCCGGAGAACATCGCCCTCGATCTCGCCGGTGGGGAGAAGAAACACACCGCCGATGAACTGGTGTATCTGTTCTTCGAGCACGTGCAACCAGGGACCGGAACCACCCGAGTGTGGCTCCACGTCCCGCCACGTAACCCCCTCGAGGCCAGCCCTGAGCAGGCCCTTCTGAACGTCGGCACCGTGCACCTCGAGCGCATCGAAACTCGAAGATTGGTGGCCACCGATAAACACACGCCCATGCAACCCAGCCGGTTCGGGTGGAATCGTTGAAGGGGGTTCTGACGCTGTCGGCTGCTCGACGGTTGTCCGACTCGGTGAAGACTCTCGCGGGCCTGCGTTCTTTTGGCTCTTCTTCGTACTCGATTTCTTCTTGGCCACGTCATCCCTCCGTCACAACACCCACCGTGCGCACGGTAGCAATCGCGATCATGATGCCTCCGCGAACATCGGTCGACGAGCCCGCCCAACACCCCCAACGCGCCGCGGGCGCGAGCCCGCGGACCAGACCCCCAACCATCCCCAAGGGTGCCCGGCTATTCGCGAAGCGAAAAGCCCGACCACCGCACCCCCATCACCAACTACCCTCTCCACATGGACAAACATCACGCCCGCCACCATCTCTTCATCCTCGCGTTCACTGCCACCCTCCTCTCCCTCACCGGGTGCGCACCCCACCGCCTCTACCACGACGAGCCCCACGAGTACCTCCAACACCTCGACATCCCGCACGCCGCCACCACCGCCGACCTCGCCATCATCGAGTTCGACGACCACGGCACTTTCTGGGACATCAATCAGCTCAACGACACCCTCGACCTCATCCGCCAGCGCAACGAAGAAGCCGAACGCGGTGTCCTCGTCCTGGTCTACACCCACGGGTGGAAGAACAACGCCGACCCCGAGCAGACCGACGGCGACCTCACCCGCTTCCGCGCCCAGCTTCACCGGATCGCTGCCGAACCAGGCTTCCAGCAACCCGACAACCCCGACCACCTCATCGGTGTCTACCTCGGGTGGCGCGGCGCCACCAGCCTCATCCCACTCCACGAGCAGCTCACCTTCTGGGATCGCAAGCACACCGCTGAACGCCTCGCGTCCTACGCCATGCGCGAAACACTCATCAGCCTTGTCCGCACCACCAAAGAACGACCCGCCTCCAAGTGCATCGTCTCCGGCCACTCCATGGGCGGACTCATCGTCGGCAAAACACTCGGCCCCGCCCTCAACACCCTCATGCTCGCGAGCGACGACCAGGGCACCCAGATGCTCGTCGACCTCGTCCTCCTCCAAAACCCAGCCCTCGATGCGCTCTCCACCTGGGAACTTGTCGAGTTCCTCAAAAGGTCCAACACCACCGTCGAGCTCCGCACCCCATCCGGCGAGTCCATGCCCGCCCCAGGCCCATTCATCGTCTCCATCACCTCAGAGACCGACAGCGCCACCGGCGTCTCCTACCCACTCGGCCAGTTCGTCGGCAACTGGAACCGAGCCTTCCGCCACGACCACACCCCGCCGCAGCCCAGTCAGCGCTACCTCGCCACGCACGCCGAGGGCCACGTTGACTACCTCGTGAGCCACCGCGCCCGCGTCGAGAACGGTGAAGTCGTCCTCGAACCCGTCCCGGGCGCCTACAACGACACGCCCTTCTGGATCATCCAGGTCACCCCGGACATCTCCAAGGACCACGGCGACATCCGCAACCCACGCTTCGGCGAGCTCGTCCGAAAGATCTACCGCCTCAACCGCCTCTACGAGACCGACATCCAAACCTGGGTCTTCCGCAACCCGGGTACCCCGGACCCCGTCTCGCACCGATGAGGCCGCGACGCACGCGAGCCCGCGCTACCGCCGAGCACCGAACCGTGCGAGGAACGTCACCACCGCCTCCCGCACCACCGAGTCGCGCGCCTTCGGCCCGGCGCGGAACCCCGCCACAAGCAGCCGCGGCCAGAACACCTGGTCATTGATCATTCCTAAGAACTGCCGTGCCGCCCCCGCCGGATCGTCCACCGACAACACACCCTCCTCCGTCGCGCCGATCAGGTACCGCTCGATGCACTCGAGATACGGCCGCTTCGCGAGGTTGTAGAGATCCTCGCCGATCTCCGGGAACCGCTGCCCCTCCGCGATGATCACACGGAAGAGCGACACCACCTTCACGTCGCACAAGCTGTCCGCGTAGTGCCGGCCCGCCGCCCGCAGCACCGCGTCCGGCGGTCCCTGGAGCATGTCCGTTAGCTTCTGGATCGCGCTCTCATCGTCAACACTCCACGCCGCTGCGAGCACCCATCCGAACAGCGTCGACTTGCTCGTGGCGTGCTTGTACAGCGTCGCGGTCGAGACGTCGGCCCGCTTGGCGATGTCCTCCATGCTCGCGCGCTCGTAGCCGTTCTCAAGGAAGGCGGCGACCGCGGCATCGCGGATGGCGGCGCGGTTGGTCGCGGTGATGCGCTGGCGGTACTCCTCGACGGTCATCGAAAAAATGTACACACGCGTGCATCATGCCGGATGGCCAATAGTAAAATAAACCGTTCACTATGTGATAATCGGTTCACACGCACACGAAAGGAGAGGCGCGATGCCGCATGGGCGGATGGTCACCGGTGCTTTGATCGCGGTCGCGACGGGTGTGGGGGCGGAGGTGGTGCCCACGAGGCCCGGCGCGGCGCCCTTTGACTTTCAAGGCACAGCGCTGGTCTCGGTGTCGGACGCGGACATGCTGGCCTCGGCGTATGTCGATGGTGTGCTCGGGCCGCGGCAGGGGCGCGATGCGCTCTCGGTGATCGATCTGGCGGGCGGGCATCCGCGCGACTTTGGTGCAGCGGAGGTGGAGGTCACCAACTCGGTCGCAGGGCCGGCTGTGGCGGTCGATGTGTCGCCCGATGGGCGGCACGCGTTCGTCGTCGAGACCTTCCGGCCGCGCCCCGACGACGGGCGCAGGGATCACACGTTCGCGGACTTGCACCACGGCAATGTCATCACGGTGGTCGATCTCGGCGATCTGTCCTCGCCACGGGTTGTTCAGCGGCTCGAGATCGGTGAGCGGCCCGAGAGCGTGAGTGTGAATGCGGACGGTTCGATGGTGGCGGTTGCCTTTCACCCCGATGGTGATGGGGGCGAGCGCCCGTTGGCGATTATTCCGTTTCGCTCCGGTCGTCTCGGGGCACCGATCTATCCGGCGCTTCCGGGCGCGGATGGGCAGCGCCGTGTCGTGCAGGCGGAGTGGCACCCGTCGCGCGATGTGCTCGCGCTGGTCGACGCCGCCACTGGAAGCGTGCGGTTTGTCACGGTCGCCGAGAGTGGGGCAGTGGAGGTGTCGGTGTGGGGGAACGAGGTCGTCGTCGGCAAGTTCCCGTTCATGGCCCGGTTCACGCCCGATGGCGGGCACCTCATCGTCACGAACCTCTACTGGGGGGCTGATGTCGAGGGGTTCTACAACGAGGCGCCGCGCGGCGATCTGGGGAGCATCCGTCTCGGTGCGGAGACCGGGGAAGACGGATCCGTGCGGCACGCGCTGGTGTCGCGGGCGATGGTCGGGCCGAGCCCGGAAGGCTTCGCGATCAGCCCGGATGGCCAGTGGGTCGTCACCGCGGACATGCACCGCAGCTGGCTGCCGTGGGACGACGAGCGGGCGACGTTCTACAGCTCACTCACACTCGTCCACCTCGATCAGTCATCGGGCCAGCTCACCGCGGTCGGCACGTTTCCGTACGAGGGCCTGCTGCCCGAGGCATTGGCGTTCGACTCGAGTAGCCGGTATCTGGCGGTGGTGAACTACGACTCGTTCGACGATCGGGTTGACGGCGGGTCGGTGGACTTCTGGCGGCTGGCGCACGATCCGATGGACCCGAATCCGGTGGCGCCGGTGCTTGTCCGCACGCGCTACTCCGTGCCGGTGACCCATGGCCCTCATTCCATGGTGCTCGTCCCGTGAGGCGGGCGTGTGGTCACCTGTGCGCCGGGAAGACCGTTGAGATGTGTTGAAATTCGTTGCAGTACGTTCGCTTGATAAGAACAAAGCGTGCGAAGAACCGGTGAATCTCCCATCTCCGCGGGCTTCGCACTTGATCTGCGCTCGCGTCTGGTCATGCTCAGGCATCCCCGATTGGAGCCTGTGAGCATGACCTCTTGCCGAACCATCATTGCGACCGTTGCGTTGGCCGTGACCGCGTGGGTTCCCCACGGCGGTGCGACGATCACGACCGTTGCCGATCTCGTCGCGGCGGTGAGCACCGGCGGCGAGAACGATGTGGTGCATATCGGGCCGGGTGTCTTCGAACTCGGTGCCCCGCTCGAGCCCAAGGCCGGCATGACGATCATTGGTGCTGGGGCGGGCCAGACAATCATCCGCAACGACACCGCGGTCTGGGATGTCGGCAACGAGGGGCTGCCCGACAACGGTACGGACCAGAATACGGTCGTCCAGACCGCGTACCTGTTCAGTTTTCCGAACGCCACGAACAATGTGACGATCGCCGATGTCACGCTGTCGGGCCCCGAGCTCCACGGCGCCCTCTACTGCAACAACTGCGACAACCTGACGCTCGAGCGGATCACCTTCGACTCGTTCCTGTGGAGCGCGGTTCGTGTCTTCCGGGTCAGCGGCGGCGTGATCCGTGATAACACATTTATCGACGCCGGTGGCCGGGCCAATGTGACGTCCGGCCCGACCGGCGGGTGCATCTACGGCACGTTCATCACGACGACGGACATCTTCAACAACCGCTTCTTCCGGACGCCCGCGGGCGCGAGCAATGTCTTCGGGGTCAAGGGGCGAAAGTTCAACGACTCGCGCATCTTTGATAACACCATCGATGTGAGCTTCTCGATCGAACTCCCGTTCGAGAACGACTCGGGTGTCGAGATCTTCAACAACTGGTTGGATGGCGTGGTCTCGATCCCGAAGTTCGCGGGTGGGCTCACCGGGCTGCCCGAGGGCGGCGGTTTCGACATCCACCACAACTACTTCACGCGGACGTACTCCATCGAGGGGCCGCGCAACTCCACCGACATCCACACCAATCTCTTCGATTTCTCGACGGAGGACGACGGCGGCAACCTCGTCTCGATCTTCGGCAACAACGGCTCGCCGGTAAGCCCCGGGCCGTTCCGTTTCTTCAACAACAATGTGAAGAACCCGGGCCGCGGTGTGTTCTGGTCGGCGCCCGTCCAGAACGAGGCCGAGTTCTTCAACAACCACATCATCGGTTCCACCACGATCACCCCTCGCACGGAGGGGCTGTTCGGCATCAAGCTCGGTCCGAACAACGATGGCGAGAGTGTTGATCTGTCCACAGTCTCGATCCGGGACAACATCATCGAGCTGACCGGCCTCGCACGTCCCTTGCTCCGCGGTGCGACGCCGGGCTCGATCCCCGACACCACGGTTGTCAACAACACGCTGATCAACGTTTCTGACACCGGCTCGTACACCAACGCGGACACGGGTGCTCCTCGCGGCCCGCTGGAGCCGCTGTGCTTCCGCGTGGGGGTCGACCACGAGTACACGGTGGACGGCTTTGACCTGTGGTGCACCGCCGATGCCGACCGCGACAGTTCGGTGACCGGCGCCGATGTCACCGCCCTCCTCGGTGAGGTTGCAGCGGAGACCTGCCTGGGCGATGTGAACAACTCGGGGCAGGCCGATGCGTTCGACGTGGCAGCCCATCAGGTGCTCATCTCTCGAAGCTGCCCGTGAGCATCACCCGCCCCCGGTGCTCGCGGCCCGGACGGGCTGGATCCGCGGCCACGACCCTCAGATTCACAGGGTTTCCGGGGCGCTTTTCTTGCCCGCCCGGTGTGCCGGGGTTAGCCTTCTGCTCAATGGTGCGCGATTCGGGCTCAAGCCCGTGCCATCTGGATCCGACAGCGCTCGGTGGGCGAGTCCCACGGGTCTGTGGTCGCGCTCGCTCATGATTCCCGGTCGGCCCTCAGCCGTGTGGTGGTGGATCTTCACAGCTCTCGTGAGTTGTGTCGCCGCGGGTGCAGAGCCGACGTTTCACTAAGGAGACTGCGCATTTCTCGTCGCTTCTACCGGGCCACTGGCCCCGTCAAAAAAACCCGTGTCAACCATGAGATCCGGCTCAGCCCGATCAAGGTGATCGATCAGGACAACAAGATGCTGGGCGAGATGCCCACGGACCAGGCCAAGCGGTTGGCGCAGGAAGCCGGGCTCGATCTGGTGGAGATCAACCCGGACGTCCGCCCGCCGTTGTGCAAGATCACCG
>JBCDJJ010000121.1:0-7042 GCA_038747915.1 Planctomycetota bacterium | reverse complement strand
GGGGCGCCGCCCCCCCCCCCGGCCACACCCCCACCCGGGCCGGTCTTGGGGGGGGGGGGCCGGGCCGCCCCCAACCACCGGCCACACCATTCGAGCACGTGGCGAGATCGACGCGGGACTCAGCGCGGCTTGATCGGCGTAGGCCGCCCATCTTCCCCCACCGCGACCATCGTCACGTCGGCCTCGGTCACCTTGATCTCGGACCACTTCTCGCGCGAGCGCGCGAACACCTCCACGTGCACCGTAATGGAGGTGCGCCCGATGCGTGTAGTCTCGCTGTACAGGCTCACGATGTCGCCCACGTGGACCGGCTGATGGAACTCGACGCCGTTCATGGCCACCGTCACGAACCGCTCGGCCGCGGTGTGGCACGCCTCGTTGAAGGCCGCCTGGTCAATGAGCGAGAGGATCACACCACCGAAGATCGTGCCCTGCGGGTTCGTGTCTCGCGGCATCATCACGACCCGGATGGCGGGGTCGGTGCGAGCGCTGTCACGCTGGGGGCTCTCCGCGGACTCGGTCATGCGGGCGAGCCTAGCACCGATCGGGTTCGCTCGATCGCCCGATCGGCACAGGCCGCAGACGGGGTGTGAAAGGACGGTGACTCTGCCGTTTCACCCGCAGCGTTGACACTTCGCCACGCCCGGGGTGCGCACCTTCAACACCTTGCGAGCGAATACACCCGCACACGCGGACGCAACGGAGGCTGCCGTGCTCAATCGAAAAGCCCTCGAACTCACCCGTGATCGAACCCACCCGACGTCGCTGGTCTTCTCCCTGGGCCGCGGCGGCCTGGTCGCCGAGTTCACTCACCACCCCTCGACCGTGGACGCGCGGGCGCTCCTGAGCTCGCACCTGCCGAGCCGGTCCGCGGGGCACATTGTGCGGCACCACGCCGTCGAGCTCATCGCCGAGGCGCACCCGAGCGACGGTCGGCCGCTGCCCCAGCTCACCGGCATCGGCGTGTCGCTCGACGGCGGGCATGCGGCGCGGCTCAACCGCGTGCTGCTGATCGGTGACGATCACGATCTGGTGACGCCGATCTGGCTGATCGCGGGCCTGGTGCTGGGCGACGGGTACCCGCGAGACGAGATGCAGCTGATCTCCGCGGGGCTCACGCTTCGCTCGCTCCGGCTCATGCTCGATACCTCGGTGATCACGCCGAGCGAAGACCCCGACGATGCGGCGCTGAGCATCTGGTTCAGCTTCGACGAGGCCCCGCCGGTGCGTTACGCCGGCTGAGCCGATACCGCCTCGACCACCTTCTTGGCCGCCTCCGCGAGGTCGTCCGCCGCCTGCATCGTCGGGATGTCGGCCTGGGCGGCGGCGAGGATGGCCTTGCCCTCGTCGACGTTCGTCCCCTCGAGCCGCACCACGAGCGGCACCTCGAAGCCGACCTCCTTCGCCGCGTTCACCACCGCGTGCGCGATCACATCGCACCGCATGATCCCACCGAAGATGTTGACCAGCACACCCTTGACCGCGCTGTCGCTCAGGATGATGCGAAAGGCCTCGGTCACGGCCTCTTCCTTGGCACCACCACCGACATCGAGGAAGTTCGCCGGCTCGCCGCCCTCGTGCTTGATGATGTCCATCGTGGCCATCGCAAGGCCGGCGCCGTTCACCAGACACCCGATGTTACCCTCGAGCTGGATATAGCTCAGGCCGGCATCGTGGGCACGGATCTCGTTTGGGTTGTCCTCAGCGGGGTCGTACAGGGCCTGCAGGTCTTTCTGACGGAACAGCGCATTGTCGTCGAAGTCGAACTTCGCGTCGATCGCCATCACCTGCCCATCGGGGAAGTCGGCGGTGGGCGCCGTGACGATCAGCGGGTTGATCTCCGCGAGCGTGCAGTCCTTCGCCTCGAACAGCTCCGCGAGCTTGAGCATGATCGACCCGGCCTGGTTGATCTGCTTGCCGGTGAACCCGAGGTCGAAGGCCAGGCGGCGCGCCTGGTGCGGCTGCAGGCCGGTCGTCGGCTCGATCGGTTCCTTGAGGATCGCGCTCGGGTTCCGCTCGGCGACCTCCTCGATCTCCACACCACCCTCAGCCGAGGCGATCAGCACGTTCCGCATGCGCGCGCGGTCGGTCGTGATCGCCAGGTAGTACTCCTTGGCGATCTCCACGCCCGCTGCGATGAGCAGCGTGGTGACGTCGAGTCCATCCGGCCCCGTCTGCACGCTCACCATGCGGTTGGAGAGCATGAACTCGGCTGCATCACGAGCCTCGTCCGCCGACCGAACGAGCTTGACGAAGCCCGCCTTGCCGCGGCCCCCGGCGTGTACCTGCGCCTTGACGACCGCGAGGCCGCCATCGCCGAGTCCCGCGTCGGTCACGACCTGCGTGTAAGTAGCCGATGCCTGAGCTGCATCGGTGATCACCGTGCCGGCGGGCACCGGGATGCCGGTTTCGGATAGCAGGTCGCGCGCTTGGTACTCGTAAATTTTCATCGATGGGCGCCTCGGGATCGGTTGAGGGAACTATGGCGAGTCTATCGACCGATCACGCGGCGCCACGAGATCACGAACACGAGAAGTCTCGCCTCGCGCAGATAGCGAACCGAAGATGGCTCACTTATCCGCGACGTTGATCCGGCTGCCGCGGCGGCGTTTCGCGTTGATGATCTTGCGGCCGCTCTTGGTCCGCATCCGGGCCCGGAAGCCGATGCTCCGCTTGCGCTTGATGCGAGAGTTGCGACGGGGGTAGTGCATGGCCATGGAGAGGCTCCAGCGGAAAAAGGCGCAGGGGGATCCAGAATCGGCGACCGCGCGACCCACCCGCGCGGAAGGCGAAGATGATATCGCCCCGCCCACCCGACGACCAGAGACCGACCACCGCGGCAGAATCCGGGCACACGCACCGAATTCCAGACCCGGCCTTGGCCGATGTAGATTTGCGGGTGTAGGTTTGGATTGGCGGGGTCGGTCCCCGCCGCCCTTGGTTTGGCCGCGTCAGCCAAGCCACGCCCGTGCCCGGACTTCGGAGTGGCCCCGTGGGGCCGTCACGAACCGCCGGCCCGGTCGTTGGCTTGCCCGACGCGTCTGTGACGAGCACGCCGGTGCGCCCACCCGGCGGGCAACAACGCGGGGACTCTGTGCATGACCGTCCCGGATGAGTACCTTCGCCAAGCAGAGGCGATCGTCGGGTTCGAATTCCGCAACAAAGACATCCTGGCCCAGGCGCTCACCCACGCGTCGATCGCCGACGATCGGCTCGAGTCCAACGAACGCCTGGAGTTCCTGGGCGATGCGGCGCTCGGGATGATCGTGTGCGAGCACCTCTTCCACCAGTTCCCAGACCTGCTCGAGGGCGACCTCACCAAGATCAAGTCCACCGCCGTGAGCCGCAGGATGTGCGCGACCATCGCGAGCGAACTCGGACTGCACAAACTGATCGCGCTCGGCAAGGGCATGAAGACGCGTCAGGCCCTGCCCAGTTCGCTCGCAGCAGCGGTCCTCGAATCGATCGTCGGCGCCATCTGGCTCGAACGCGGCATCGATGGCGCACGCGAGTTCCTGATCCCACTCCTCGAGCGGCACATCGACCAAGCCCACCGCTCCGGCCATCAGCAGAATTTCAAGAGCGTGCTTCAACAACACGCGCAGAACGTGCTCGACCTTCAGCCGACCTACGCCATCCTCGACGAGAAGGGCCCCGACCACGCCAAGTGCTTCGAGGTCGCGGTCGAGATGGGCAGCGAGCGATACCCGTCGCGGTGGGCCAGCTCCAAGAAGCAGGCCGAACAGGCCGCCGCGCTGGCCACACTCGAGACCCTCGGCGTGATCGAGCGCGATGCCGATGGCAACGCGGTGGTGGTCGAACCGGACCCCGACGAGACCGATGCCGACCCCGATCCGTCGCTCAACGGCTCGGCCAAGGCGCCGGCCTGACGCTGTCCCGCACCCGGGCGGCTACGGATCGGCCGCCCACCCCCGAGCAACGAATCGGGCACGACCGGGCTCGGGCTGGCCGGGCAGCATCGGGCGAGGCCACGCGCCCGGGGCGTCGCCCCGGCGGTCGATCGCCACCAGGATCGAGCCGTCCGGCTCCGACCACGCGGGCTCGAACTCGACGAGTGTGACGATGCGGTCGCCCTCGCGCGTCACCGCGGCGCCGATGGGTGTATCGGTCAGTTCCTCGCGGACGCCGTTGGGGTGCAGGCTCAATCGGGCCCGCGTCCGCCCGCGCGGACCGAGCCAGAGGCGGACCGGCGCCTCGCCGCGTGCCTCGATCGCGATCTGCCACCGTGTGCCGTCCGGCGAGCGCAGCAGGTGCGCCGCGACACGGCCGGATCCGAGCAACCATCCGGACTCGCCTGTGAGCCACCGGACCAGCGTCGCATCCGGTCGTAACGCCCGGACATCAAATCCGGGCGGGCGAACCGTGAAGCTCGGCGCAGTCACGAGCGGGTCGTCGTTTGGCTGCCGAGCCACACCGAGTGACGCCGGGGCCGGCGATTCCACCACCACGACGGTGCTCGGTGCCACCTGAGCGGTCGCCACCAAAGAGGCGCCCTCGTTGAGCCCCACCGTCGCGACGCGTGAGCCGAGGTTGGCCATCCCGATCCGGGCCGAGCCGTGCTCGGCCGCGTCGTCGATGATCCAGGCGTGGTCGCTCGGCTCGGTCTGGAGCCACGCCCGCGCGGTCTCGATGAGTCGGCGCTCGGTCTGATCGCGCGCGAGCAGCGCGCTGAGCAGCGTCCGGATCGACGCCGCCTCGCTCGCCCACCCCGGCACCACCGTGCCCCACGGCAGACGAACCACTGCGGTCAGACGCGCGATCACCGACTCCGCGAGCACCGGGTCGAGGCGGTGCAGCTCGGCCAGCCCGGCCCGCCACCGGGCGGTGGTCTGGGCAGCGAGCTGGCGGAGGACCAGATCGGGCTCACCGGTCGGTTCACGCACCGCCGGCACGCGGTCGGCGAGCAGTTCGAGCCGCCACCGCTGGAGCGGATCGTCGCGGAGCGGCGCGAGCATGCGTCGCAGCTCGTCGCGCTCATCGAGGCTCAGATCAATCCGAGGCAACCCCGAGACCGGCACACGCTCAGGAGGCCGGGCGAGCCAATGCACCGGCGCCGCCCGGCGACCCACGCGGAGCCGAAGCCCGCGCGTCTGATCGGGCGGGAGCTCCACCCGGATGATCCAGAAGCCGATGCCGTCATCGGAGAGCAACGCTGTTGGATCGGGCGCCTTCAGCACCTGATCAAGGGGCACGGATCGCCACTCCAGCACCGGACCGAGCCAACCACTTGTCAAACCTGTTCTTACAATCACGCGACCACCGATCCAATGCACATCGGCGGGGACGTTTCGTGCGCCGTAGCTCACCGGCGGCACCCCGGCGGGCCACCAGAGCGTCTGCTCGACCGCCGCTGGGGCTCGACCCGCGGGCGCGAGGGTGAGGAGCGCGGGGATCCCGGGCACAGCGACGGCGTGCTCCGCTGCGAGTTCAACCGGCTGAGGACCGAGCGAGGGCCGCTGAGCGTGGGCGAGTGGCGCCACAACCTGGCTCAGCACGAGCAGGAGGCACGCACCGATGCCCCGCCAGCGCCACGCATCGACACCTGCCACACCGGCAGGCATCGGCCCACGTCTGCCGATCATCGGCGGGCGTGGGCACCGTCTTGAGGGGCGACACATGCGCACGCACCGACACTTCACTTCACACCAGAAACCGCGTTTGACGCCCATGTTCCACGTTCTACCGCATTGGGGACACGCACCGGCCGATCTGCCCAAAGAGATGCAATAGCGCGATTCGGCACATGGTTCGCACATGTGGCCTGGTGTCCTGGGCGTCGGGAAGCCGACAGTGGACACCTATACTTCCTGCGGGGTCGAGTCAGGCGGGCGCACATTCGGGGTGCCCGGTGGCTGACCCCATCCGACCGCGGGTGTTCGGCGAACACCCCGCACACGCCTTTGGAGATTTGCCATGTTCGAGCGATTCACAGACCGGGCCCGCAAGGTCATGGCACTGGCGAACCAAGAGGCGCAGCGGTTCAACCACGAGTACATCGGCACCGAGCACATCCTGCTCGGCCTTGTGAAGGAAGGCTCGGGCGTCGGCGCGAACGTGCTGAAGAACCTCGGCGTCGACCTCCGCAAGGTCCGCCTCGAGGTTGAGAAGCTCGTGCATTCGGGTCCGGACATGGTGACGATGGGCTAGCTGCCCGAGACGCCGCGTGCGAAGAAGGTGATCGAGTATGCGATCGAGGAAGCCCGGAATCTGAACCACAACTACGTCGGCACCGAGCACCTGCTGCTCGGCCTGCTCCGCGAGCACGATGGCGTCGCGGCCCAGGTGCTGATGAACCTCGGGCTCAAGCTCGAAGAGGTGCGGGAGGAGGTGCTCAACCTGCTCGGCGCCGGCATGGAGTCGAGCGAGTCGGGCGAGCCCGCGGGCGCGACAACCGGCGGCGGTGGCGGCAGCCCCTCACGCGGTGGTAAGAACTCGAAGACCCCCGCGCTGGATAGCTTCGGCCGTGATCTCACCGCGCTCGCCCGCGAGGGCGTGCTCGACCCGGTGATCGGCCGCGAGCGTGAGATCGAGCGCGTGATCCAGGTGCTGTGCCGCCGCACGAAGAACAACCCGGTGCTGCTCGGCGAGGCCGGTGTCGGCAAGACCGCCATCGTCGAGGGCCTGGCGCAAGCGATCGTGAACCAGGAGGTTCCGGATCTGCTGCACGATCGTCGTCTGGTCGTGCTCGACCTCGCGATGATGGTCGCGGGGACGAAGTACCGCGGCCAGTTCGAGGAGCGGATCAAGGCCGTGATGAACGAGGTGAAGCGGGCGCAGAACCTGATCCTGTTCATCGACGAGCTGCACACTCTGGTCGGCGCCGGCGGCGCCGAGGGCGCGATCGACGCGTCGAACGTGCTCAAGCCCGCGCTCTCCCGCGGCGAGATCCAGTGCATCGGCGCCGCATCCTTCTCGATGTACTTGCGGTACTCGTCGAACGTCGTGGCGCCGATGCACTGGATCTCGCCGCGGGAGAGCGCGGGCTTGAGCACGTTCGACGCGTCGATCGCGCCCTCGGCGC
>JBCDJJ010000120.1:0-7091 GCA_038747915.1 Planctomycetota bacterium | reverse complement strand
GCTGCCCAAGCTAAGATGGCCGTGGGGGAACGGGGGGGTTACGACCACGAGCACCGCGTTGATCTGGCCCACGACCGGCCCGTGGGGTGGCTCGTGCGGTGCAAGGCCGCGCACGCGCGTGCGCACGACCAGGCACTCTTTGGGATCGTCCAGGGCGGCACCGACCTCGAGCGGCGGTCACGCTCCGCGGAGCGTGTGTGCAGCGTCGAGCTTCCGGGATATGCGATCGGCGGCGTCGCGGTGGGCGAGGGCCCCGCGGAAATCCGGACGGTGGTCGAGCACACCGCCCCGCTGCTGCCCGGTGACAGACCTCGGTACCTGATGGGCGTGGGGTACGAGCGCGACATCGTGGCGGCGGTGCGGGCGGGGGTGGACATGTTCGACTGCGTGCTGCCTACGCGGAACGGGCGGAACGCCAACGCGTTCACCGCGAGCGGCCAGATCCGGCTCAAGAACGCCCGGTTCGCCGAAGACGACGGCCCGATCGACCCCGCCGACCCCGACCCGGTGCCGTATTCGCGGGCCTACCTTCGGCATTTGTTTCTTTCGAAGGAGATGCTGGGCCCGATCCTGGTTAGTTTGCACAACGTTCGGCACTTCCACCGGCTGATGTTGGACATCCGCCGCACGATCGCGGATGATGATTGGCTCGGCTTTGCGAGGCGATGGCCGGTCGCCGCCGAGGCGATCCCCGAGGCAGCGCCGGCCTCGGTCCCCATCGAGAGCGACAGACGCCCCCACCTTTCCCCGCTTGACACGGACGACTTCGACCATGACGACATCGATGACCGCTGACCCCACCATGATCCTGATGCCCGTGCTCGCTCAGGAGACGGGCACCGCCCCAGCGATCGCAGGCCGGGACACCCCCGCTGCCGCTCCTGGCGAGACGACGACACAGCCCGGCACTCAGCAAACGCCCGGTGCGAATCCGCAGACTGGGGCCAGCAGCGGTGTGCCGAGCATGCTCCCGCTGCTCGCGATCATGTTCGGCTTCCTCATCCTCATGATGTTCATGAGCGGGCGGGCCCAGAAGAAGGAGCAGCGGAAGCGTCAGGAGATGCTGGACTCGCTCCGCCGGCAGGATCGGGTGCTCACGCGCGGCGGGCTGATCGGGACGGTCGCCGAGTTCCGCAACAGCAAGCAAGAGGTGGTGCTGAAGGTCGACGAGCAGGCGGGTGTGAAGCTCACCTTCGCCCGCGAGGCGGTGCAGCAGGTGCTCACGGAGCCGGAGGACCGCGCCGAACCCGAGCTCGAGGACGAGGAGGAGACGTTTGGGGCCCCCGAGGAGGCCGAGCCGGCCCGCGTGTAGGCTGGTTCCCCCCGCAAGCGAGCTGTGCCGGGCCCCAATGAACCGACCGGCATCTCGCCCTGGTGGATAAACCGCCCCACCCGCATCAGGACATGAGGACGCGACCGCGATGAGGAAGGTCTGGACAAATCTTGGGCTGGTGATCGCCCTGCTGCTGCTGTGCGTGGCTGCGATCACGCCCCCGAGCGAGAACCTGAGGCTGGGCAAAGACCTCGCCGGTGGTGTGAGCCTGATCTACTCCGTGAACCTCGACGAGGTGGAGAGCGAGCAGCAGGCCGCGATCGATCAAATGATCGATGTGCTGGCCCGACGCGTGAACCCGGCGGGCACGCTCGAGATCAGCTTCACCCAGCAGGGCCGGGATCGTGTCGAGATCACGATGCCGCTGCCGAGCGAGGCGGTCACGGCACTACGTGATGCCTATCAGCAAGAGCTGGAGCGGTTCGGTGATTTCGCGCTCGATGTCGATGCATTCGAGCGCGCGATGCGCGCGCGGGGTGCCGATCGGCGGGCTCAGCTCGAAGCGCTGATGGATTCAGACCCGCGTGCCACCCTGCTGCAACCCGTTCTCGACGCGTCGGACGGTGCCGCGCAAGCCCGGGAGGAGTTCGAGCTCGGTGATGCGGCGTTCGAGCAGGCGCGCGAGTCCGGGGCGACCGAGTTGATCGATCCGCTTCGGGTGGCGCGTGACGAGGCACTCGATGCGGCCGGTGCCGCTGTCGAGACGCTCGAGGAGGCACGAACCGAGGCGCTCGCTCGCGTGGTGACCCTGAACGAGCTTCGCCGCGCGATCGAGCAGCCTGAGGCGCCGATCATCAAGCCGAGCGAGCAGTCCGACGAACCGGTCACACTCCCGAGTGAACGGACATTGGCGCTCGAATCGATCCGGGAGAAGGTGACCGGCCTGCCCGGTGCCGAGGCACTCATCGGGCCGCCGATGCTCGTGGATCAAACGATCGGCGCGGGCGAGCAGACCGTCACGATCCCAGCGGTGAACGAGGAGATCGAACGACCCGCGGGCTCCATTCTTCAGGCTTACGAGGCGTATCAGGACGCGGCGCGCGGCCTGGACGACCCGAACGAGCTCAAGCGGTTGCTCCGTGGCGCGGGTGTGCTCGAGTTCCGTATCGCTGCGGACCCGCAGGCCGACCGGGTGGACATCCCCGGGCTTCGTGAGCGGTTCCGCGCCCTTGGCCCGGAGAACTTCACGGACGAGCGGTTCGTGTGGGTGCCGATCAACAAGCTCGACGACTGGTTCGACTATGTCGAAGAACTCGCGGACCTGCGCTCGGCGCCGCAGCCGTACTTCCAAAACCGGTTCAATCTGATCGCGGAACCCGCTGCCGGCACCTATTACATCCTGATGCACGACACGCCCGGCATGCGGCTCACCAAGGCCGAGGGCGAGGGCGAGTGGGGCCTGACCGGGGCGTCTCAGGGCACGGATCCGCGGACGGGCCGCCCGTCGGTGAACTACCGCATGAACCCGCGCGGTGCGGTGCTGCTCGCAGAGCTCACCGAGCCCAACATCGAACGGAACATGGCCATCATCCTGGATGGCCGCGCGTACACCGCGCCGAACATCGTGAGCCGCCTGTCCAACTCGGTGCAGGTGACGGGCAACTTCACGCAGGTCGAGATCAACCAGCTCGTGCAAACGCTCGAAGCGGGCTCGCTCACCGCCACGCTCTCGGAGCGGCCGATCTCCGAGAACACGATCGCACCCGAACTCGGCAAGGACAACCTGCTGCGCGGGCTCGAGGCGAGCCAGTGGGCGCTGATCGCCGTCGGGTGTTTCATGATCGCCTACTACTTCTCGATGGGCGCGGTGGCGCTGATGGCGCTCGCAGCGAACGCGGTGATCATTCTCGGCGCGATGGCGCTCGCGCGCAGCTCGTTCACACTGCCGGGCATCGCGGGCGTGGTGCTGACGTTCGGCATGGCGGTGGATGCCAACGTGCTGATCTACGAGCGCATCCGCGAGGAGCTGAAGGCCGGCGAGAACATCCGGGCCGCGGTCCGCGTCGCCTTCCAGAAGGTGCTGTCGACGATCGTCGATGCGAACGTGACCAACCTGATCGTCTGCTTCGTGCTCTTCTACACCGCGACGCAGGAGATCAAGGGCTTCGCGGTGACGCTCGGCATCGGCGTGGTCGGCACGATGTTCAGCTCGCTGATCATCAGCCGGCTGATCTTCTCGGCGGCGGTTGATCGCATCAAGATCAAGAACCTGTCGCAGCTCCCTCTCGCGGTGCCGGTGATCGACAAGGTGCTCACTCCGAAGGTCGATTGGATCGGGCTTCGCCCCGTGTTCTACGTGATCTCCGCTGCTCTTCTCCTCACGGGTGGCGGGCTCATCTGGATTCAGCAGGACGAGCTACTCGACACCGAGTTCCGCGGCGGCACGGTCGTCGACATCCGCCTTCAGCAACCCGAGTTGCTCGCCGATGGCGAAGGAAACCCCGACGCCGGCGAAGCGATCATCCTGTCGCGCAGCGAGGTGGAGGAGCGCGTCCAGGCCTTGGGTTCGCAGGCGCAGGACACACTCGCTGCGGATCCGGGCGACGAGCAGGCTGCGATTCTCGCGGACCTGCGCACCGCGGAGATCCAAGCGGTCAATCCGCAGGCCAACGGCATCGACTCGGACCGCTTCAAGATTAAAACCGTCGCCGATCAGCCAGACATCGTCGTCGACGCGATCACACGGGAGTTCGAGGGGCTGATCGCCTCGACACCGGCGCTCACCTTCCGCGGTAGCGAGACGCTCGAGTGGACCGGCGCCGACTCGACCGCGCCGGTGTACGAGATCGTCGACCCGGTGCTCGGTCGCAACGACATCCGCGGTATCGGCCCCGAGTTCGCCGATCGGATCGATACCTACCTCGGTGGCGTCGCGATCCTGCTCGAGAACCTGCAGCCGCGGCCGAGCGAGGATCAGCTCCGCGAGCGGCTCGCCTTCCTCCGGACACAGGATCCGTTCGCGTCGACCGCCCTGCGGCGCGATTTCGACCTCAAGGTGCTCGAGACCGAGGGCGAGGGCGTGGCCACAGCCGTGGTGCTCGTGCGTGACCCTGCGATCAGCCCGCTCACCGACAAACCACGGTGGGAGCGCGAGCTCGCGTCGCAGGAATGGGAGCTGGCGCGCGCCGCTCTGACCGATCGACAGACCCTCGCGGGCGTGCAGAGCTTCAGCCCGTCGATCGCGCGCACGTTCCGCGCGCAGGCGATCGTCGCGGTGATCCTCTCGCTGCTGCTCATCTTGGTCTACATCTGGGTGCGATTCGGCTCGCCGCGGTACTCGTTCGCGGCGATCCTCGCGCTGCTGCACGATGTGGTGGCTGTGGTCGGCCTGATCGCGCTCGCCGAGATCATCTACAAGGTGACCGACGGTGCCTCGGCGGCGTACGGCATCCTGCCGTTCAAGATCGACCTCGGCTTGATCGCGGCGCTGCTCACGATCATCGGGTATTCGCTCAACGACACGATCGTGATCCTCGACCGCGTGCGCGAGAACCGCGGGCGACTGCCTTACGCCTCGCGCGATGTGGTGAACCTCTCGATCAACCAGACGATCAGCCGCACGCTGATCACGTCGGGCACGACGCTCGTCGCACTCACCGTGCTCTTCTTGCGTGGCGGCGAGGGGCTGGCGTCGTTCACCTACGCTCTGCTGTGCGGCGTGGTGGTCGGGACGTACTCGTCGATCGCGGTCGCGGCACCGACGGTGTACACCAGCAAGATCCCGCCGATCTCCGGGTACCGCGGCACGCCGGATGCACCGCTCGAGGGCGGCGCCCCGATCCCCGCGGCGTGATCTGCAGCCCCGTCAACCACCTTCCTACGATCGCCCGTGCCCAAGGCTGCTCGCAAACCCGATCTGGACGACGCCACCCGCGCCTACCCCGACTCGGTCGTGCGGCTCATCCAGGCGTTCGCGGAGATGCCGGGGATCGGTAAACGCTCGGCCGAGCGGCTGGCGCTGCACGTGCTGCGCCGACCGACCGACGAGGCGATGGCCCTCGCGCAGGCCGTGACCGACGTCAAGACCAAGGTGCGGTACTGCCCGATCAGCTTCAACTTCACCGATGCCGAGGTGTGCACCATCGGGGCCGATCCGCGCCGCGACCGCTCGACGGTGCTCGTGGTCGAGCAACCGAAGGATGTGATTGTCTTCGAGCAAACGGGCATGTACCGCGGTGTCTACCACGTGCTGCTCGGACGGATCAGCCCGCTGGATGGCATCGGGCCGGACGACCTGACGATCGACCGGCTGCTCGAGCGGATCGACGACCCAGCGACCAACTTCGACGGCGTGCGTGTGGCCGAGGTCATCCTCGGGCTGAACCCGACACTCGAGGGCGACGGCACGGCGCTGTATCTCGCCGATCAGATGGCGAACCGCGAGGTTCAGGTGACCCGCCTTGCTCGCGGGCTCCCCGCTGGGCGAGAGCTGGAGTACGCCAACGCCGCGGTGCTGGCGGATGCGCTCGAGGGGCGAGGAACGGTGTAATTCGGTCATGGACCGCAGGCGTGGGTGGTGCGGTCTGTGCGATGCCGAGGCCACGAAATCCTGTGTGGTGGGGTGCCGGCCACCAGCGGCCGTCAATCCCGAATCTCGAGCGCAGAAAGCAGCCGATGGCGATGCAGCCCGAATCTTCATCGAGCCGATAGCATCATCGCGGTGGTGGTCCGCGTTTTGCACATGTGTGCCACAGTCGGACTGTGTTTGGGTCCTGGCCACCGCGGTAACCGGGCGGAGCCCGCGAGGCGGCGATGAGATTCGACACCTCACAATCGATGCGCATGGGCCAGCAGATGAAGCTGGCGCCGCGGATGATCCAGTCGATGGAGATCCTGCAGATGGCGCTGCCTCAGTTGGAGGAGCGCATCGAGCAGGAGCTCGAATCCAACATCGCGCTCGAGCTCGCCGATGGCGACCCAGACACGCCGCCGGACGAGCGGCCCATACTCGAGGAGACGCGCGGCGAGGCCGCCGCTGACGCCCCCACGCACGAGCTCGACGCAGGCCAGGGCGACAGCGCCGATGACTTCGAGCGGCTCGGTAGCCTCGAAGAGGACTACGGCGAGGCCTTCGACAACGCCTACGAGTCGGCGGCCGCCAACGGGCAGGACACCGCCGAGCCCCGCGAGCGGCTCACGACCGAGTGGGAGCCCACGCGGACCCGGGCCGCCGACCCGAGCGAACGTGACGGCAAGCTCGACGCGATGACCAACACCGCGGCCCGGTCGGAGAGCCTGACCGAGCAGCTGCTCGAGCAGTGGTCGTTCCTCGATGTGCGCGAGGAACTCCGCGTGCCCGGACGGCTCATCGTCGAGCACATCGAGGAGGACGGGTACCTGCGCACACCGCTCGAGACCATCCTCGATAACTCGGGGTCGGTGCGGGCCGAGCTGAACATGCACATGCTCGAGAACGCGCTCTCAGCGGTGCAGCTGTTCCTCGAGCCGGTGGGCATCGGGGCGCGTGACACGCGGGAGTGCCTGCTGCTCCAGCTCGACGCGATGATCGACGAGCGGCCGGTGCCGGCGTTGCGGTTGGCCCGCGAGATCGTCGCCGATCACCTCGACGACCTCACGCACAACCGCATCCCCAAGATCGTGCATCGGACCGGCGCCGAGCTCGACGAGGTCCGGGCTGCGATCGAGGCGATGAAGGGCCTCAAGCTCCATCCGGGTCGCGAGCTGGTGAGCGAGGCCGAGCCGCCGATCGTGCCCGACGCTGCGGTCGAGTGGGACGAGGATGCGCAGGACTACCGCG
>JBCDJJ010000119.1:0-7703 GCA_038747915.1 Planctomycetota bacterium | reverse complement strand
GGTGCCACTGGTGGCTTGCCCACCAGTGCGAACGCCAAAGCCCTTGAACACTGGCGGGCAAGCCGCCAGTGGCACCCAAGTCCCGGAGTCGGTCGATCCACCGCTGAGACTGGCGAGACGAGTTGACTTGGTCTGCTCTAGTCGAGCCTTCACTCCCCCGCGACGGTGAGCCCGATCGGCGCCGACTCGGCCGGCACGCCGGTGTCCGCGGTCGCTGTCTGCTGATGGAGCCTGCGTGTGCGGTGGTGCGACCAGTCGCTCACGCGGAGATCCGGTGCATCGGCTGTGTCGTGCAGCGTGAGCATGTCGTACGTGTTGTCCCGCTGGGCCGGTGTGAAGCCGGCGCCGCGGATCAGGTGGCACAGCACCGCTTCGTCCAGGCAGTACGTCGTGCCGGCGGACGACACCACGTTCTCCTCCATCATCACCGAGCCCATGTCGTTCGCGCCGTACGCGAGGGCGACCTGGCCGACATGCGGGCCCATGGTCACCCAACTCGCCCCGATCGAGTAGATGTTGTCGAGGTACAGCCGGGAGAGCGCTTGCGTGCGTAGGTAGTCGGTCGTGCCGGCCTGCCGGAGCACCCGACCGAACCGGGCGTCGAGGGCCTTGGTGCCCGACCCGTCCAGGTGCGCGACCACATCGCCCGGGAAGTCGGGGTGATCCGCGGTCGGTCCATCCCAGTCCGGCAGGCGTCCGAGCGGCGTGTTCTCCCGCTGAAACGGCCAGGAGATAAATGAGACGTAATGGGCGGGTGCGATCCCGGTTGGTGAGGCGGGCGTGCCGCCCGCCCCGGCATCCGTGAGGGCCAGCGGTGTTCCCGCGAGCGAGGCGTCCTGCCAGCGCCGCACGAGGTCCATGTGGTGAATGCGGTCGGCCACACCCTCGATGTGCCCGAACATCATGGTCGAGCTGGTGAACATGCCGAGCTCGTGGGCTACGCCCATGACGGTGAGCCACGCCTCCGCGTCACACTTGCCGAGCCCGATCTTCCGCCGCACCGGTGGGGCGAAGATCTCGCCGCCCCCGCCCGGCACCGAGTCGAGCCCCGCTTCGCGGAGCTGGTGCATCACCCACCGGATCTTCGCCGCGAGCGAGTCGCCCGGCGGATCGAAATACTCCACGAACTCGATGAATTCCGGCGGGCTGAACGCATGCACGTGCACCCGCGGGAACCGCTCCTTGAGCCCCGAGAGCAGCGCGGTGTACCACGAGAGCGGCAGTGCCGGGTTCATCCCCCCCTGCATGAGAATCTGCGTCCCACCGATCGCCTGCAGCTCGGCGGTCTTCTCGTAGATCGCCTCGTGCTCGAGCGTGTACGCGTCGTGCTCGTTGCCGTTCCGCCGGAACGCACAGAAGGTGCACTTGGCGGAGCAGACGTTCGTGTAGTTGATGTTCCGGTCGATGACGTAGGTCCGCACCGCATCGCCGTGGATCGCCCGGCACCGCGCATCGGCCAGCCGGCCGAGTTCGTGCACCGGCACCGTGTGGTAGAGCTCGAACGCCTGCGCGGGCGTCAGGCGTGCCTCGCCCGCGATCACCGCGTTCAACAGCCCGGCGTCTCGCCCGGAGGCAGACTCGTGTATCGATCGTTCCGGCGTGGAGGCGAGCTGAATCATGGCGTTGAAAGTGTATCGGTGGCCCGGGTGACCAATCCATTATTTTCAGTAATTAGTGAAAATATCCTGTCTCCCGGCGCACCTGCGCGCTCCGGATGACTCCGGAGACTCCGGTAAGCTGACACTTTGGTTCTGTTGCAGAAGGAGAAGGTAATGATGGCATCGATGAAGAGGTTTGTATCGGCGTGCGTTGGTGTGGTCACGTTGTTCGCACCGCTCGCGCTGGCTCACCCACCGGTGAAGATCGAGTCAGCGGGTGTCCCGGCCCTCCTCGACGACCCCGTAGACGCTGCGGTGGGGGCGACAGTCCCTCGGTGGCCGCTCGCTCCGCAGCAGTGGGCGGAAGCCCTCGACGGCCAAGACATCCTGCACCCGGTGCTCTGGCGGCACATCGCGACCATCGCGCTCGGGCGTGCGTCCTTCGCGGTCGTTGGTCACCGGGACGGGGTCCCCGAGCTCCAGGTCCGGCTGACAGGGCTCGAGGGCGCCGAGGTGGCGATCCGCCAGCTCGCCCGGGGGCTGAGAGAGAGCAGCACCGCGGTGTCCGATGCCGATGCCAATGGCGTGCGGTCCATCATCGATGCCGAGCTCGGCTTTGTGCTCGAGGATGACGAACTCGTGTTTCTTAGTGGACTCGGGCAGCCTGTCGACGATGCGATCACCCCACTCGCGCCACTCCCGCGCGGCGCGGCGTCGCTCTTTGTCGCGCATGTCGATCTCGGGCGCCTGATCGAGATGTTCGGGAGCGAGATCGATCAGGGTGATGCCGAGCTGCTTGAGTCTCTGGAGAACGCCGGGCTACTTGCGGAACCATCGATCGCGCTCGAGATCCAACTGGGGCGCGCCCCGGACCACGTGATCGGCCGCGGCATCACGCGCGGGTTCCTGCCGTTCGCCGAGCGCATCGGTTTCACGAGCCAGGGCCTCGATCCAAACGTGCTCGATGTCGTGCCGCACGACGCGACCAGCGTCCAGGCCGTTGCGTTCGAGCCGGGGGCCGCCGCGCAGGCCATCGTCGAGGCCCTGAGGGCAAACGGCGTCTCCGAAGACCCGATGGCCATGGTGACCGCCATACTCGGCTTCGATCCGCAGACCGAGCTCTTTCAGCAATTGGGCCCGTCCATCGTCTACTACACCTCGCTCGAGACCGGTGGCGGCGGTGTGCTGTCCTCGGTGGTGGTCGCCGATGTGCGCGATGCCGATCGCTTCTGGCAGGCCCTCGATCAGCTCGCCTCGATACTCACGGGGCTCGGTGCGGGCCCCGCGCGAGGCTTCGTCGCGGTGCGGCCGATGGAGCTGGCCGATGGCACGCCCGCCTTGGCTCTCGAGACGCCCTGGATCCCCGTGCCCGCCGAGGTCTGCATCGCGGTTTCGAACAACCGAGTGGTCGCGGCGCTCAGCCCAGAAGCGCTCGAGCACGCCATCGAGCACATCTCGCGCACCGGCCGTCCCTTCCGCACCCGCGGCGATGTGAACCTCGCCCTCACCCGATCCGTGGCTGATGCTCGAGGCGGCACGCTCGCTTACTTCAGTTGGACCGACGATCGCTTCAGTGCGCAACGCAGCTACAGCCTCTACCGCGCCGCTGTCTCGGCAGCCCGGAACCTGGCCGGCGGACCAACTCAGCTCGACTCGCTCGCGCGACCAGTGAGCTACACCGACTATGTCGACACCGCGACAGAGTCGATCGCCATCGCGCACTGGCGCGGCGACGACCTCGTGGTGTGGTACGACGGTGATCCCTCCGTGGTGCGTACGCTCGCGAACATGCAGTCGAGAGCCGGTGCCTTCGGGCTCAGCTCGCCGAGTTTCATCACGATGCAGGTGGGGATCTTGCTGCCGGCCCTTGGGCGCGTGCGTGTCAACGCCCACACGACCCTCTCAACGAACAATCAACGCAAGGCCCTCGCCGCTGCGATGAATTACGCCGTGGATCACAACGACACACTGCCTCCCGACTTGCACACACTCATCGAGCTCGGCTACCTCGGTGACACCCACGTGCTCGAATCGCCAGCCGGACCGGCCATCGACGGCGGACCCGACTATGCCTTCCGAGGCGGCGGACGGCTTAGTGGCGTTGCCGCTCCGGGACGATTCGTTGTCATCGTTGACCGCGCCGTGATCCTCAGAGGCCGCAGCACCGTGCCGGTAGGATTCCTCGACGGTCATGTCGAGGAAATGCTCATCGAAGACCTCGTGATGCTGCTCGCCGAACCCGAGAATCAGGAGTTCGCTGGAGCGGTCGGTCTCGTGCCGTGATCGTGCATCGCGCACTCGCGTGCCGCATCCCGAACTCGAGCATCTTGCACCATTGCATTCCGTGGCCTGGTGGTGGGAGCGTCTCGCTCCCACGAACACTCACCCACAGGTGTCCGGTCATCTGACTATTGGGGAGTAGGACGCTCCTCACGCCACTCATCCGCGAACCAGAAGAGGCAAGGCGCTCCACGCCGCACGATGTGAGCACGACCAAAGGCCGCCGCGTCCGATGTGGGGGAATCGGACGCGACGGCCTCGCTGAATTTCCTTCGATCGTCACCCGACGCGAGCGAGCCGGTGTGAGAACTCAGGCGGCTTCGCCCAATAGGGATGGAAGAATGGAAAGCAGTGTGTGTTGAAGAACTCAGGCGCGGCGGCGACGTGTGCCGGCGAGCACGCCGCTCACCGCCAGCAGCGCGAGCGAGCCGGAGGTCGGCACCTCGTCGCCCGAGAGCACGAGGTCATCGATCGCACCAGAGCCACGCGTATCAAAGACCAGCGTGACCACCGCGTCCTGGTCGAAGCCGTCGTCCTCGACCGCGGTGATCGGGCCGGTGCCGTTCACCGACGACTGGTCCGAGAGCGTGAGCAGATCGATCACGAAGGAGCCCGGCTCGCCGGCCGCGACATCGCCGGTGAAGTCGGCAGGAATGTCGAACTCGCGCTCGAGGCCGCTCTCGTCGATCAGCGTGATCTCGGTGAACGTGCCGCCGTCGATGTCGACAAGAAGAAGCGATTCAACGGTCAGCGGCGCGATGAAATCCAAGGTCAGAATGAAGCCGACGTCATCGTCCGCGGGGTCAAAGATCGTGCCGGGTGTCGCCGTGCCATCCGAGCCGTCCTGCGCGGTCAGCACGTTGCCGGTGTCGACCAGCAGGTCGACGTCTTCGCTCCCCGCGTTCGGTCCGGCCGGATCGGAATCAAAGATCACGCCGTCGAGGCCATCGCCGTTCCGCGCTGTGACCGTCAGATCGAAGAACAACGACGCATCAGTCGCGCCATTGCCGACCGCCTGACCGTTGGCGAACGACGCAAAGCTGTCGAAATCCTCGACAACCGTGACGGCGAGCGCAGATTGAGCCACAACGGCCGCGCCGCACGCAAAAACAAATGTCTTCATCTCAAAATCTTCCCAGTGTGCCAGTGAACGAATGTCGAGAACCCCTAGTGCGCAGGGCTCTCACGAGAGTCGCTCACAAGGTGCCGTCGAAACCGCGCGCATGCAACACACTCGGACGAAAAAAACCGTAGTCCGCGGGCGTGGTCGTCACCGGATGCACCGGCGGCATCGAGCGTGTGAATCTGGGCGGTTCGGGTCGAACGGGTGCATCGTCATGCGTTCATCGCAGACGCCAATGCGCACATAGACGCAGGCCGGGCGAGCTGCACGCCGTCGTGAGCCAGCAACGAAAAACGCACCGCAGAACGGTGCGTTATCGAACGTCACGTTGAGGTTGATGGATGCTCCGGTCGTCGACGTCGCAGCCGGTCTCAGCGGCGGCGGCGGAGCCCAGCGAACGCTCCCAGGCCGAGCAGCGCCATCGTGCCGGGCGTGGGGATCTGGTCACCGGTCAGCGTGATGTCGTCGATCGCTGCCGAGCCACGTGTGTCGAACTCGAGCGACACCACCGCGGTCTGATCGAAGCCCAGGTCCTCGAAGTCGACCACGATCGGGCCCGAGGTGTGCGGCGAGGCCTGCGGCGCTGTGGTGACCAGGCTCATCAGAAACTCGCCCGGATCGTCCGGCACCTCGCCCGTGAATTCGGCCGGGATGTCGTACTGCCGCTGAAGGCCGTTCTCGTCGGTCAGCGTGATCTCGGTGAAGGTGCCGCCGTTGATGTCGACCAGCAAGAGCGACTCGACCGCCACCGGCACGATGAAATCGAGGATGAGGATGAAGCCAACGTTGTCATCCGGATCGCTAAAGATGTCGCCGGGGGCTGCGGTGCCGTCCGAACCTTCTTGAGCGGTGAGAACGTTTCCGTTGTCGATCAGCAGGTCCGGGTCGTCGCTCGGGTCGTTCGGGCCGCTGATGGTCGAATCAAAGATCACACCGTCCAGTCCGCTGCCGTTCCGCTTCGTGACCGTCAGGTCGAAGAAGAACGAGGCCGGGCTCGCACCGTTGCCGACCGCCTGGCCGTTGGCGAGCGATGCAAAGCTGTCAAAATCCTCGGTCACCGTCACGGCGGACGCCGATCCAGCGAACGCAACAAGAGCCGCACAGGCGTATTTGGTCATCTCTTTTTCCCCTGCCCTCGTGCGAGGGCGACGTGTGTTCAAACAATTCCCTAACGGCGCCTTCGCCGCTCCGGTGAAACATAGGACCGGTATTGCAGGGGGCAAGCGCTGTGGAAGGGATCGGACCGAGAATGCCCTGCCTAGGCGATCATTTTCCGAAAGTCGTCACCCGGTCATGCCCGCCGGGTCGAGCAGGCGATCCAGCTCGCCGGCCTCCACCACCCCCTGATCGAGGCACAACTGCCGGATCGTCTTGCCCTCGGCGTACGCCTGCTTGGCGAGGGCCGCAGCGGTGTCGTACCCCACCACCGGCGCCAGCGTGGTGACCATCATCAGGCTCTGCTCGATCAACTCGGCGCACCGGTCCTCGTCGACCTCGAGCCCATCGAGCAGCTTGTCGACGAACACGCCCGACGCGTTCGCGAGCAGTGTGACCGATTCCAGGAACGCGTCGATCATCACCGGCATCGCCACGTTGAGCTCGAAGATCGATCCCACCCCGCCGAGTCCCGAGGCCGACACCGTGGCATCGTTCCCGAGCACCCGGCAGGCGACCTGCACCACGCTCTCGCAGATCACCGGGTTCACCTTCCCCGGCATGATCGACGAGCCCGGCTGCGTCGCGGGCAGCTTGAGTTCAGCGATCGCGCACCGCGGCCCCGAGCCGAGCAGCCGGATATCCCCCGCGATCTTGCTGAGCGACACCACAATCGTCTTCAGGTGGCCGTGTGCCGACACGAAGGCGTCCTTCGCGGCCTGCGCCTCGGGGTGGTCTGCAGCCTCCGTGAAGGACACCCCGAGCGCTGCCGAGAGCTTCTCGCACACCTTCGCGCCGAACGCCGGATCGGTATTGATCCCCGTCCCGACGGCGGTTCCGCCGATTGGCATGATCTCGTGGGTCAGCTCCTTGAGCGCCCACTCCGCCCGGGCGATCCCCATCTCCGCCTGCCGCGCGTACCCGCCGAATACCTGGCCCACCCGGATCGGTGTGGCGTCCATCAGGTGCGTGCGGCCGATCTTGATGACGCTGTGCCACGCCTTGGCCTTCGCGTCCAGAGCGCCGTGCAGCTTCTTCAGCGCGGGCAGCAGCTCGTTCTGGATCGCCAGGGCACCGGCGATGTGCATCGCGGTTGGGAACGTGTCGTTGGACGATTGCCCCATGTTCACGTGGTCGTTGGGGTGCACCGCGCCGTCGGTGCCCTTCGCCCCGACGCCGAACCCGAGCGCCACGTTGGCGAGGTTCGCGATCACCTCGTTGGCGTTCATATTCGTGCTTGTGCCGCTGCCGGTTTGGTAGACGTCGACCGGGAAGTGCTGATCCTGCTCGCCGCGCGCCACCGCTGACGCGGCCTCGACGATCGCGCCGGTCAGCTTGGCGTCGAGCTTGCCGAGGTCCTGGTTCACCTGGGCGCACGCCGCCTTGAGATGGCCGAAGCCATGAATGACCGGCGCGGGCACGGGCCGCTTGGCGATCGGAAAATTGTCGACCGCGCGGGCCGTCGACGCGCCGTACAGCGCATCCGCCGGCACGGTCATCTCGCCCATCGTGTCCTTCTCGACGCGGGTCTCGCCACTCGGTGCAGC
>JBCDJJ010000118.1:0-7902 GCA_038747915.1 Planctomycetota bacterium | reverse complement strand
GGGGGGGGCGGGGGCACCCGGCCTCCGCCAACACCCGGATCCGCCCCGGGGCCTGGAGGCCCCCGCCACCGACATCCGCCCCTTCGGCCTCGTCCATGATGTGCTCGATGTCAACCTCGGCTACATCCGACAGATGATCGACGAGCACATGGTCGCGGGAGGGCTCCAGCCCGCCTCGGGAACCGCCCGGCACGTTCGCCCACGCGACCACAGCCAGCGGCTGTTCATGCTCTGCTCACTCGCGATCTGGGCTCGGTCGCCGGAGCATGATCGCTCGAATGCCTGAACCATCAGGATCGACTCGCCGCATCCTCATCCGGCGCCAGCCGCGTCAGCAGCTTGGCCCCGACCGAATCGCCCCAGACGTTCACCGCGGTGCGGCACATGTCGAGCAGCCGGTCGACTCCAAGGATGATCCCGATCGCGTGCAGCGGGAGCAGCTGCGTCTCGCCATCTTCGAGGGCCGGCAGCGTGTTGTTGACCGCGCCGATCACGATCGCCATGAGCACGAGCGAGGCGCTGGGCACCGCGGCCGCCCCCACCGCTGTGAGCGTGGCTGTGAACAGGATGATGGCGTACTGGATCAGCGTCAGCTCGAAGCCGTAGAGCTCGAAGAGGAAGCTGACGACGACCGCGATGTAGAGGGCCGTGCCGTCCATGTTGATCGTCGCGCCGACGGGTAGCACGAAGTTCGCAGCCCGCCGGCTGCACCCGCCGCTCTGCACGGCTTCCTCGATGGTGATGGGCAGCGTCGCAGCGGAACTCGACGTGCCGAACGCGGTCAGCAACGGCTTGCGCATCTGCCACATGAACACGAACGGGTTGATCCGCCCGAACACCGCGAGCACTGTGGGCAGCGTGATCACCGAGTGGATCAAGAGCCCCACCACCACCACCATGGAGAACTTGGCGAGCGGCCCCGCGAACCCCTCGAACCCCACCTGCCCGACACGGGCCGCAACGATGAAGAAGATCCCTGGGATCGCGAGCCAGATGATCCACAGCACGAGCCTGATCAACGCCTCGAAGAGAGACTGGAAGAAAGCGATCGCTGCCTCCCCCTTCTCACGGATCAATACCAGCGCCAGACCGAGCAGGATCGCGAGCGTGACCAGCGGCAGGGTGTCGCCCTCGGCCGCAGAGCGGATCGGGTTGTCCGACACCAGGCTCTCACCGAGCTGGAAGACAACATCGGTGAACGTCTCGGGCCGATCCTCAATCCGAGACTCCACCGAGTTCTCGAACGCGCTCTTGGCGTTCTCCTCGAGCGATGCCAGGTCCGCCCCGGCCCCGGGCTTGAACACGCCGACGAGGGCAAGGCCGACCGTGATCGACGCGGCCATGGTCAACAGGTAGTAGGCAATGGTGGTGCCGCCCAGGAGCCCGAGCTTGTCCGCCCGCCCGATGCCCGCCACGCCGACCGTGACACCAATGAACACAATCGGCACCACCAGCATCCGCAGCGGGCGAATGAACAGCAGATCGCCGAGCTTCGTGAAAACCTCGATCGAGCCCGCCGCCGCCTCACCACCGGCATGCAGCACGAACTGACCGACCAGCACGCCCGCGAGCAACGCGAGCAGGATCAGCACCGTCAACACGATCTCTTTCTTGCCCATCCGGTGCTCCCGCGATCGAGTTGGGCCAGCGGCTCACAGGTGCTCGACGTACCCCGCCATCGTGTCCACAAACGGCCGTGGGGTGTACCCCAGGTGGGCCGATGCCTTCTCCCGGCTCGCCACCGAATCCTCCATCGCGAGAATCGGCTCCGAGGTGCCAAACGGCACCAGGCTCGCCACGCCGAGAAGCTTCGCCTTCATCGCGCCGATCCACCCGATGTACCCGGGGATCCCGATGATCGGCTTGTTCGCCTTGGCGAGCGGCAGACGGTCGCGCACCGCGGCGAGCATCTCCGGCCAGCTCAGCTCGTCGGGCCCGCTTAGGCAGTACACCTCACCCACCGCGTCGCGCGTCTCGAGCGATGTCGCAACCGCTGCAGCGACATCCTCCACCGCAACCGGCGCGACCCTGGCCGACTCGAAACCCGGCGTTGGCGGGAAGCCGGCAATGTCCTTCAGACGCGTGAAGTACGGGATGAACACGAACGGCGGCGAGTTGCCCAGCACCCACCCCTTGACCATCGCCATGAACTCGCCGTCCACGCCGTGCACGATCGACGGACGGAGGATGGTCCAGTCGAGCCCGCTCCTGCGGAGCAGTGTCTCGGCCTCCCACTTCGTGCGCGCGTACTCGGTGCTCGCGTTCGCACGCACGCCGAGGGCAGAGATCAGAGCGAAACGCGGCACGCCGCGCGCCACGCACTCGTCGATCATCACCTTGGCCGCCTGCACGTGGAGCTTGTCGAAACGGATGTCCGGCGGCAGCTCGCGCCGGATCCCGATCGCGTGTACCACCGCCGAGCAGTCCCGCACCAGCGCCGCCCGAGCCGGGGCCTCGAACACATCGCCGACCACCACCTCCAGGCCCTGAGCCTCACCGCCTTCCGGCAGCACCTCTCGGGCCTTGCCGCGGTCGCGGACGAGCGCCCGCACTCGCCACCCATGGTGGAGCAGGGTGCGGATGCAGTGCCGGCCAACGAACCCGCTGGCCCCGGTCACCGCAACCGTCCGTCCCCCCGGCCCCCCCGACATCTGATCCGTGATCTGCTCTGACACGCTGGTGGCTCCGATCGGTCGATGGTCGGGCCGAGTGTACCACCGGCCCGGCACGCACTTCGCTCGTGATTCCGGTCGCCCGATGCCGCGGGCACCTCACCGCTGTTCCACGGGCATGGAGGCTCATCACGTGAACGAGATCCCACACGCCGGCGTCATCTTCACCGCGCAGGAACTGCTTGCTGCACTTGTTGCCGAGCGACTCGAACTCATGATCAACAAGCTGGTTGAGCGCGGGTTGTCCCGCGTGGCGCTGTACGGCTCGGCCAAGCACACCGACTGGCTCGAGCGGCACATCGACGGCATGCGCCACATCCCCATCCGGTACTACGTCTCCTGGGGTGACTCGCGGATGCCCGTCGGCTCGCACCGCAACGGCGTGCCCGTCGTCTCGGTCGGTGACCCCCGGCTCACCTCCGACATCGACTGCCTGCTGATCGGCGACGATCGCCACGAGTCCAAGCTCTTCGATCTCGCCTGCCGACACTTGCCGCCCCGGATCATGATCCACCGGCTGTATCAGCGACTGCCGATCGGGCTCGACCCCATCCCGACGCCTCACGTGGCCGAGGCCAAGAGCCCCACCGTTGTGTCGACGCCCGCCATCGCCAGGAGCGCCGGCGCCACCGCCGCCCGTGACCTCATGGCCGGCCTTGTCGCCGGCACCGCCCAGCCGCTCTGACCCACAACCCATTCAATCCGAGCCGCGTGCGCACGCGCCTGGGTGAGAATCACGGCGACTCCGAGGGAATCGGGAGTCTTCCGTCGATCGTGTGCAGTCTGTGATTGTGAGTCTGGCGCGCGTGCTCGCGCCCGCGGCTCGGATCGCCGGTCTCCGGTCGCCGCGGTCATCCTCGCGTAGCATCCGCGCATGCCGCTGACCCTCGCGTCGAGCGCCGGTGATCTGCTCCTCCCGCTCGTCGTCATCCTTGCCGCTGCGGGGCTTGTGGCCGTTGTGCTCCAGAAGCTCCGTCTCGCGACGGTGCCCGCCTACCTCATCACGGGCTCGATCATCGGCCCGCACGCGCTCGGACTGATCAACGACCCCGAGGGTGTCTCCCAACTGAGCGGGCTGGCCATGGTCTTCCTGCTCTTTGGCATCGGCCTGCACATCGATCTCTCGACGATCCGGGTCGGCCTCACCCGAATCCTGGCCGCGGGCCTGATCTCGCTCGCGATCTCGATCGCGTTGATGATCCCCACCGCTGCGGTGCTCCAGCAGCAAGGGTGGCCGATGCTCGCCGCTGCGATGGCACTGGCGCTGAGTTCCACCGCGGTCGTCATGCAGGTGCTGCAGGCCAGACGACGCACGGAACGAGTCGCGGGCCGTCTGAGTCTGGGCGTGCTGCTGCTGCAGGACCTCGCTGCGGTCGCGATGCTCATCGCCCTCCCCGTACTGGCTGCGTGGCACACACCGGGGGGAGAGACGTCGACCGAACCGGCCATGTCCGCGGGCGATATGGCGATGAGCGTGGTGTGGGCGGTGCTCGCCTGCGGCGGGATCGTCGCCACCGGCCGGCTCGTGCTCCCGCTCCTACTCCGCCAGGCTGCCCGCCAGCGGTCCGCCGAGGTCATGACGGTCATCTCGGCGGCCTTCGCGATCGGTGCCGCTGCAGCAACCGAGCACACCGGGCTCTCCGCCGAACTCGGCGCCTTCCTCGCGGGCTTCCTGCTCGCGACCACCCCCTTCCGTCACCACCTTTCCGGGCAGATGGGTGTTATCCGCGACCTCTTCCTGGCGATCTTCTTCACGACCCTCGGCACCGCGATCGATTACGCCGTCCTTGCCGAGTACTGGCTGCCCGTGGTGATCGCATCGGTGCTGGTGATCGCGCTGAAGACCCTGGCGATCGGCGGCGCGGCGTATATCGCGGGGACGACCGGCGGCACCGCGATCGCGGTCGGGCTGAGCCTCGCGCAGGGCGGCGAGTTCTCGCTGGTCGTAGTCGCCGCGGCCCAGGGCGCCGGCTTGCTCGATACCGATGCCGTCTCCAAGCTCACCGGTGTCATTGTTGTGACGCTCGTCCTGGCCCCGGCGCTCATCGACTTCGCGTTCTGGATCACCGAGAAATTCCCGGTGCCGAGGACCGCGCGATGGGTGCACTCGCTGTCGCTCGTCGATGTCGAGGAGCGGGAGGCGGAGGCCGAGGCCGATCCCAAGCTCGACGCGCCATCCATTTACGTGATCGTTGCCGGCATGGGCGTGGTGGGCCGCGCGGTGATCGACTCGCTCCGCGCCATCGACCGGCCCGTCGGTGTCAGCATCGTCGAGATGAACCCGTCGACAGTCCGCACCCAGCAGCAGCGTGGGCACACGATTATCTACGGCGATGTCGCCAACCCCGATGTGCTCGAATCCGCCGGCATCCGCCGGGCTCAGGTGCTGGTGCTGTCCATCCCCGACGATGAAGCCGTGCTCCGCGCCGTCCGCGAGGCCAAGCGGCTCAACCCATCGGTGCAGGTCATCGCGCGGACGAGCTTCCTGAGCCGCGCGATGGTCGCGCACCGGCTCGGCGCGGTCGCGACGGTGGTCGAGGAGATGGCCGCGGCGCGCGAGATGGATCGCGCGGTCACCACGATCCTCGAGCGGGCCTGCGCGGACCTCAGGACCGCTGCAACGAACGAGAACAAGCCCCAAGGCGCACCGCCCCAAGACGCCGAGAATTACGACGCGGTTCCATCAGAACCGCGGGCGTGAACACGCGGGAAGGTGTCATGCTGGTGAGGCCGGCCGACTCGCACCCGCGGTCAGGCAGCTCGAGTCACGCACACCGAGCGTCTTGTAGATCTCGGCCGTCGCGGTCGAGTGATTGAGCGTGTAGAAGTGGATCCCATCGACATCGTGATCGATCAGGTCACGCGACTGCTCGGTCGCCCAGTGTACGCCCACACGGCGTACCGCGTCCTTGGCCTCGGGTGAGTCTTCCCCGCCGTGCGAGTCGATCGCCCGCTGAACGCCCTTGAGCAGCGGCGCCGGGAACCGCGAGCACGCGGCCAGCTCCGCCATCCGCCGGAGCCCCTTCGCGCTCGTGATCGGCATGATCCCCGCGACGATCGGCACCGTGATGCCCGCGAGCCGGCACCGGTCGCGGAAGTCGTAGAAATCGCGGTTGTCGAAGAACAGCTGTGTCACGATGACATGCGAACCCGAGTCGACCTTGGCCTTGAGATAGTCCATCTCGAGCAGCCGGTTCGGCGTCGCGGGGTGCCCCTCGGGGAAGCCCGCGACGAGCACGCCGAACCCGCGCGCATCCGGCATCGACGACGCGTGCTTTGCGTTGAACTCGTGTACGTAGTTGACCAAGTCGATCGCGTGGCGGAACCGGTCGCCCGAGCGGTCGTAATTTGGGTCGTCCTTCGGCGGGTCGCCGCCGAGGCACAGGATGTTGCGGATGCCCGCCTGGGCATAGGTCTCGAGGATCTCGGCGATCTCACTCTCGGTGTGCGTGACGCACGTGAGGTGTGGGACGACCGCGAGCGAGGTCTCGGCCTTAAGCCGGACCACGAGTCGCTGCGTGAGTTCTCGTGTGCCGCCGCCGGCGCCGTACGTTACCGAGACGAACGAGGGCGCGAGCTGCTGGAGTTCTTCGATGTGGTGGAAGAGCCTCTCAGACCCCTCGGGGGTCTTCGGCGGGAAGAACTCGAAAGAGAAGGACTGTGAGGTCGTGTAGTGATCGGCGGCGTGCATAAGACCCCTTCGCGTTTAGTGACTACCTTCGGGTGCCGTGGTCTGGAGCCCGTCGCAGACGGGTGAAGGCCACGCGACAGCACGACAGCGAGTAAACCACGACGACCACCGCCAGTCATCGAGTGATTCGACAAGCCCACGACAAAGTGGGTTTTCCTCGACATAAGTCGACTTCCGGTAGACCTCGTCGCGACTCACAAGGGTTCGATCGTAACCCCCGCCACGCTGCCAGAAGTGAAACGAACCACTTCGATCTTGCAAACGAGCGAGAACCGGTGCGTCAAGCTGCCTCCACCGAGCGAGCACACGCCTCGCGAAGGGCTCCTTGAGCCGCTGCATCCAGGATGCCGTGGTCTGCGGATGGGTCGGCTGCGACACAACGAGGTGAACGTGCTCTGGCATGATCACCCATGCAAAGAAGCGCAGACGAGCCTCGCCGGCCACCCTCAGCATATGCTCCGCGAACGCATCTCGAATCACACTCGTTCCAAACAGTGTGAGACGCTGATAGCACGAAAACGTCAGAAAGCGGGCACCATGTGGCTCTTCAATGCGACGCGACCGTGGCATGACAAAGATCCTCGCAGCCCCCGTGGCCTTCACCGATCTTCGAGCGGCTCCAGACCACGGCACCGGGAAAGGTCGCGGCGACCGACAAGCCACTGCGACCCTGGTCTCCTACGAGAACTTAGTAGCGATAGTGCTCGGGCTTGTACGGCCCGTCGACGTGCACGCCGATGTACTCCGCCTGCTCCGGACGAAGCTTCGTGAGCTTGGCCCCGAGCTTGTCGAGGTGCAGACGCGCCACCTTCTCGTCGAGGTGCTTCGGCAGCGTGTACACCTGCTTCTCGTACTGATCGGCGTTTGTCCAGAGTTCCAGCTGCGCGATCGTCTGGTTGGTGAAGCTGGTGCTCATCACGAAGCTCGGGTGGCCGGTGGCACACCCGAGGTTCATCAGGCGGCCCTCGGCGAGGATGATCACCGAGTGCGGCTCGCACCCAGCCTCGGCCTTGAACTTGAACTCGTGCACCTGGGGCTTGATCTCGATCTTCTCGACTTTGCCCTGCTCGACAAGCTCCTCGAGCGCGTACATCTGGATCTCGTTGTCGAAGTGCCCGATGTTCGCCACGATCGCGTTGTGCTTCATCTTCTTCATGTGCTCGACGGTGATGATGTCCTTGTTGCCCGTCGTAGTGATGAAGATGTCCGCACTGGCCACCTCGTCGTCGAGCCGCACGACCTCGAGCCCGTGCATGCAGGCCTGGAGCGCACAGATCGGGTCGATCTCGGTGACCTTCACGCGGGCCTTCTGACCGATGAGCGACTCCGCTGAACCCTTGCCCACATCGCCGTACCCGCACACCACCGCCACCTTGCCGGACATCAGCGTGTCGGTCGCGCGGTTCAGGCCGTCGATCAGCGAGTGGCGGCACCCGAAGGTGTTGTCGAACTTGCTCTTGGTGACCGCGTCGTTCACGTTGATCGCCGGGAAGAGCAGCTCGCCCGCCTCGTGCATCGTCTGTACCAGATGCACGAGGC
>JBCDJJ010000117.1:0-8077 GCA_038747915.1 Planctomycetota bacterium | reverse complement strand
GCCGGTCTCAGCGGTGGATCGACCGACTCCGCGACTTGGGTGCCACTGGCGGCTTGCCCGCCAGTGTTCAAGGGCTTTGGTGTTCGCACTGGTGGGCAAGCCACCAGTGGCACCCGCGACGAATTGACTTGGAACGCGCTAAGGCCGCCGGGAATCGTTGGTCTGCTCGACCACAGTCTCGAGCGAGAATCTGGTTCGCGTGCTCGCGCCCGCGGCTCGGAGATGCCTCAACCCATCGCCCAACGAAAAACGGGCGACCCGTAGGGTCGCCCGCTGAAGATTCACATCAGGTTGTCCGAACGATCAGGCGATCACTCGTACAGGTTCGTGGCCTCGGTCTCGTTCACCGGCTCGACGAACTGGTCGGACGTCATCTGCACCGCGGTGCGGACGTTGCCGGCCGCCGTCGCACGCACGTCGACCGTCCAGGTGACGCGTGCACCGGGCGCGAGCGAGGCGACCGGGGCGAAGGTGATCGCCTGGCCACGGCTCGAGACCGCCGTCGCACCACCACCGCTGACGAAGCTCAGCTCGGCCGGCAGGGTCATCTCGACACGGATGTTGGTATCCGGCGCCGAGCCCTGGTTGGTGACAGTGACGGTGTAGGTCGTCTGCGTGCCGACCTCGACCGGATCTGGGTTGTCGACCATCTCGAGGAGGATGGCCGGGATGCCCTCGTACTCCGTCGTGCACCGGGTGCTCGCCGCATCGGCACAGTACGCGGAGGCGTTGGCCGAGGCGGAGACAGTGCCCGCAGCGCTGGAGACGTAGGTCACGCTGACGGTGCGGGACTGGTTGGGCTCGAGCGTGCCGAGCGCGAAGTTCGCGCCGGTGCCGGTGGCCGTGCCGCCGGACGACGCGCGGACGAAGGAGCCGCCGGAGCCGGAGATCGTCACGTTGGCGTCACGGGCGGGCCCGTTGCCGACGTTGGTGACCGTGAACTCGAAGGTCGAGTTGCGACCGATGAACTGGCTCGCGCGGCTATCGCACGTGATGCGCAGCTCGGGCTGCGTGTAGACCGTGCCGACCTCGCCGGCGTTGGCGGTCAGACCGCCATCGGCAGCGGCCGACGCGGGCGAGAAGTACCGGCCGGGACCAGTGGGATCGACATCGATACAGCGCTGGACCGACTGGCCGGGCGCGAGTGTGCCGACGGGGATCGAGATGGCCGAGGTGCCACCCGACGTCAGCCCGTTGGCGAGTGTGTCGGTGATGACAACGCCGGTCGCCGGACCAGAACCATCGTTGGTGACGGTGTAGCAGAGCTGAACCGGATCGCAGACCAGGGCCGCGGTCTCGCTGACGGTCTTGGTGAGGGCCAGCGCCGGCTCGACCACCTCGGTGGTGTTGCACAGCACGTTGTTGTACGACGCCGAGATGCAGTTGGTCGCGGTGCCGACCGCCGAGGAGGTCACGACCACCTCGATGGTGCGGGTCTCGCGCGGGCCGAGCGTGCCGAGGTTCCAGAAGATGCCCTCGGGGCCCTGCTGGGAGTTCGGGGTCGACCGCACGATGCGCATGTTGTCGAGCGACTCCTCGTACACGACGACGTTCTGCAGGTCGGCGCTCGTGAGGTTGCACACCTGGTAGACCTTGGTGTACTCGACGTTCCGGCGCACCTGACGCGGGAGCACCTGGTGCAACATCAGTGCGCTGCTGCGCACGTCACCGGTCGGGAACGCGAGCGACGCCACCGTCTGGTCGGGACCGACGACGGGCGAGCAGTCGCCGCGCGGCGCTGGCAGCGGCGCCGGGGTCGGCGCGGGCGGCGGCGGCGGCGCGGGCTCGGTGTAGCCCGGACCGATCCAACGGGTCCCACCGCTGCCGGTGATCTCCTCGGATGGCTCGTTCCAGGATTCACAGCCGAGGGAGAAGAAAGCACTCGCCGCGGCTGCGCCGGCGAAGGCCATCAAACGTCCGAAGGAACGGGTCATCTCAAAGGTCTCCCGAAATGGGGTTGCGGTGTGCCGGGCACTAGAACCGGATGTTAGCGGAACTTTACCGCCAATGTGCCACCGATCAGCGTGATGATAAATCAACACTTTGTGCCGGAACACCAAAGTAGGGAAGTGTTCGCTGCACGATGTTGCGCACCGCGGGGCCCGCAGCCCGCGAACCAAAGTGCCGCCGCGCCGCGACCCGCGATGGACCGGGGTCATCGACCACCACCACCACCACGATCCGGGGTGATTCGACCGGCGCCATCGCCACGAAACTCGCGTGATACTGCCGCGGTAGATACCCCCGCCCATCAGGACGAACCATGCGAGAGGTGCCCGATTTGCCGCTTATCGCGTACCGCGTCGGCGGGTCCTCGGGGTAGTCCCGCGCCGCCCACACCTCCATGCGCGACGCCACCTCCTCGAGCAGCGTCCGCACCAACCCGGCCACCCATTCCGGCAACACGCGCACCCGAAGCTCGATCGCCGCCCGGTCGGCCTCGCCCGCTGCGGTCAGACGAAGCCGCGGCAACGTGCCGAGCTGAGCGCCACCGCGGGCGAACACCGAGAACGCCCGCGCCATCTGGAGCGGCGTGACCGCGATCTCGTACCCGAACGCCACGGAGGTCTGCGTGAAGTCGCTCCACGACGCCATCGGGGTCACCAGACCATCGGCCTCGTGATCGATCGGCAGCCTCGTCGACTCGCCGAACCCGAATCGCAGCACGCCCGCGCGGAGTTCCTCGTGCGTCAGCTCGTCCGTCCCCTTCGCCATCCCGATGTTCGACGAGTTGATCAGCACATCACCCCACGTCTGGCGATCACGCGCCGCCACATCCCGCAGAACACGGCCGTTGGGCTGACGCCACACGCCCGACTCCGTGTCGAGCTCGTCCGCGGGCGAGAACACGCCGCGCTCTGTCACCAGCGCCCACGCAAAGGGTTTGAACGTCGAACCCGGCTCGTACACATCGCGGACGCACCGGTTGTACGCCAGCGCCGGCTCGCTGGCGACCGGCGGATCGACCACCACGAACCGCGGCCACTCGCGCTCCCCCCGCGCCGCCGCACCCGCGACCTCACCATCGAACTCGACCGCATCGACAGGACGGCGCACCCGATCGAGCATCGCCAGCACCTCGCCCGTGTGCGGATCGACCATCACACCCCGCGCGCCCGACGCATCGTTGCGCACCAGCGCACGGTCGAGCTCCTCACGAAGAATCTGCTGAAGCGTGAGGTCGATGCTGAGCCGGAGCGGCTCGCCCGGCGTCGGCGGCTCGATGCCATCGGGCTCGATCCACATCGGCTCGCCGCTCGAGGCCGGCATGTACACGAGCGCGCCCGGGCTCGGCCCCAGTTGCTCGTCAAAGGCAGCCTCCACGCCGCCGAGTCCGTGCTGATTCACATCCACCCGGCCGATGATCGAACCGACGAGCTCCGCGGCCTCGCCCTGCACCAGCTCGCGCACCGGGATCGTCTCCAGATGCACGCCGACGGGAAGCTCCTGCTGAGCGCGCGCCACGGCGCCGTCGGTCAGCTCGCCGCCGACCGACACGTACCGGATCGGCCCACGGCCCTCCTGCGCACGGCGCTCGTTCCGCGCCACGCGTGCCATCACCCGCGACACCACCGCCTCCGTCGGCACGCCGGTCAGGTCCGCCACCGTGTTGAGCGTCGGCATGTACGGATGCTCGATCAGGTGCGGATCAACGAACACCCGCCACCCCGTCCGGGTCGATGCGAGCGGCCGCCCGCGACGATCAAGCACATCGCCCCGGCGCGCCTGCGCCGACCGCACCGCGAACCGCTCTGCCGCCAGCGCCTCGAGACGCTCCGACGGAAACGCCTGCAGCTGCACCACCCGACCGAGCACCACCACGAGCGCCCCGACGAGGGCCACCGCTGCGATCGCCGCGAAGCGATCGACACGCCGCGCTCGAGCCTCGGCCTCACCCCCGATTCTCATCAGAGCCCCCCGGACTCCGACACACCGTCAAGCACCATCGCGAAGTCGTCGCGACCCGTGTCGATCACCTCCGGTGTGATCGGCTCGAACCGCCCGAGCCGCTCCTCGACGCCCGCGACGAGCAGCGCAACCCGCTGCGGACTCGACAGCGCCATCACATGACCGCGCAGCCGCCACGTCTGCCGCTCGAGGGCCTGTGCGCGCTCCACCGCCCGTGTCATCTCCGCCGCCGCGAGCAGCCGCTGCTGCCGGAGCACCAGTACCGCCAGCGCCGTCATCGCGAACACCGCCACCAGGATCACCAGCTTGCGAACCACCGCTACCGCCCGTCGCCACCGGGCAGGCGAAGCGCCATGCCCACCCACAGGTCCTCGGGCTCGTCGAGCTGATCGCTGTTCAAATCGAGGATCTCGCGCCACCGGCCCGCGCTGCCGAGCTGGGCGGCCGCGATCTCCGAGAGCGTGTCGCCCCGCTTCACCACGTACCGGGCCGGGCCTCGATCGACCGGCCGCGCGGGCGCACTAGTACGAACGGGCTGGCTCGGCGGCGTGTCATGCGCGCCGAACAACCGCTCTCGCGTCGGGATGAGCAGCGTCGCGCCACGCCGGATCTGGCCGCTCGGTGTCATCCGGTCACGATTGAACCGGGCCAGCGACCGGTGAAGCGTCGGATCCCCGTAGTACAGCTCGGTGATCGACCAGAGCGTCTCACCAGGACGCACGTAGTGCCGCCGCAGATGGTTCGCATCATTCGGATCGGCCGAGCCGCCGGGCGGGATCCCCATCACGAATTCACCCCTGGACTCCTGCGGAGCCGGAGCGGGCTCGGGCTGACGCGTCGACTCGTCCGGCTCGATCATCGCTGCGACCGGCGGCGAGGTCTCGCCGACCAACCACTGCCCGGCGCTCGCCACCTCGTCCAAAATCGACCGCTCACCGGCGCTCGGGCCACGCGACGCCGGCGATACCGACTCCATCGCAAGCCGGCCAAAGCCCGGCTCGAAGTCGGCCTCCGCGCTCGCGGTCCGGCGATCACGCTGATCAAACGTCGGGTCGCCCGCCGAGCGAGCCGCGGACAGATGGTCGGAGACGAGCACGCCGACGAAGAGCAACAGCGCGAAGCCGAGCAACAGCGACAGCTTGATCTCGCGGGTCATTCGGGCGTCCTTGCGCGAGCGGTCCGGATCGAGTTGTCCCCCGCCATCGGCCCATCCATAAGCCACCGGCGGGAGTGCGTCTTACGAATCGCTCCGAGCCACGTCAGCGGCCCGGATCAACTTCCGACTATACCAGTCGGATCGCACGGAGCCTCGCGCTCCGCGCCCTGGGATTGGCATCGACCTCGTCCGCACTCGCCGACGCCGGCTTCCGCACGATCGCCTCCGCCCGCCCTCGCTTCACAAGCTGCGCAAAGCTCCGCTTCACCGGCCGATCCTCGAGCGAGTGAAACGTCAGGATCGCCACCCGAGCACCCGAGGCCAGCCACCGACCCGCAGCACCGACCGCGCGCGACGCATCTCGCTCGATCGCTTCGAGCAGCGCGTCCAGGCACCCGAGTTCGTCGTTCACCGCGATCCGCATGGCCTGAAAGGTCTTGGTCGCCGGGTCGATGGGAGCCCGACCCGTGCTGCGACGAGCCGAAGCGCGTGGTGTGGGCCGACCGCCGACCGCGTCGCGAACCACCGCTGCAAGCTCGGATGTGGTGCGTATCGGCGACTCCGCCCGCGTCGCCACAATCTTCGCCGCGATCCGCCGCGCCCCCCGCTCCTCCCCGAGCGTGCGGATCAGCTCCGCCAGCTCCGCCTCGGGCAACGTGTTGACCAGGTCGGCTGCCGTCGCCTTGAGCGAAGGATCGAGCCGCATGTCAAGCGGGCCCTCGCGCCGGAAACTCAGCCCGCGCCCCGCATCGTCCACCTGGTTCGACGCAAACCCGAGATCAGCGAGCATCATGTCCGCGGCCACCCCAAGCTCCGCGAGCCGCCGAGGCAGGTCCACGAAGTTGCCCGTCACCGCGTGCACCACCGGCGGATCGGGCATCGCCCCAACCCGCGCCGCAGCACGCACCGCGTTCGCCGGATCAACATCATTCAGAACGATCGTTCCACTACCCCCGAGACGCTCGCCCACCGACGCCGCATGCCCCCCGAGACCAGCCGTCGCGTCGACATAGGTCTCGCCCGCCGCCGGCGCGAGCGCACCAGCCACTTCATCGAGCAGCACCGGGATGTGCGCAAACTCGCCCACACCCCGAACCATCCCACAATCCCACGTCGGACGCGATCCCACGCGGGATACGCTGACACCATGAAGCCATTGCCCCTCGTGCCCCTCGCGTCTCGCCTCGTCGCACTCGTTGCTGGGGCGACACTCCTCGCTGGGTGCCTGCCCTCGCGGGTTGTCATCGACCTCGCCCCGCGCGACGGCGAGCTCACCGAGACCGCGGTCATCTCCGACGACGGCGCGAACGCCCTGTCGCCCAAGGTGGCCCTCATCGCGGTCGAAGGCGTGCTGAGCGAGAACCCCGCGCCCGCGGGCCTCATCCAGACCCGCACCAACCCCGTCGACCGCCTGGTCACCCAGCTCGAGCGGGCCGACGCCGACGACCGCGTCAAGGCCGTGGTGCTCCGCATCGACTCGCCCGGTGGCACCGTCAGCGCGAGCGAGACCCTCTACAACGAGCTCGCCCGGTTCCGCGCCCGCACCAACAAACCAATTGTGGTCAGCATGGGCGGCGTCGCAGCGTCCGGCGGGTACTACATCGCGCTCGCCGGCGACGAACTCGTCGCCCAAGAGAGCACCATCACCGGCTCGATCGGCGTCCTCATTCAGACCTTCAATGTCGCAGAGGGGCTGCGCCAGATCGGGATCGTCGCGCCCGCGGTCACCAGCGGGCCCAACAAAGACGTCGCCAACCCCCTCGAACCCCTGCGCGACGAGCAGTACGCCGTCCTTGAAGACCTCGTCGACGAGTTCTATGACGCGTTCACAGCGAACGTGCGCGAGCACCGACCCGATGTCACCGACTGGTCGCTCGCCACCGATGGACGCGTCGTCACCGGCCCGCGCGCCCTCGAACTCGGCCTCGTCGATTCGATCGGCGGCATCCGCGAGGCATTCACACGAGCGAAGACCCTTGCCGACCTCGATCGCGCGCACCTCGTGCGGTATCACGACGCCGGCACCACAGTGAACTCGGCCTACGCGCGAACCTTTGACCCCTCGGGCACGAATCAACTCTCGTGGCCCGACGGAGAAAGGACGCAGGCCGGTGTGTTCGCGGGTGGGACGCAGGTCAACCTGATCCAGGTCAACCTGCCGGCTGGGTTGTGGTCCACCCCGGGGGTGTATTACCTGTGGGCGGGGTGGTAAGACACGGTCGTCGCACCGGTGGAACACGCGTCGAGATTGGTGTCGGTGTGCTGGTGCTCACCGCGCTCATGCTGCTCGTCGCACCCGCGATGATGCGGCCTCATCGCAAGATCCAACCAGAGGTCAAGGAATCGATCGCGCTGTGCACCATCGCACAGGCGCTGATCGCGAACGGCAGGGCGAACGGCGATGTGCTTCTCCTGTCGTTCGCGATCGATGCCGACAGCGCGACGGTGCCCGGACCACCCGAGACCAAGAACCACACCACCTCGATCTTTTCGCACCTGATCTGAGAGAACATCATCACCCCCGAGCTGATGGCCTCCACCAGGGAAGCGGGCAACATCGAGGTACACGAGGCGTACGAGTACGCATCCCCGAGCACCGGTGTCGATCCGGCCAACGCACGCTGGGACCCGGGCTTCAACGCAGACTTCACTACCGCCAGCTCGCCCGGGCACACCAGCTACGCACACCTTCGACCTGCACAAGCCGGCCAGGAGATGGGCCGGGCACGTCGAACACTTCGATGACCTGCCCGCCACACTGTTCTTTGGCAAGCCGGTCGACAGCGACACCGTCCTCGGCATCTTCGCCGAGTCCGGCCCCACCCCGCCGACTTCAAAGCGATCTACGACGAACGCGTGCGCACCCGAGCCGCGGGCGCGAGCACGCGCGCCAGACGTCAAGCAACAAAGACCAAAGGGAGCGGATGAGCAGATGGGGCCCTTCGATCTACCCGTTGCTCATTTTTCGCTCTGATGTTCTTGGCTCTGGCGCGCGTGCTCGCGCCCGCGGCT
>JBCDJJ010000116.1:0-8176 GCA_038747915.1 Planctomycetota bacterium | reverse complement strand
CCCACGGCGGGATGCCGGGCGTACGTATGGACGAGCGTTCGTGGGAGCGAGACGCTCCCACCACCAGGCGACGGAACTCGATGGTGCACGAGGCTCTAGTCTTGGCCGATGAGCAGGTCGAGGTCCATCGCGTCGATCGTGCCGGAGCCGTCGAGGTCGGCCTCGGGTGCCTCTTCGGCGACGAGCGACGCGAACGCTGCGAGATCGAACGCGTCCTCTTCGCCCGAGCGGTCGACATCGCGGAACACAACCGGTGCGAGCGAGGCCTCGTCAAAGAAGATCGCGCCGCTCCCCGCGTTCGAGTTCTGGTGCAGGCCGAGCCGCAGGCGGACCGACGCGGTCCCCGCGGGCGCCACAGCGCGCACGGCGTAGGGTGTCCACCGGTCGAGCGCATCGAGGTGCTCGATCTCGGCGCGGCGGGGCTCGCCCTGCGACCCGTTGGCAAGCAGCACCGCGCCCGCGGCGTTGCGGAACTGAAGCTCGATGAACCCCAGGCTCTGCCCGGCGACCATCTGATCATCGTCGTCCTCACGCGCGAAGACGTGGCCGAACCACATCTGCCCGGGCTCGGCCGCGAACTGCTGCCACGCGCCGCTCTCGTTGGCAACGAAGACGAAGCGGCCGAACACCTTGAGCGTGCGCTCACCAAGCAATTCGCGAACGAGCGTGCTGGCGTTGACATTGCCATTGGAGTTCCCGAAGGTCCCCCACCCGGTGGGGAGAGAACCGGTGAGCTCTTCGAACCCGTCGTTCGCGACCACCGAGGTGCGCACGAGTTCGGCATGGTCGTTGGCCGAGCGCATGCGGTCGATCAGCACGTCGTACGGCTGATCGAAGATATCGACCATACCGTAGTTGCTGTCCTCGCCGTCGAACCGGCCCTGCGGGGACTGGTCGGTGTACTCGAACCAGTGGGTCCCGACGATGAACGGGAGCTTGGCGAGGCTCGTGACGTAGGCGTCGTAGTTGTCCGCTCGCTCGGCCTGGGTCTGCACGGTGCCGCCCGCGCCCTGCGTGTTGAGGTTGCCGCTCGAGTTCTCCACCGCCCGCCAGGAGAACTCGGTGATGAGGATCGGCTTGCCGGTGAGGTCGAAGAACGACTGCAGCGTCGATTCGTCCGGGCTCGGCGTGATGCGGTACATGTTGGTCGACACCGCATCGCAGTGCCGCCCCACCGCGGCCACGACCTCGTCGGGCACCCGGTAGGCAAAGCGCGAGCCGAGGATCAGGAGGTCGGGATCGATCTCCCGCACACCGGCCGCGGCCTGCGAGAACCACGCCTCCGCAGCGAGCGCCTCGAACGCGGCGCGATCGGCCTGCGCCGCCGGCGTGCTCACGCCGAGCATGAGGCTCCGGGTGAGTCCGCCGAAGAAGGTAATGCTCGTGCCGTAGGCCGCGTTGAGCGCCTCGACGGAGCCGTACCGATCGACCAGAAAGTCGATCGCGGCGCGCCACGCCTCGTCGGAGGTCGGGAGCGAGAGCGCCTGCTCGAGCAGCGTGTCGTTCGCCCCCGAGTTCCCGTCGAGCCCCCACCAGTTCGCCTCGTTATCGAGGAACACGCCCAGAAGCTGCGATGAGTCGGGGTAGTGAGCCAGCTCGGCCTCGGCGTTGGCACGGGCCCGCGCCTGGAAGCCCGATCGGAGTCCGTCGAGCGCACGATCGGAGGCGAAACCCGCCACATACAGCACCGGCGTCCGGAGGAACCCGTTGCCCGGTCCCCCACCGTCGGCATCGGAGAAGGCGCCGACCGTATTGAGCCGCGCGCGATCCAGGCGGGATGCAGTCACGGTGTGCCACGCGTCACGGTCACCGCTGTAGATCGTCGGGATCGGGTCGTAGTACTGCGTGCCGGGCACCGGCTGGAAGGGTTCACTCTCGACATCGTTCACGCCGAACGAGAAGAAGCGATGTCCGTGTGCATCGATGAACGCCCAGCGACCCGACGCGTCCGGTGCGAGCGAGAACTCACCCGCCGCCGGCGTGGCAGCGAACGCGGCGCTTACCGAGACCGTCAGCAGAAGTGTTCGAGCGAGCGCAAGGCGTGGCATGACGGACTCCGGTGTGCATCAACGAATCGACACCGGTGCGCGGGCGGCACGCCGGTGTCGGAGGGGTTCACGACTCGCCATCCGGGCCCTCGGGCACGTGTTAGGGAGCCGCGCTGAGGCTCACCTCATCGACGAAATCAGCAACGTCGAAGGCGTCGACCGCGCCATCGCCCGTTCGGTCCAGCGGGTTCCCCGGGAAGACCTCGAGGCCGACGTTGTCGAACCGGATCGCGCCGTTCTCTCGCACGTTGTCGGCGAACGTGTCCTGGTTGTCAGCGGTCCGCTGGATAAAGAAGAAGGCCACGCGGACGGACACGGTACCGGGAGGCTGCACCCCGGTCGCCGAGATCTGCGTCCACTGGCTACGTGGGAGCGACGCCTCGGTGATGCCCTGCTCGAACGAGGCGATCGACGTGCCGGTCGCGTCTCGGAAGGAGAGCTGGAGCACCGCACGCTCGCCGCCGGCGGGCGGATCCTCGCCGGGCAGCTGACAATCGAGCGACTCGAAGGTCTGCGTGAGCGGGTCGGAGTTGCGCTCGAGCGCGAACGCGGTGACAGTCCACCGGTCGCCCTCGAGCCGCGGCGCGACCTCCTGAAACACGAACGTGACCTGCTGGGAGCAGGCATCGTTGCGTGGCCCAAACATCAGGAGGGACTTGTCGTCGGGATCGTTGAAGTTGGAATCCGGCGGCTGCGGGTTGATGTTGTCCTGGCTCTGGCTCGAGGTGGTGATCGTGCCGGGTCCGGAGCGGCTCCACCCGGTGATCGAGGAGAGGTCATCCGAGAAGGTCGGATTGACCAGCGGGATTGTCTCGGCCAAGGCCGTGCCAGCGGCCAAGCCGGCCACCACACACGCTGAAAAAATGTTCATCGCTCTGTTCCTCATGCTCGGCGTCGCGGTCTCGCAACGCTCGACGTGTGACACACAAACACAGGAGTGCCAAGTCAGGCGACCGGCCCCCTCACAACACAACGGCGGTCCGGCGCGAGGCGCACCGGCTGAGTGGGCGGATCGCCCGTGGTCTGATGAATAGCGAGCGTGGTCTGCCGCACCACGTGGAACGGCCCCGGCGCCTCGCCCGCGAGGTGACGCCCGATCCAACTGGCCGCGTCCTGGCCGAGGCGCACCGCGTCCTGCATGATCCGTGTGGTCTGGCGGAGCGGGCTCGATGAATCAGCCTGATCGTCGAAGCCGACGACCGAGAGATCGCTCGGCACGCGAACCCCGAGCTCCAGGCACCGGTGCAGCACACCGAGCGTCGCCGGCGGATTCGTCACGAACACCGCGGTCGGCGGATCCGGGAGGGAGAGGAGCATGTCGAGCGCATCGGCGCCGCCCTCAGCGGACGCGTGCGCGATCCGCATGACCAGCGACGGGTCATGATGCAGCGCGTTGCGGTGCATCCCTTCGACGAAGCCCTGCTCGCGGTCGCGGTGGTCGGCGTCATTGTGACGGTAGATGATCAGCCCGATGCGGGTGTGCCCGTGGGCGGCGAGATGATCGACAACGCGGGACGAATCGCTGCGCGAATCGGTGTAGATGAAGTTGATGTCGGGGTCGTCCGAGCGATCGGCGATCACGACGCTCGGCACGCCGGCCTCTCGGAACTCGCGGGCCATCTTGACGCCGATGTGCCGCGTGCGGAGCAGCGCCCCGGAGATGCCGAGACGCCTGAGCATCTCGCGGAGGCTCTCACCCTCCAGCCGCTGATGCTCGATGTCGACCACGCTCAGGCCACAGTGCGATTCGCTCACGCCGAGCAGCACCCCGGCCATCAACGACGCCTCGAACGTGCCGGGATAGGTGGTGACCGGCGCTCCGGGGTAGGCGAGCGCGATCACGCGCGAGGTCGCGCGGCGGCGCGGCGGCTTGCGGTACGACAGGGAGTTCGCTGCGTCGAGCACGCGGGCCCGGGTCTCGCTCGCCACGTTGGGGTGGGCGTTGAGGGCGCGGGACACGGTCGCGATCGAGAGGTCGAGCTCGCGGGCGAGATCGCGCACGGACACACGGGTGTCGCGCTTGCCGGCTGGCGGCGCGATCGTTGACGCTGTGGCGGCGGCGCGGCTCACGGGTTGCCCTCGTCGGCGAACTCCTCGAGCTCCACATCGAGCCGTGTCCACAGGAGCCTGCCGGTCGTCACACCGGTCTCTTTGTCGAAGAGGTCGTCCGGGGAGAAGACATCGACCGAGCCGTCGGTGCCCGCGAAGCCCGCCTGCCCGGCGATCTCGCGGTAGGGACGACCGGCCCCGGTCAGACGGTTGCGGTAGTACGGCACGTAGGACTGCGGGAGCGAGAGCTGCCCCTCCCACTCCGGGTTCTCGAAGCGATTGACGATGCGGTTGCGCTCGAGATCCGCTGAGAGCGGCGTGCCCGAGGTGGACCGAGCACTCACGAACTCGGCGCTGCCGAACCGCTCGCCTGGGAGACCGAAGCGGCCGAAGGTGGCCTCCGCGAACCAGGTGCCGCCATCGTCTGGCTGACCGTCGCTATCGACATCGGTGAACCAGAACGACCACGCCTCGCCCACCAGGATGGTGCGCGACGGGTTGCCGAGGTTGCGAGAGAGATTCCACCATGCCGGCTTGCCGGGGATCTCGGGGATGTTGCCGCTCGCGCCCGTCAACTGGCCACTGCCGTTGATTTGGAATCCGGGCCTGGCGTAGGGCGACTCGGGGGTGTTACTCGGGCCGAACTCCGCATCGACCGCGGAGGCGCCCCAGTAGTTCATCGCGTAGCTGCGCCCGCCTTGCGGGTGGGCCGGGTGGACCAGCACGCCGCCGCCGGTGTTCTGGCTCTGCGAGCTGGTGACCGCGAGGTGGTTGCCATCGGTATCCGGGAGATACCGCCCGATGCGGTTGAGGTCGGACCAGGTGATGCCGCGCGTGTCGGTGTCGGGGTCGTCGTGGTTGGCGAGAGAGGGCGGGAGATCGTTGTCGTAGTCCGAGCCATAGGTGAGCAGGGCCATGGCGATCTGCCGAAGGTTCGACTTGTTCTGGATGATCTGCGTGCTCTTCCGAGCAGCGCCGAGCGCCGGGAGGAGCAGGCCGATCAACAGCGCGATGATCGCGACCACAACCAGCAGCTCGATCAGGGTGAATGCGCTGGATCGGGTGCCCTTCGCCATGATGCGGAGCTCCGATAAAATGGTTTACTGACTGACGAGAGCCGGGAATCTCACAATTGTGCCTCATTGATGTAACAAGTCAATGATCTGACCGATTTCATCGGCGAAAAAATGCAAAGATTCAACCGCGACCATCTCGAAGGCCTCATTTCAAGCTATCATCGATGATCTGTGCGGAAGAGACATCGACCATCATGAAACACTTGCATTTTGTTCCAAGCTGGAGCAGAGGTCTCGAATCAGTGAAACGCTTTTATCTCCCGCGAGTGGCCCCGCTCGGTCCTCAGATGCTGATCTGGGCCATCTTCGCCGTGTCGACGTCGGTCTCATGGGGTGATGCCCCGGCGCCGGAGAAGGCGTCCTCACCCTCTGTGGTGCGAGTGGTGCAGACCGACGAGGGGTGGCAGCTGCTCCGGAACGGTGAGCCGTACGTCATCCGAGGCGGGGGCGGGCAGAGCCATCTCGACGCGCTCGTCGAGTCGGGGGGCAACTCCTTCCGGCTCTGGGGCACACAGGATGCCCAGCACTACCTCGACCAGGCCCACGCCCGCGGGCTCACTGTGACCGTCGGCTTCTGGATGCAGCACGCGTACCGAGGCTTCGACTACACCGACGACGCGGCACGCGCCGAGCAGCTCGAGCGGCTTCGCCGCGATGTCGAGAAATACAAAGACCACCCGGCGCTGCTGATCTGGGGGATCGGCAATGAGGTCGAGCTGCGATCTCAGGATCTCGACCTCATCCTCGGCGCGATCGAGGAAGCGGCAGCCCTAGTCAAATCGATCGATCCGAACCACCCGACGATGGCGGTGCTCGCGGGCGTCGGCCGGGACAAGGCCAAGCGCGTCGCCGAGCTGTGCCCGAGCATCGACATCCTGGGTGTCAATACGTACGCCGGCCTGCGCGCGTTGCCCGCGCAGCTGACGCGACAGGGCTACGACGGACCGTACATCGTGACAGAGTTCGGCCCGCCCGGTCACTGGGAGTCGCCGAAGACGGACTGGGGAGCAGCCATCGAGCTCACGAGCTCGCAAAAGGCGGAGGTGTACGCGTCCAACTACGAGCTGGGTGTGGTGCGCGAGATGCCGGGTCGCGCACTCGGGAGCTACGCCTTCCGGTGGGGGCACAAGCAGGAACGCACAAGCACATGGTACGGCATGTTCCTCGCATCTGGCGAGCGACTCGGTGCGGCCGACGCCATGCAGACCGCGTGGACGGGGCACCCGCCCGACGAGTTCGCGCCGAGTGTGAGCGGCATCACCGGCATCGAGGCGGGCACCACACTGACGCCGGACGCCCGACTCGAGGTGACCGTGCAGAGCACCGATGCGGATGGGGATCCGCTCGAGGCGACGTGGGAGCTGCGGCACGAATCGACCGATCTGCGCACCGGCGGGCAGCCGGAATCCGAGCCGCCGATCGCTCACGGCGCGATCGCGGAGCGTGACGGGCTCCGAGCGACGATCGTGACGCCGCGCGAACCGGGTCATTACCGGCTCTTCGTGGTGGTTCGCGATGGAACAGGCCGAGCAGGCACCGCGAACGTGCCATTCGCGGTCACGGGCGACTCTACACCCCCGTAACAGGAGCAGTGCCGAACGGCTCGGTGCACCATCCTGTCGTACGGTGTCGCCCCCGGGCCGGTGACGGTTCATGCCGCGCGGCCATTGACCAGGGAGGCTGCTGCGGTGCCCGACGACCGGCCGAACGTGGTGTGGATCAGCTTCGAGGACACGAGCCCGCGGTTCGGGTGCTTTGGCGATGTGCTCGCTCGGACGCCCAACGTCGACCGTGTTGCGCGCGAGGGGCGTGTGTACCCGAACACATTCACCACGGCGCCGGTGTGCGCACCGGCGCGGTCGGCGGTGATCACGGGGATGTACGCGACGGCCATCGGTGCGCACCACATGCGGACGACGCATGCGAATCCGCACACCCCAGAGCTGCCGACGCCCTACGAGTGCGTGCCGCCGGCGTACGTAAAGCTCCTGCCCGAGCTGCTCCGCGCGGAGGGGTACTACTGCACGAACAACGCGAAGACCGACTACCAGTTCGCATCACCAAGCTCAGCGTGGGACGAGTGCTCGCACGAGGCGCACTGGCGGAATCGGCCGAGAAGCGAGCAGCCTTTCTTCGCGGTCTTCAACCTTGACGGCACGCACGAATCGGGCATGTGGGACGAACGCTGGCGGGGCCGCGTGCCCGAGACCGACCCCGAAGCGGTCACGGTCCCGCCCTACCTGCCGGATACGCCGGTGGTTCGTGAGTGCATCGCGCGGGTGTACGACAATGTGAGCGCACGCGATGCGGATGCCGGCGACCTGCTCCACCAGCTCGAGGAGGATGGACTGGCGCGCGACACGATCGTGTTCATCTGGTCGGATCACGGCGAGGGCCTGCCTCGGCACAAACGTTGGCCGTACGACTCGGGGCTGCGCGTGCCAATGGTGGTGCGTTGGCCCGATCGGGTCGAAGCGGGGACACGCGACGAGCGGCTCGTGAGCACGATCGACCTCGCGCCGACCGTGCTGTCGATGGCCGGCATCGCCCCACCGCAGCACCTGCAGGGGCTCCCGTTTGATGGACCGAGCGCCCAGCGCCGTGCGCACGTCTTTGCGACCCGGGACCGGTACGACGAGTCGTACGACCTGGTCCGCGTGGTGCGCGACGAACGGTACTTGTACATGCAGCACGGGCTGCCCGGCACGCCGAACACGCTGTGGATCCCCTACCGCGACCGCCACCCGGTGATGCAGGAGATCTGGCGGCTGGCGGCTGAAGAGCGCCTCGAGGGCGCACCCCGGTGGTTCACGGGCCGCCGCCCAGGTGAAGAGCTCTACGACTGCGTGGCCGATCCGCATCAGGTCCACAACCTGGCGGACGATCCGTCCCACGCGGACACACTCGCCCGCCTGCGTGATGTGCTCGAGGGGTGGCAGCGTGCGCACGATCCGTATCGCGATGTCGACGAGGCCGAGATGGTCCGGCGGTGGTGGCCCGATG
>JBCDJJ010000115.1:0-8217 GCA_038747915.1 Planctomycetota bacterium | reverse complement strand
GATCTCGAAGGGCGGCTCCTCGGCGTGCTCGACGCCAACGAAGTTGCGGATCTTCCGCTTGAGGCAGACATCGGTGACGAGCCCCTGCCCGGTCTCGGGGTCGATGCGGGGCAGGTTGCCGGCGTCGGGATCGCCGTTGGGGTTGCCGTCGATCACGTCGAAGAAGTAGACGACGTCGTAGCGGTTGGCGATGGGCGGTGCTTGGGTGGCGGTGGGCATGGGTCAGTTCTCCTCCGCGGCGAGCGCGGGCTCTGGTGCTTCGGTGGTGTTCGGTTTCTTGGTGAAGAGATCCTGACGCTGGTGGTAGTAGCCGACCTGGAACAACCCCTGGCCCTCGAGATTGAGATGCTTCGGGAAGCGGTCGATCTCGCCGCAGATCTCCTGCATGAGCTTGTCGCGATTGATCCGCCGCCCGCCCTCAAGTTTGCCAAGGTGATGCTGATGCAACCGGACGAGGCGCGGGAAGATCGCAGCGGGTGTGGCCGAGGCGCTGCCGAACGAGGTCTCGCGAATGCTCGAGTTCACACTGCCAAGAGCATCTTCTTGGGTTTTTTCGAGGACAGCGAACAGGCGGCCAAGTTGATACGGCACCGGGCCTTGTGGGTCGATCGACACGGGCACCTCCTGAGTTGTGTGGGCACCACCGGCGAGTACGCGTCGCCGACGAACAATGCAAGCCTTGACAATCGCGGCACGGGCATGGGTGAGTTTTCCGTCCGCACGGGTCCGACGGACGATCGCCTCCAAGAGGGACATCGGGTACAGCTTGCCCATCAAGACCGCGCGGACGACCTCGCCGGCAAGCGTGGGCGAAATGGTGTCGTAGTCCAGGCGATCACCGAGCACACGTGCGGTCTCGCGGACCACGCGTGCGATGGACATCGGGCGCCCCGCTTCGTTCGGCGGAACCGGCTCGAGCCGAGCGTCCGCGTGGTGCTGCACGAGGTTTGCGAACACGTGCGCGATCGGCCCCCGCCACCAGAACCGCACCGCGAGCCGGGCCGCGTTGGGCGCCAGGCCCAGCACATTGAATCCCGTCTCGGTGCCCGTGAGGTCCGGCATCCGCCCCGCAGCAAGGTCGGCCAGTACGCGCTCGAGCCGATCCGCGCGCCCGGCATCCTCCGCGTCGGCGCCGAGGGTGAAGTCCGCATCACCCATCGCTGCGCCGAGGATCGCCGACATCTCGTCGCCCTCGGCGGCGTCGGCCCACCAGACGACCGTGGTATCGCCCACGCGGACGGTGCGCTCACGGAGCAGCACATTGAGCGCGGTGCAGTACTTGAACGCGTCCTGCTCGGACACGGGCGCGTTCTCGCCTTGCGATTTACCGTAGCTCTCGGCCGACGCGATGTTGAACGACACGAGTGCCGCCCCGGAGCTCTGGGCCCCCCATACACCCTTGAGCTTCGGTTCGTGCAGTCGGGCGATCCGCGCGGGTGTGCCGGTTGTGAGCGACGGGATGACGCGCGGTGCGTCCGCACCGGTGGGTGTACCCGCGTCGAGCGACCGCGTGAACCACTCGACGATCCGTGCCCGCTCGTGTATGTACTGGTGCATACCCTCGAGGCGGAACACGCCGAACGATCGCAGCGCGTCGACCAGGCGCTCGTCGGGGTGGAAGTCGCGCGGGTCGTGCGCACGGAGGAAGGCGCACACCGCGCGGAACCCCTCATCGTCGATCTCGTCTTCGAGTGCTGAGTGGCGGTGGCGGAAGGCCTCGAAGCAGGCTCTGGTCCGATCCGGATCCGGATCGTCTGATTTCCACCCGAGCATGTACGCCGCGTTGTCCCACAGCAGACAAGGATTGATGCCCGAGCCGGGGGGCTTGGCCTGCCCGGGCACGACGAGCAGCGTCGGCGCGAGCCGGGACTTGCCGCGCGCGTCGACCTCGTCGAGACGCGCATCGGCGATCTCGACCAACGAGCCGTCGGGGCGCACCGTCACGCAGAAGGTGATCTTCTGGCGGCTGAAGCCGAACGGCGCGATGTCGCTCCCCGGGGCCGCGGCCAGGCGGTCGTAGTAGTTCACGAGCGCGGGGATGATCACGCGACGGTCCTCGCTCGGTCGATGCCGGTGATCGAGCCGTCGCGCATCACCGCGTTGAAGAAGTGCGGCGTGCGGCCGTGCGCGTGGTCGATGTCCAGCAGCATGAAGCCAAGGTCGCGCTCGCCCGCGAGCGAGCGGCGGTCGAGCTCGGCGATGTGCTCGAATGGCTCGGTCGTCCAGCCCTCGGGCATCGGGTCGTCCGGCCCCGGCACCGGCTCGCCTGGGGGTGACCATGCGAACCAGCACTCGTGCTCGCGGCACCCGAAGTACGGGCGGTGGAAGCACTGGCCGGCGCGCGCACGCCGCTCGAACATGCCGAGGTGCTTGCCCGCATCGTCGATACCGCTGAGGATCTCGAACCGAGCGTCGATGAGGTAGTGCACATCGCGGAGGATCTGGGAGGCGAACTGCTGACGGTCCTCATCGGCGTAGAGCGCGAGCCGCCCCGAGCCCGCCTTCATCGCGGCGTTGACACCCGTGGCGCCCTTGACCGCCACCTTCGACGCCACGCCGTTGCGCCGCACGCTGATGAACCGCGGCGGGGCCAGCACGTGGATGGCGGTGACGACCCACCGGATCTCTTTCTTCCAGTAGACAGCTTCGAGGATGCCGCGGGCTGCCGACGGGGTCATCACGTCGTAGGACACCTGCTCGACCTTCATCTCGGGCCGAGTGAAGCACGCCGTGGGTCCCCACACGCGGAGGCGAACGCCGTGTGCCATCGGAAGTTCTCCCTTTACCGACCCTTTCGGGACACCATGCCGCGCTTCCTGGCGCTCAACAGGGCGAGCCAGATCTCCGAATCGGTTAGGGGTTTAGTATACAGGCGCCTGAATTCAACCGCCAGCATGTCAAAGGTTGGCGTGTACGGCAGCCTGTCGATTGAGATGGGGCTGTGCTCTGCGATGCGGATGGCGATGTCAAGAAGCCGGCTGTTCATCATTGGAAGTCTCCAAGCAGGGTGGTATACTGGACGATGATGCCTTTAGCACACATGTCATACCCTGCAACATAGAATCAAGAAATGATGTGTCAAGCCCCTGCACAGAGGCCACTGCACGGTTCTTGCGTCAGGAATCGGTTTATTGATTGCCGTCGCCTCCTCACAGAGGCGTGGATTGAAGCTACGTAGCGGGTGCATGCACATGTGTGCGCTGCATGGATGCGCCGCACGCGGCTTGCCGGGGTCATGCCCGGTGAGCCCTTTGAATGCGCCCATCGCTCAAGCGATGTAGTGGCCGGGGTCGTATTCTGCCTCGATCATCAGCCCCAGGCGGTCGTCGTACGCCTGCGGCTCGATCAACACGAACATGCCCGGTGCGTGCTCGCCGGCGGGTGCGACGATGAGGCGGGTGATGAGATCGTCGATCTCGCGCACGCCGACCGTGAATCGGTGCGCCCGGCGGCGGGTGTCGCGGTCGACGGGGCGCGACGGGTCGCGGAGGCGGTCGACGAGCGCTCGGCCTTCTTCTTTCCAAGGCACCACCACCGGTGTCTGGTCGTCGTCGATCAGGCGGTAGGCGCGCGCGGCGGACTCGAACTTGAACACGAACGGGTGCGAGGCATCTGCGCGATTGACCTTGTAACACTTCATGACGGACTGCTCGCGATGCCCACGGTCCCATCGCCCGGTGTGCTTCCAGTAGAGCTCGCGGAAGTAGGCCTCGATCGCCTCGGGCGCGAGCGGGTCGTCCTGGTGCGCACGCACCACGGTTCGAGTCGCCTGGACCTGCGCGTGGATCTGCGGGTAGGGCTTGTCGAGGGTGTCGAGGGTGTCGAACACGACGACGCGGCCCGGCTCCCGCGACTCACCCTCGCGGTTGCACCGTCCCGCGGCCTGGGCGATCGAATCGAGCCCCGCGAGCTCGCGGAAGACGATCGGGAAACTGATGTCCACCCCCGCTTCGATCAGGCTTGTGCTGATCAGGCGGCACGGGCGCTTTTCTTTGATACGCGTGCGCACGTCATCGAGCACCTCGGTTCGATGGGCGGCGCACATGTTCGTGGAGAGGTGGACGCACGACGGTTCGGCGCTGGGTGTGTGCTGCGACTCGGCGCCGAGCGCGTCTAGCTCCTCGTACACACGCCGTGCGCGCGCCTTGGTGTTCACGATGCACAGCATCCGCTCGTGGGCTGACAGTTCGCTCGCGAGGTGCTCCGGCTCGATGGTGCGGACCGGCTCGACGCGGGTTCGACGCAGTGATGCGAACAGGCGCGGTACGTTGGAGACGATCTCGGTCGGGTCGGCGAGGCCGATCGGGAAATCGTTTCGGTGCACGATCGCCGGCTGCGTCGCGGTGCACAGCACGACGGTACACCCGTAGTTGCGTACGAGCTCGTCGAGTGCTGCGAGTGTTGGCTCGAGCAGTTCGACCCGGAGCTGTTGGGCCTCATCCAGGATGATGACGCTCTTGGCGATGTTGTGCACCTTGCGGCAGCGCGACGGCTTGTTGTGGTGCAGCGACTCGAGGAGCTGCACATTCGTGGTGACGACCAGCGGCGCGTCCCAGTTCTCGCTCGCGAGCCGCGACCACCGGTTCTCGCGTTCATCGGTCGGGTCGAAGTTGGTGTGGTGCTCGAGCACCGCGTTCGGCCCGGCCCCGGCCAGCGCGTTCCTGAAGACCTCGGCATTCTGCTCGATGATGCTGGTGTACGGGATCGCGTAGATCACTCTCCTGAGTCCGTGCCGGCGAGCATGGTCGAGCGCGAACGCGAGCGACGAGAGGGTCTTCCCGCCGCCCGTCGGCACCGTGAGCGTGAACAGCCCGGGCGGGTGCCCCGCTGCGGCGCGGCAGTCGGCGAGCACCGCCGCTCTTGCGGCATTCACCGAGTTGCCGGTGGCGTTCTTGGTCACCCCGTCGAGGTGCCGATCGAGGTGCGGCCCGAGCTCGGACAGCGCCGGCGGCGACGCCGAGATGCGCTCGGCGTGGCGCGAGGCGTTCATGAACGCCTCGGTGGCGAGAAAGTCGGCATCGACAAGGGCCGAGAAGACAAAGCGGGTGAACATGCCGAACGACAAGCCATTCCAAGCGCGGTTCGAGCTCGTACGGATCGGCAGATGGTGCGGCAGCGTTCGAGCTGTCAGCTCATCGGGCGGATGGGCCCTGGGAATCGGCTTCAGAAGTCGGTGTCTGAGGCACTCACTATCCGGCATCCCGCCGTGATGTCCGGCGATCGCGTACGCGAGCAGCCACCCAAGCGAGCCATGTTCGACAGCAAGTTTGGCGCCGAAGGTCGAGTGGTCGACCTTTGAGGACTGCTCGATCGACGGGTCCTCGGCGGGAAGGCCGTTCGCAAGACGTAACCGCTCCTGGAACTCGTCGGTGTACTTGCCCAGGTCGTGCCACCACCCGGCGAGCTCGGCCCAATCGCACGATGCAAAGGAGCGCGCGAGCAACGCGGCTCCAGGACAGACGCCGGCTTCGCCTTGCGCGACCCATCGAAGGTGAACCGCCAGCGGCTCCCAGCTCACCTCCGGCTCGACACCTTCGGCACTATGTGCATACCACATCCTGCGCAAGCATCAATCTCGCTACACTTGGTTAAACGAACACTAGGCAGGATGAGCGTCTTCATCACGCGTGGCTGAATGGTCACGCCAGCCGCACTACGAAGCATCTTGCAGGCCTTACTTCTGAATTCGATTGAACCAGATTTCAACAGCTGGTGAAACTCAGCCATGTGTGTGAACACTGTACAATAAGCGGACAAAGACAGCAGGATGTGTGCATCATCGAGGATCACACCTCCTGAGCCGCACGCTCCATGCAATCCCCATCGCTGGGATTTTAAATGTGCGCATAGTGCATCGCATTTGCATCAACAGACGACAGCTTCCTACTTGCCAAGGATTTAGTTCTTACACAGCCGAGCCCTGCTCCGACTCGAATATGTTACCGAAGCCGCACGGGCAACACGTGCCGCCTCAGCTTAGGTCATGCACGCGCCCTTGATCACAGCGGTGACGTGTCGCGTCACCGAGGTCATGAGTCTTCGTCTGGCTGCTCGGCGGTTCAGACGTGGACGCGATGGCTCTCAGCGATCCCCATCGTCGGAGCCGATACCCATCCGAGATGGCTAGCACACATCGGATCACGGGCCAGCACCGCTCACGAAGATTCATCGCCACCCTCGCGCTACTCGATCTCATCGGACATGTGACATCCACGCCGAGCGCATACATGACCCGTGCCATCGCGGCAGCGGCGCGCAGCCGGCAGAGCGCATGCCGCGCGGCCGGACCCGGAACCGCTGATTCCGGATCGACCGTCCTCGGCCATCGCATGCGCGCATAGCGCGGAGTCCTCGTCGTGCGCGGCGCGTTCGCGCCGTGGTCCTCGTCAAGGATCTGCGAGAGCTGGCGCAATCCGCCGTCGGGCACGAACACGTCCCGACAGACGGCGGGTTCGATAACCTGGCCCGTGCCGACGAACCCACGGTCGTTGACGTGGGCAAGCACGTGGTCGTGATCTCGGTCAAGAAGTCGGCTGAGACCAGCACGATCTGCATGGCGCTCGCGAGGGATTGCTCGTCGGGCACATCCCACCCGAGAAAGTCGACGATCGAGCGCTCGACGTCCCGGTCGGACCCGATTGCGCGCAGGCACCACTCGTGCACCGCGGCGGCCCGCGCGACGTTCTTCGTCGAAACCATCGCGGCGTATCGGACCGCCTTCGGGTCTATGTGCCCGCCGTTTTGGGTGTGTTTGAGCTCGACGACGACCACGTCGAGGCGCAGTAGGTCGAGGCGGTGGCGGCTGCCCTCCCTGTCGCCGAACTCCTCGGCGAGCACCATCAGCCCGGGGCCACTGCGTCGATCCGCTCGCGAAGCATCCGTTGGAGGTACTAGCGTTCCTTGATGCCGTAGACGGCGAAGTCGGTGCGTTCGACGGGTTAATACGGCCATCGGCGCCGCGCCGTGTGGCCGTGTGCTGTGGAACAGCACCGAAGCTCGCGCATGGTCTGGTTGTCGGGTGGTGCGGCCCGTGGGTGTGAGCTGGGCCTGCTTCGGGTTCGGCCTCCCGCGCACAACGCGCCATCGATGCCCGCGGTCTCGAAGAAAGCCCTTCATCGCCCAGGACCGAGGTTCACAAGCCCCTGGACCACCAGCAGAGATCAAACAGACCGGCCGATCGCAGGGAATCGCCTCGGATCACCTCATCGAATAAGCCGGTGTGTCGGGACTGAAACGTGCGGCCGAACGCTCACCGGAGACTATTGGACATATCCTCGACTGCCCCCCGCTCAGACTCATAGAGTCAGGCCATTCTGACCAACTGAAAACGCCGCCCGAAGGCGGCGCATCATGAGACTATTTATTGTTTCCCTGATCGACCTCTGCTGCCTGTTCGATAGATCGTCGATTGCTCCGCGCCCAACCGCTCGGGCCACAAGTCATCCGACGCTGCTAGACGAGACGGCGCACGATTTCGCCTGCTGCCAGGGCAAGCACGACGAGCGTGCTGATCGCGAGCAGTGCGTTCGCACCCCAGCGATTACGCAGGTGTGTACCCATGCATGGACGGTTGTTTAAGAACAACAACGCGAGACCAAGTGCGGGAACGAACATGGCACCGACGACCGCGTAGACCCTCTGGACATCGCGGAAATCAGCCCAGAGCGACACGATCGGTATCAACGCGAGCACGAGGAGGTATCCGCGATAGGCCGGCCCTCGCACGCTGAGCGGTGGGCGTGGTGTCGCGTTTACGGCACGCTTCGGGGACGTGCGGAGCCAATCGCAGAAAATCAGGGGCACGCATTGCCACACACCGAGCAGACTTGAGAAGAACGCCCCCATGACTCCGACTAGAAACACGAGGCGAGCGGCCGCTCCGGCTTTCTCCCCGAAGCGGATGGACGCCTCGTCACCGATGCTGGTCGCGAGGTTGAGTATCAGTGTGCTGCCGTGTCCCTCGGTCCCGAGCGGCGCCGCGACGACGAGCATTGCGACACCAAACAGCGCTGTCACGGCATACCCCAGCGCGATGTCCCAACGGATGGTTCGCAGTTGCTCGGCGGACTCACGCCCAGACTCGCGCATCCAGTACCCGTAGCACACGATCGTGAGCGTTCCACCGACACCGCCCATGAGCGCAATCGTCCACGTGAACCCGCTGCCTTCACTCTGCGGCACGCTCGGGATAAAAAGTCCACGGAGGAGTCCGCCAAG
>JBCDJJ010000114.1:0-8224 GCA_038747915.1 Planctomycetota bacterium | reverse complement strand
CCACGCCGAGGCGTCGTGCGAGCCCGAAGGGCGTGATGCCGTAGACGATGCCGAAGTTCACCATCTTCGCGCCCTCGCGCTGCTCGCGCGAGACATCGGACTCGTCGACGCTATGGATCTGGGCCGCCACCGCCCGGTGGAGGTCCGCGCCGGCCCGGAACGCCTCGATCAGGGCCTCGTCGGCCGATAGGTGCGCGAGCAGGCGCAGCTCGATCTGCGAGTAATCCGCTGAGATCAGCACCCGCCCCAGACGAACGGTTACGTCGTGACTTTGCTCGGTCGAGGTCGCCCGATCGACGGCATCGACTCGAAGAACGCCCAGCGGCGCGCCCTCGCCGAGCGGATGGCGATCAACTCGGTCGTGCAGGGGTCCGCCGCCGACCTTATCAAGCTCGCGATGGTGCAGGTGCATCGGGAGATCGGCGAGGCCCGAGCGCGCACCGAGGGTGTGCTCTCGGAGACGCTCATGCTGCTGCAGATCCACGACGAGCTGGTGTTCGAGGCGGAGGAATCGTCGGCCGACGAGGTCGGCGATCTCGTGGTGCGCCGGATGGAGTCGGCGATGGAGCTGAGCGTGCCGCTCGTGGTGGAATCGGCGTCGGGGCGGAGCTGGTTCGAGGGGAAGTGAGACCCGTGCGCACCCGGCCGCCGGCGCGCCCGGAGGGTCTAGAACAGGCCAAATCAACTCGTCTCGCCAATCTCAGTGGTGAATCGGCAGACTCTGGGATTTGGGTGCCACTGCCGGCTTGTTCGCTGGTGTTCAAGGGCTTCGATGTTCACACTGGTGGGCAAGCCACCAGTGGCACCCGCGACGAATTGACTTGGAACGCTCCGGTGGCGGCGGCGACGCACGCGCCACCCCATCGCACCAGCATGCACACCGGCACCCAACTGGTCGGGGCGCACCTCCGTGCGCGGCGAGGCATCTCAAGTCACTCCAACAAGATGCCCCGGATCCCGGGTGCTGATTGCGGCGTTGAGGACAATTTCCGGTCCATCGAGCGGCCCCTGTCATCCCAGCCGGCCGCGCCCGGTGCACGCACGAACCCGGTGATCGCTCCCGCTTGACACCCGATGGGCTCTGGCTACTCTTGCCCATCTGGCCGGGGCCTTGGTCCCGCGTCGGGGCGGTAGCTCAATTGGTTAGAGTCCCGGACTGTCGCTCCGGTGGTTGCGGGTTCGAGTCCCGTCCGCCTCGCTTATGAAACGGCTCTGGCACCACGCCAGGGCCGATTTCGTCTCTGGACCATCGCGTTGCGTCGTGTTGAGTGGCTCCGGGTCGCGCTGCTATTGCGGGGCTGGTTGCGGGGAGGCTGCCCAACGAACGGAGGTCTTGAGCCTGGCCATCATCGGTGCCCGTGAGCCGAAGCGCGATCGGCTCAGCGACGGGCATGCGTGCCACGGTCCCCGCTGCTTCGTCGGGCAAGAGATGCCCGTAGGTGTCCAGCGTGAGCGTGATGGTCGAGTGACGCATCAGGGTCTGGATCGCCTTGGGGCTCGCGCCCCCGATCGCTGCCCACGCACCGCAGGTGTGACGCAGCGCGTGGAAGTCGAGCACGCGCCCATCGTGATCCTGATCTCGGAGGAAGTCTGACGCCTCTCGCTCGACTCGCTCGGACGCGTTCTCCCCCACTGCTTCGAGCCACGCGCCACGCGCTACTCGCAAGTCGGCTCGCAGCATCGTGGCCACATGCTCGCGACGAGGCATCGAAAACACCGGCGAGCCGGGCAACAACCGTACAACGTGCGCAGCGAGTTCCCTGGCGAGCTCTGGGCGGATGTACTGCCGCGTAGCTTTTCGGTTCTTGGTCTGTCGCGCTTCAAGCATGACGTACGGCGTGTCGGCGTCGAGCAACAGCGATGAGCGAGTCAGGCCGCGCAGTTCGCTGGAGCGAAGGCCAGTCTGAATGGCCAGTTCGTAGAGCAACCGACGGACCTGACCAGGCATGCCCATCCGCTCAGTGCCACCCTCCGTGGTTGCCTTGAGCCAACGCCACTCTTCAACCGTCAGGAAACGACGCTCGCGCTGACGCGTGGGTGCGGGCTTCTTGACGCGGGCGATCGGGTCCGCTGCGAGCCGACCATCGCTCACGCACCAGCGGGTGAAGGTGCGGAGCGCGGTGATGCACTTGTGGGCAGTACGCGGTGTCCAGGGCTTCGTTGATTGGTCGTCAGGAGCACGCCTCCGACCGACGTATCGCTCAAGAGCATCGGGGGTGATGTCACGGAGGTCCTTCCAACCACACCCATCCGCGATTTCCTCGATCATCTTCCGTGTCTCTGCGATATGACGATCTGTGCGCCCCTCGGCTCGCTTTGAGCTATTGAATGCATCGAGATGCGAGGCGATGCTCGCCAGTGCATGACCATCGAGTTCCGTACCGCCTTCTGGCTTGACGAGGCCTTCGCGTTCGAGGGCAACCCGCTCGACCCACTTGCGCATAATCCGCTCGGCGTCGGCACGGCTGGTCGTGCGGGTGGAGCGTTCCTTCCGCTTGCCTTGGCCGTCGTACCAGCTCGCGTACCAGTTGTCGCTATTCGACCGCTTGAACAGCGAACCCGAGCCATTGCCGCGTTTGGTGGTCTTCTTCTCGCGTGCCATCAGTCAACCTTTCTCGCGCCGCGCGTGGGACGGAGCGCGATCTCAACGCCAAGGTAGTCCACCGACCGCTTGAACCACTCGCCAGATCGCCACCCTTTCAAACACTGGCGGTCTGGCGGTGTGGCGGTCTGCTTCGTCTCGATCATGAATCATCCTGCGATTCTGGGCCGCCAGGGCACACCGCCAGGCCGCCACCCCGCCAATCTCCGGGGCCTTGGCGGGGTGCACTCGGATCGGGCAGCCGCCAGTACCACGGGCCGGGGTTCTCTGGCCGGAACGCCTCGACGCTCAGTGTCTTCTTCGCCCGTTCGAGTGTGCGCCACGAGATGCCTTCGCCTTCCCTTGCGTCCTCTTTCAGTGCCTTGCCGAGCTTTGGGCCATCGACGAGTGCCTTGCGGAGCCATGACACCGCCTCGTCGTGCTGCGTCCGCCGGTCAGAGTCGCCCTCCGCATCCATGTTCACCGCGTCATCAGCGGTGAGATTCACCTCCCCCTCGTGCCAGCACACACACGGCCGGTCCTCCACATCCCCCGGGCCGATCTCGAACGCGAAGCCGGGTAGTCGCTCGGCAAGGTTGTTTTTGCCGGTCAGAAGCAGACGACGGCGACGCTTCTCGTCTTGTGGATCGGTGACCAGGTGCAGCACAGACCGAGCGATCCCCGTAAACGCCCGGCTGCCCAGCACAAGATCATCGGCGTAGGGCGCGGCCGCTTTGCGAGCGTGCGCGACCACGAGCACGGCAGCGCCACGCGCCGCAGCGAGGTGACACACCGGCGCGAGCACACTCCGCACTTCGTTGTCGCGGTGCGCGTCGGCGCCGCCGCCGAGGTATGAACCGATCGGATCGATCACGATCAGCTTGCAGTCCGGCACGCGGTCGAGCGTGTGACGAAGCGTGACGAGATCGTCCAGTGTGAACACACGCTCCACGGGGTCGCCGCGGTGATCCCGCGACATCACACCCGCGAGCAGGTGCACCCGGCTGCGATCAGCATCGTGGGCGATCAGCCGAGGTGCGATCGTGTCCTTCGGATCATCCTCGGCACTGCACAGAATCACCGAACCACGCTGGCACGGATTCCTGTCCACCCACGCCCGACCCTGGCTCACCGTCGCTGCGAGGTAGGCCGTCAGGAACGACTTGCCCTCACCCGGCCGCCCAACAAGGAGCGTGAGCCGGCCGAGCGGGATCCGGCCGCGCCAGAGCCACGCGATCTCCGCGGGCTCGACATCCGCCATGCAGAGCAGCTTCGGGGCATGCACGGGCGCATCGCTCGACGTGCCTTGGTCATCCGGCGGGCTCGGCGAACCCGCGGCCCCATCCACACAGTCCCATGCACCCATAGTCTCGTACTCGCCCAGCATCGCGGCGCGATCCTCGGGCGAGACAGGGTCAATCGTCGGGAGCCGACTCATGTCACGCCCCCTCGCCAAATGGATCGGCGAGCCGCGCCGCATCCCGTGCACCGAGAACCACCTCGCGCCGGCGCTGCTGCTCGACACGACCCGCGTACGCCCGCCTGAAGTCGCAGCACGACTCGGCCTCCGCGATCAACGCGTCGAGCTCGGCGCCCGAGAGCGACTGCCACCGACGCGCGTACTCACGCTTCCACGCGATCAGGCTCTTCACTGGATCACCCCCTTCCGCACCGATGCCGCCGACCCTGGCTCGGTCGGACACCCCGCACCGATCCACGCCCGCAGCTCCGTTGGGCAGTAGCGGACCGCCCGGCCGATGCGGCGCGACGGGACCGCGTCGCACTTCGTCAACGACCACAGCGTGCGTGCGCCGATGGCGAGCATCGCCGCTGCGGCCCGCGCGTCCACGAGCAGGCACGTTTGCTCGGGGCGTTCGTTGACCGCGTCCTGCTCGCGTGCGACCTGGGAGGGGGTTTCGGAGGGAGGGGGACTCACGCGGCACCCCCTTCGGCCTGGGCGGCTCGCGCGGCGATCGCGGATCGCACCGCATCCACGTTGAAGAGCCGGCGTTTCCCAGCCATGAGCGAGGGGATGCGCCCGGCCCGCGCCTCCCGGTGGAGCCAACGCTTCGAGACTGGCAACCGCCGGGCCAGCTGATCGAGCGTCACGAGTTCAGGTGAGACATGCATGGCCCCATGATTCGTGACACTGGGAGGAAGCGGAAGTGCCAGACACCAAGTTGGGATTCAACTTGTGATTCGAATCCCAACTTGGGATTCATTTGTGATTCGCTGGCACGCACTCGGCCAGCAATTCACGCCACTGCGCGGTGATATCGCCGGCTTTGTGGAACGAGCCCTCCTCGACCACGGCGATGAATCTGTCGAGCTGCGCCGGCGAGAAGCGACGCTGTGCTCCGCCACCACCGCGGGACGCGGACGCGACCTTGGCGTCTTTTCGGATGGTGTCGAAGGTGCTCGCGCTGATGCTCGCGTGCTCGCAGAGCTCGGCCCGCGTCCAGCCGTTCACCTTGCGGACCGGGGGGCCACCGGGCGGCACCGAACGCACCTTGAGTTCAACGGGAACCGTCTTGTGCGGCTCGACCGGCGAGACCCCCCACGGCTGCCGGTCGGGCTCGGAAAGCCAAGCCCGGAAATCGGTGAGGACCTCAACCAAGGCCGCTCGGGCTTCATCGCGCCGCGGCTCGATCCACGCCCTCGATTCGGCCTTGAGCGTGTTATCGCGGCACGTCACCGCATCGAGCAGCACCGGGATCGTTTGGGTCTGTCCAGCCCGATCGCAGAGTTCGAGATCCGCGCCGCCGAAGGACAAGACAGGATCCTCACCGCTCCACGTGCTGATGACGTATCCCGGCGACAATCCACCGTCTGCCTGCGGTGTCGCGTCGAACCGAGACTGCGCGGATCGGCGGCGCGGGCGTTGCGACTCGCGTGCTCGCCGGAGGAGTTCGAAGAACGATCGGTCATCCATCTCCCGCGCAAGCCGGAGCGCCAGGTCGACAAGGCGGCGAGTGTGCGTCTCACGGATGCCGTGACGGATCATCCGTGCCCGTCGTGCACGCTCCGGGTCGTGCACCGGCCACGTCGCGAGAGCAGCCTCGGCATCGCCCACCGGCGCACCGTCACCGAGCACGTCGAGTGCGGCCTCGACCCGGTCGAGCACCCGCGGCGATGGGTCGGAGGGCTCACCCCAGTCATCGACACGACATCCCCAGTTCAGCATCACCCGCCCGATCCCCGGATGATCACTCTCGAGCTCCGGGAACCACGGCACCGACGCATAGTCACGCAGCGACTCGCGCACGGTCGCCGGTATCTCCTCGCTCGCGCACACCACGAAGGCGATGACGAACACCCTCGCCTTCGCGACGCGATCAACCCCGGGATCCTCGTGGCCCGCGTCGAAGTTGATGAGGCTCCCGAGCGGCGTGGCGCTCCGCTGTGCCGTCACACCTGAAGCGGTCACCGCTTCAATCACCCGGCACAGACCGCGGTAGCTCCGCTGAACGGGATCCGTGTCCCATTCGAGTGGACCTCCCGACGCCCGGTCGTCGCGGGCCTCGATGCGGAGCACCACGTCGAGCCGCTCAGCGAGCACCGCGGCACCGGACGCGAACGCCTCCGGTTCCGCACGGGCCTGCCTCAAGGCACGAGACACGAGTTCGGCGCGAGGATCAGAGCCCGGCGTGCGCGAGAATGCCATGACCTTCCTCCGAAGCCGGACCGGGTCACAAGCCATCGCCCTCTCACATCGACCCGATCAGATGATCAGACCGTAATGTTAGAGTATTGATCGGGCCTTGTCAATCCGCATGATCCTGCGTTTCGACGCACGCTGCTGCCTTGCGCCGCTCTGTCTCGTGCTCGCGAAGCCGCCGTAGCAGACCCGCACGCATCGCCCGCGCCTCGATCGCTTCTGCTGATCGCTCACCGTGGCGCATCGCGTTCATCCGGCTCCGCGCCTTGCCCTCACCGGTCCTCGGCCCGGTCGACCGTGTCCACGGCGTGTTCCGCGCCGCTGAGGCCCGCAGCGACGCCAGCCCCTCCGGGCTCAGTCGGTAGGGCCGCCTGGGAGGCTTGGGGCTCGGGTGGGGCGCTGGCGGCATCGCTCGATCCTTGTTCGTTCGTTGCGTTTGCACCTGAGTTCTCGGCGTTCATCACGACTTGTTGACCCGCGATGTTCGCCTGCTTGATCGCTGTGAACGAATCACCACCGCGCGGCGGCTTGCGATAGTCGGCGAGGGCACACATCAGCCGGCGGAAGGTGTTGCTCGCGCGGTCGGCGTACTCGTGAACCGTCCGGAGGTTCTCCAACCGCTCCTGTCGATTCGCGAGGTCGGTCAGGTGCAACACCCGTGCATGGGCCATGAGAGCCTGTACGACGAGCATCTCCTCCATGGGATCCCGCGGTGCCATCCGCTCGATCATGTCCTGCGCGTACACCATCGCCGAGGGCGTGAGGTCGAAGCCCTGGAACATGCGTCGGAAGCGGTGCTGCATCGCACCGCTGTAGATCCCGCCCGCGACCGCGTTCAGGTGGATCTCGCGAGCGCCAACCGGATCCGTGTCCGGATCGGTGCGCATCTTGACGACGGTTCGCGACTCGCGTTGCCCGTCCATGAGCAGACTCCAGTACGCGATGACAAAGTAGGCTGTGCTTTGCACAGCAGAGAATACAGTATGCCTGACATAGCCAGGGATGCAGTAGCCGGAGAAAGTTATAGCGCGTGCTTATTCAATCAGACCAATGCGATACATTGCTAGACGATCAACTCATCGCAGTGCTCACCGTCCGTTCGACCCCCACTCCATCACCTGTCCTCCTCGATCATCACCGGCTCGAACACACAATCGATCTGATGCTCGAGGCAGACCTGCCGGAAACGCTGCGAGACGATGAGTTCTTGCCCGAGACCGAACGCCTCGTACATCTTGGCCACATCGAACTCCGGCACGGCATCGAGCTCACTCCGCAGATAGCGCAGCTGAGGGTTCTTGATGTCCGGGTTCTCGGCATCGAGCACCAATACCCGCTCTCGATCACCTCGTGCAGCGGGCTCACGCTTGATGTTGAGCTTCGGATTCGACGGCGAGACAGGAGGCAGCTCGATCGAGCTATCGAGCCGCTTCCAGATCTCACCGGGCACGCTCGGAACCTCGAGATCCCGCTGGGCCTGATCCTTGTCCTCGCTCCTGACCGCTCGCGTGCCCTCGAATACCAGCCCGGTGAGGCCACCGGACTCCAGCACCTCGCACAACGCGGCATCGGCAAACATCCATCGGGGGATCGAGGCAAAGATCGCACGGTCCTCACGAAGCGGCGTGACGCCCGCGAGGATCGGCATCACAACCACCCCGGCCGGATCCCGCGCCGACGCGTAGCAGAAGCCACGCTCACCACCAAGGCAGCGGAGTAGTGAGGCAGCATTGAGATCCTGGATACTCCATTCCCGACGCAGTATGCAGTCATATTGCGAAGCGCGATCATGTCGACCCGTGCCTCGCCATGGAGACAGGCCGTTCTCATGTAAAATACTTTTTATTTTATTTAGTTTAGGATCATCCTTCGGAAGAGTAATTTCGACGACATTTCGTCTGTCAACTTCAGCGATGCCAGCAGCACTTGCTATCGCATTAAATCGCTCTAAACCAATTTTTCTCTTTGTTGGAGTTCGTATATAT
>JBCDJJ010000113.1:0-8423 GCA_038747915.1 Planctomycetota bacterium | reverse complement strand
TTGAGCCGTGTGGCCGGGCGCACACCCGCTACCCACCCACAAGATTCGAGATCACACCGGTCCCACCCGGACCGCCAGCCACACTGACGCTCGCCATCAGGTTGCCCACCACCAGCATCCACCCATCCACCAGCACGAACATCAGCAGCTTGAACGGCAGCGAGATCAGCACCGGCGGGAGCATCATCATGCTCATCGAGATCAGCACCGACGCGATTACCATGTCGATGATCAGGAACGGCAGGTACACTCGGAAACCCATCAAGAAGGCGATCTTCAGCTCGCTCAGCATGTACGCCGGGATGAGCGACAACGTGTCGACATCGGCCCGGGTGAGCTGCTCGGGCTCGGATGTGTCGACCCCCTTGTAGTTCAGGATCATGTAGACGCTGGACCAGTTATCCGCCGCCTCGATCTGCGCGAACATGAAGTCGCGCAGCGGCTGCTTCGCCTGGTTCCACATCTCGAGCTGATTGGTGATCTCGCCGCGCTCGTAGGGCAAGATGGCCTCTTGATGGATCCGCTCGAATGTCGGCGCCATCACCAGCATCGTCATGAACAGGCTGAGCGCCGTGATCACCTGGGCCGGTGGCATGGTGCCGGTACCGAGCGCCTGACGCAGGAGCCCGAGCACGATCAGGAATCGAACGAAGCACGTCGTCATCACCATGATCGACGGCACGAGCGTCAGCACCGTGAGCAGGACGAGCACGTTCATCGCGCCGCTCAGACCGTTCTCGAAGCCAGGCAGCGCCGACGCTGCATCCTCGATCATCCCGATCGGCGTCGGGGGGAGTGGGTCGTCGACGGAGGGAGGTGCCGGTTCGACCGACCCCGGACCCGCTGCCCGCGGATCGACCGGATCGGGTGCCGGGAGGGTCGTGATCTGTGCGCGCGCCCCACCAGCAACGAGCACCGCCGCGGCGAGCACCACACTGACGATCGCCATGAACCCACGCGAGACGATCATGCGGTCAGCCCTCGAATACGGCGCAGCTGCGACTCAAGCTTCGCGCGCGCCGCCTCGTCGGCATCCATGGGAGGGGTGTCGAACGCGCCTGGCGCATCCTGCTCGAACGACATCGCACGCCGGACCGACCGAGGCGAGTCATTGGCCTCACCGAACGAGGGGTCACGCTCGACCGAGCGGAGCATCTCACCGAACTTGCTGGCCATGCTCTCACCCTCCTCGTCGCGCGTTTTGACGAGAATCGAGGCCACCTCTTCGGCATCAACGATCTCGGTGAGCGTGCGGAACCCGCTCGAGGATTGGTCGAGCACGAGCACGCGGCGATCGACCTTCATCAGCACCAGGGAGTGACCGCGCGCGATCGGGTAGCGACCAAGCACGAACACCACACCCGACGGTGCTCGCCCCCCGGCCCCCAGGCTGTTCCTTAGGCCACCGATCGCGCCCGCTGACCGCTGCAGCACCAGCTTCATCCCGAAGATCAGCCCGAGGACAATCGCGAGCGCTCCCACGGTACGAGCCCAGCCCCCCCAGTCCTCGGCTGATGACGACGACTCGTCCGCGCTCTGGCTGAGCTCGATGCCCATGCGATCGCTCGGCGATGCCCCAGCGGGCCCGAGGGGGCGCGATTCCGTCTCGGGCGGTGCCATCGAACGAAGCGCACTCGCAACCGGCGGTACATCCCCTCCACCGCCACCGGCCCGGCTTGCATGCCCTTGGACCGGCGCGGGTATCGCCTCGAGTGTCTCCACCCCGAGCGCCTCATCCGTGCCGGTCTGGAAGGCGTTGACCGTGTCGGCCCCGCTCGCAGCACCGATGAAGAGTGCGACCGCGGCCGCTGTCGTCACTTGGTTCGTTGTCGGCCTCATCCTGAGCCTCACCCGAGCGTGCTCCGCCGCTCGATACCCATCGCGTGCGCGTGTGTGCCTCCGCAGCCGTCCTTACGCTGCGGCCTCACCGGTCGCCTGCGTGATGATCTCGTTGATACGCACGCAGAAACTGTCGTTCAGCACGAGCACCTCGCCGCGCGCGACGGGGCGATCGTTCACGTAGATATCCACCGGGTCGCCGGCGAGCTTGTCGAGCTCGACCACCGACCCCTCACCGAGCTTGAGCACATCCTCCACGTGCATCCGTGTGCGCCCGAGCTCGACCTTGAGTCTGAGGTTGACATCGCCGAGCAGCCCGAGCCCGCCGGGCAGCTCGCCGCTGGCGATGGCGCCCGCGAAGTCGGGCATCGACATCGCCTCACCCTCGAGGATCTCCTGGGCCGCCTCGGCCGCCGCCGCCTGGGGAGCCGGCAACTCCTCGCCCGAGTTGACCGCGTTGATCGCCGCGCTCACCGCGTCCAGCAGAGACGCATGCTCGCCGGATGCCGCTTCGGCGGCCTCGGCCTCGGCCTCGCCGCCCGCGTCGGCATGCTCGTTCACATCGTCGACCGCAGCCGCTGCCGCCGCGATCGCATCCTCCGCCGTGTCCGCGGCATCCGACGAGTCGTCCGGCTGCTCGGCGTCGCCGGTGTCTGGCGACTCGGTGGTCTCGCCGGTATCGGCATCGTTTTCGGCAGCGTCGTTCGGTTCCTGATCGGCCATCCTAGCCTCCGATTGCATGCGGCGATCCTCCGCCGCGTGCGGGCTATCGGCCCTTCCGGCGCGACATGTGCATCTTTCGCTCGAACCTCGAGCACGAGCTGCGCACCGCTGCGCCGAGCGTGCGCAACTTGTGCCGCTCGATCAATAGTCCGTGGGGAAACCCGTGCATGACGGGATCAGCGCCCGCTGCACGATCTCCTCGCCGGTCGCCTCGTCCCGACCGATCAGCCGCTGCATGTACTCGGTCATCTGCCGCGTGATGGTCGGACGGCCGGGCTCGTTGAAGAACTGGTGATTCGCCGCAGCGATGATCTCGCCGATGCCCGTGCGAGTCGTCGCGTTGTGCTGCTCGAGCCGCTCCTTGACCCGCTCCTCGTGCCGCTTCTGGACGACCACCATCACCTCGGTGTCCCAGATCCATACGCGGCCGGTCGAGGTGTTCGTGAACTTCTCGTGCAGCACGGGCAACTCGAGCAGCTCGTCGCCCGGGTCGATCTCGCCCTCCACGTCGAGGCCCTGCACCTGCGACGGATTGCCGATGAACATCATCACGCCCACGATCAAGCCCGCCTCGGCGAGCAGGATCCCGGCCACGAGGATGAGCGTCTTGACCGGCAGGCCCCCCTTCTTCGCCGGAGCCTCGGCGTCCTGCTGTGACTGCTGCTGTTCCGCTTGCTCGTCGGCCATGCGTCGACTCCTGCTCCGTCGGCGTGCTCAGAAGGGTGTGGCCAGCCCGCGCGCGGCCGACTCGCTCGAGAGGTCGGCGTCGCGGTTCACATCACCGACCATGATCTCGGTCATGATCACCTCAACACGACGGTTCTGTGTCTGTGCTTCGGGCGTGAACTGTCTCGGGTTGAGCGGTTCGGACGTCCCGCGCGCTTCGATGAACACCACACGCTGCTCAAGCCCACCTTCCTCGATCAGGAAGTCGGCCACCGCCTTGCCGCGGAAGTACGACAAGTCCACCAGGTCCGAGAACGGTGAGTCCGCCGGCAGCAGCTTCTTGGCGGCGTGACCGCGGACCGCGATCTTGTTGTTCCGCCCGCGCAGTAGGTTCGCCACCTTGATCAGCTCGTCCTTCGCGGTCTCGCGGAGTTCTGCCGAACCGGGCTCGAAGGTAAGGTGCCCACCGATGGTGAACATCGTGCCCTCGGGCACCTTGCTCACCTTGGTGCGCCGACCGGTGATGCCCTGCTCCGGCGAATGGCTGACCTTGCTCTCCTTGAGCTCCTGCTGCGCGACCGATTCGAGCAGCTCGATCATCGATCGCGTCGGTGGGTCGTCGGTCGGCATCACACCAACACCGCCGGAGTAGCCGAACGCCTCCTTCACCGCGGTCAGCACCCGCTGATACTCGACCTCCCGCTTGAGCTCGCTGAACGCCGCGAGAAGGATGAAGAAGCACAGCAGCAGAGACATCATGTCACCGAAGGTGACGACCCACTCCGGAACACCCGGCCCTGCTTTCTTCTGCCGTCGAGCCACGTCGAGCCTCCCCGACCGATCAGGCCGCCTGCGCGAGCTCCTCACCGTCCACTCGGGCCGACGGCGGGAGGAAGGTCTTGAGCTTCTGCTCGACAACACGCGGGTTGTCACCCGCCTGGATCGACATCACGCCCTTCAAAATGATGGTCTTGAGGAGCAGCTCCTCCTCGTTCTGAAGGTTGAGCTTGTCGGCCATCGGAAGGAAGATCACGTTTGCGACGATCGATCCGTAGAGCGTCGTAAGCAACGCCGCGGCCATGCCCGCGCCGATCGCCGACGGGTCCTCCATGTTCGCGAGCATCGCGACGAGACCGATCAGCGTCCCGATCATCCCGAACGCGGGCGCGAATCGCCCACCCGCATCGAACATCCCCTTGCCCGCCTCGTGGCGAACCAGCATGTTCTCGATGTCGGCCTCCATGATCGCCTCGATCAGCTCGGGGTCGACGCCGTCCACCGCCATCTTGATGCCGTTCAGCAGCAGCGGGTCCTCCATCTCGTCGGACAGGCCCTCGAGCGCGAGGATGCCGTCGCGACGGGCGACCTCGGCAAAGCCGACCATCTGCTGGAGCAGCTGCTGGGGCGTGGACGAGAGCTTGCCCAACGTCTTCTTCATCACCTTGGGCAGCGACAGCAGCGTCGGGAGCGGGAAGCTCGTGAACAGCGCCGCCACGGTCCCGCCCAACACGATAATCATCGAGATCGGATCGATGTACGCGCCGATCGACCCGCCCAGCAGCATGGCCACGAGGATCAACACGGTCCCAATGATCAGTCCGATGATGGTGGTCATCGCGAAGCATCACTCCGGTGATCGAAGGCGAACCCGCTGAGGTCATCGGCGCTTCCAGACCGGCGGTTCACGCGGCTCGCGCGAGCGACATCGAGTCGTGTGAATCGCCAATCCGATAACCGCGCGATGGCCCGGTCAGGCCGGGCCAAGGAGCGTGCGCAGCGACCGCCCGTACTCCACCGCGCGGTCGACGATCTCGTCCACCGGCTCGCGCACCACGAACGAGTCACCATTCACCAGCTTGATGGTCGTGTCCGGACGCGCCTCGACCGTCCGGATCAGATCTGCGTTCAGCACGAACTCGCTGCCGTTCAGTCGCGTGACTCGGATCATGGATGGCTTATCGGAGCGTCACGGGCGCGACTGAAGCCAGATCCCCAGGGGATCGAGTCTCAACACACCGATCACCATCCGATCAGCTCATCGTGCGAGCGAGATCAGAGTCTGCAGCAGCGTGTCGCTCGTGGTGATCACACGGCTCGAGGCGTTGTACCCCGTGCTCGTGAGGATCATGTTGATGAACTCCTGGCTCAGGTCGACGTTGCTCAGCTCGAGTGCCCCACCAACGATCGAACCCGAACCCTGCGTGGTCGGCCTCAGCACCTGTGCGGTGCCCGAGTTCGGCCCCTCGCGGTAGAGGTTCCCGCCCACATCCACGAGTCCCTCGTCGTTCTGGAACGTCGCGATCATCACCTGCCCGATGTCGCGCACCTGGCCATTGGTAAAGAACCCGCGGATCAGACCGTCGTTCTGGACCGCAAACTCTTCCAGCACACCAAACTCCAACCCATCGACACTCGTCGCCCGAAGGGTCGAATCCTCCGACCCATCGGCGAAGCCGGTAACGACGTCGCCGTCCCGGTCGAACTCGATGATGAACGCGAGCGGATCGGCCGCACCCGTCGCGTTCAGGTCGATCTCAACTCCGAACGAGTTTCGCGTCGGATCGATCTGTCCGTCGTTATCGAACCGCACCAGCGGCGCGTAGGCGGAGAACCCAACCGTGGTGCCGTCCGCGGGGATGGTCGGCGCACCGACTTCGAGCGCATCACTCACGTCGAGGTCGCCCACGTCACGATCCCGAGGGCTGTGGAGGAACACGCGGGCGTAGTGCCCCGTGCCGTCTTCACCGGCGATCGCGAGGGTGACATCGACACTGATCGCGGTTCCAACCGAATCGAACACGGTCACCGTGTGCCGGATAGATTCGCCCTGGGCGGACCGGTTCTCGGTCACCGCCCCGGCGGTGTACGCGCCGGTGCTGGAGACCGAGGCATTCGTGAAGTCGAGTTCGTTGAACGTCCCCGGGTTGCCGGTGACGACGATGTTGCCCGCGCCGTTGATGATAACGCCACCGTCTTGGTTTACGGTGCCGATGAGAGCAGCATCCGCCGCGGGATCGAAGCCGGCGTTCTCCACGATGCCCATCGCCCCCTGGTAGAAGCTGAGCAGATCCTGCACCGTACTCGTGGCCTGAACCGTGAAGGACTGGGGCTCGATGTCCTTATTGCCGCGCCGCACACCGCTCAGCGTGATCGTGTCACCCGCGACGAACTGGGCCGCACCCGCACCATTCTCGACGTTGATCAGCAGGTCCGCGGGTACCGCGGCCACGCCCGGCGCTGACTCAAGCACCGTCCCGAACGTGTTCTGAGAGCCCTGAGGCGCGTTCACGCCGGTCAGGTCCTCCTGCACATTCAGGTTGCCGGCCATGACGACCCGCGTGGTCGCTTCCGCGATGCTGAGCGAGCCGACCGGAATATTCAGATCGGTGAGATTGCCCTCCTGGATCACGAAGTTCTCGTCCACACCGAAGCCCTGCACCCGCGCGCCCGAGAGTGTGACCAGCTCGTTCTCGCTGTTGAGCTGGAACGCACCATCACGGGTGAACCGCCGGCTCCCCTGATCGTCGACGATGAAGTACCCGTTGCCCTCGATTGCGAGGTCGGTCGCGACGCCGGTGGAGTTGATGGCCCCTTCGTTGTTGTTGCGCTGCGTGCCCGCGGTCGTAGCACCGAGACCGATCTGGCCCGGGTTCGTGCCGCCGGTCGTGCCCGAAGGCGAGGTCCCCAGGCTAAACGTCCGGTTGAACGCCGCCGAGAACTGCAGCCGGTTGCTCTTGAACGCCGTCGTATTGGCGTTCGAGATGTTGTTACCGATCACCTCCAGGCGACGAGAGTTCGTCGTAAGACCGGTCAGGCCGGAGAACAGCGCGCTTGTTGAAGCCATAACGGTCGCTCCTCTGTCGAATCGCTGTGATACACCACAAAGGGCGTGCCATGCTGTCGCTTAGCCCGCGGCGGTGCGCACAGATCTGTTGGTCGGCACACCAAGCCGGATCGCCGGCCCGTCGTGCGCCCCGACCGACCACCCCTGCGCGATCGTGCCGTCGTCGGTGACGACCGCGACCGCATCAACCTCTCTGATGAGCCGTGTGCCCTCGGCCACATCGACCTCGTCCGTCACACGCCGATCTCCCACCAGCACACGCATCACACGCGGCCCAACGATCGCGGCCAGGGTGTGCACGCCGGCTGCCTCGGCCGTATCGACCACATCGGCGAGCGACCGTCGAACCGCCGCATCCGACGGTTCATCCATCCCAGCAAACTCAACCGCACGACCTGTCCGCAGCGCACCACGCCGCGCATCGGCGAGCAGCGTGCCGAAGTCGATCGGCGGGGCTCCATCCGCGAGCTGACCAAAGCCCGAGCCCGCATCAACCGGCCGCACACCCGATCCAAGCCGGCGAAGCAGCTCCGTCGCCGGATCGCTCACTCCTCACCCGCCACAGCCTCGCCGATCCGGATGATCGACTGCACCGGCACCTCCGCCGCGACGCCGCTCCCGCTGTTCTCCACCCGAGCCGTCAGGCCGGTATCGCGGAACAGAATCGCGGTCACCACACCGTCGACAAAGATCGACTGCCCCCCTTCGGTCAGCACCGGCGTGCCATCCTCGTTGAGCAGACGCTGATCGGTTACCACCTCACGCCCGATCAGCGCGCCCGCGGTCGAGAGCTCGGTCAACTGAGACAAGCCCGCGGTGATGAACTCGAAACTCTCTACAAGCTGCCTGGTCTCCTCGGTCACACCCTCGAGCCGCTCAGCAAGATCCGTGTCCGACTCGATCGAGCGGATCATCGAGATCTGCTCGAGCAACGCCGTCGTGTCGTTCGGCGCAAGCGGATCCTGGTTCGTCAGCTCTGCGAAGATGACCTCGAGGAACTCTTCGCTGGTCAGCTCATTGAAGGCGTCGTCCGCGTTCGAGGTTACCGCTGTCGAGTCGGGCACGGTGTTGAAACGAAAGACCGGGTCGGTGCTGATCTGGCTCATCGCGTACTCCTCATATCGTCATCACTCGGCCCGGGCCATGTGATCGGCGAACCGGCCGAATCGTCGAATGCCCGCGGGTGCGCCCTGCTCATCCGACTGGCGACGATCTCCCTGCGAGCCTCCGTCGCCGGTCGCCCCGCCGCCGCCCTGCTGCGGCCCGGCGCCCCCCTGCCCGCCGGACGGCTGCTGCTGCCCGCCCGTCTGCTGATTGGTGGTGGGCGGCGCCCCCCCGCCGGGCGCTGCCG
>JBCDJJ010000112.1:0-8561 GCA_038747915.1 Planctomycetota bacterium | reverse complement strand
TTCGACGAGTCGGGCAACCGCCTCATCGACCTCCGCGTCGCCACGGGCCGGCTCAATGACCTCGAGACCAGCCCGAGTGGCAACTGGTGGACCCTTCGCACCGAATCCAACGTCACCAACAACGACTACTTCCTCGCGGGCCAGGGCCTCACCGGCCGCGATGTGATCGAGGACACCTTTTTCACCTTCTCCAGCCCCGGTGACCTCGCCGACGGCGACAGCATCGCCGATGTCGGCTTCCGCGGCATGCCGATCAACGACAACGGCTTTTTCACCCTCGTTATCGACGGGCTGAGCGACTTCCTCGATCCGTCCCGCGACGCCCTCTCCACCCTCAAGCGGCTTGATTCACGCGTGATCACCGGCGATGCGGCCGCCTTCGGGACGACGACGGTCGACGGCTTCGCCGCCGAAGGCCAGCTGCTGACCGACTTTGCGACGATCCCCGGCTTCAACGCCGATGTTGTGCTCGGACGAACGGAGATCTTTCTCGTCGATGGCGTGCTTCCGGACCCGACCGACCCCATCAATCTCATTGACAACTTTGTCATGCGATCGATCGCCAACGATGGCTCGATCGTGTTCGACACGGGCGTCAATGGGACCGGCATCGCGAACCGCGGCGGCGAGACCAACGTCTCGGACTTCGCCAACGACCAGGTGACCTTTCTTGGCTTCGGCGGCGCGGAGCCCGTGGTGATCGGCGAGCGCAACGTCACGCTGCTGCCCAACCTGTACGAGGGCGGCTCGAGCACCTTTAGAAGCTTCAGCAACATGTCGACCGACTTCAAGGGCACCCGGTGGGCCGCGGAGACCACCATCACCCTCGGCGCGGGCGTCAGCCGCGGCAATCAGCTCGTGATCGACGGGACGATCGTCACCGGGCAGGGTGACATGGTCGACGGCGAGCCCGTGACCGACCTCGCCACCGTCCGAATGACGCCCATCGGCGATGTGTACGCCAAGGTCGAGCGCACGCCGACCTTCCAGCAGCTCGACGAGAACGGCGACCCCGTGTTCCTCTCCGACGACAGCCCGACCATCCGCACGCTGGAAGACCCCAAGGGCGGCATCCTCCTGAAGAACGGCGCCATCCACATCCGCGAGAACGACCCCGTCATTCCCGGCAGCAACCGCCTGTGGACCGATGCCGATCGTGTGGCTGCCGAGGACGACCCCGACGACACCTTCCCGGCCTTCGACGCGATGGGCACCTTCCTTGGCGACTTCCAGCGATTCGGCTCCGACGGCCAGATCCCCATCGGCGAGATCGCCAGCAACCGCCGTGGTGATGTGCTCTTCGTCGGTGATGTCGACGACCAGGACCCCGGCACTATCGGTACCTTCGCGTTCGTACTCAACAGCACCCGCATCGTGCTCACCGAGGGCGTGGAGGTGGAAGTCGACGCCAACAACGACGGCATACCCGAGACGTACTACACCGGTATGGAAACCGTCCGCTTTGCCTCGCGGACCTTCTTCCAGGTCGGCCTGAGCGATGACGGCTACGTCTACACCCTCATTGATCTACTCAATACACCGACGCCGGCTGCGGTCAGCTTCGACGATGCCGGTGACCCCACGCCGGACACCTTCGATGTCGACGACAGCGCCTTCGTCGGCGTTGCCTTCCTCCGCTTCAAGGCGTTCGACGTACTCGACATCGACCGCGACGGCACCGTCGACCCGGCGGTCGACATCGCGGCCCTGATCACCGCGGTCACAGACCTCGTGCCCGGCGCCGGCGACTACAACCTGAGCTGCGTGGTCGACGCCTTCGACCTGGCCGACGGCCTGAACGACTTCGTGCCCGCGCCGTGAGCCGGTAATCGGCCCCCACGGCCGGTCCATTCGATTGATCACACCACCCCGAGCACCCGTCGCCACGCTGCGGCGGGTGTTTTCGTTCCTGGCTTCGCTGGGGGCCGGGATCGACGCGCCGATCCGCCATGGCCGCCGGTATGCTGAAGCCCCGTCAATGGAGGTCGACACATGTCCGCGAGACGCCTGCTGCATCCGCTCATCGCCATCGCTGCCACCATCCTCGGGGGCGTGGCCACGTCTGTCTCGCTCGGTGCGCCCGATCGGGGCGATGCCACGCTCCAGGGCGAGATCCGCATCGCTGGGTCCTCGACGGTCGGGCCCATCACGATGGCGGTCGCCGACCAGTTTCAGGAGGACTACCCCAGCGTCCGCGTCTCCAACGCGGTCACGGGGACCGGCGGCGGGTTCAAGAAGTTCGTCGCGGGCGAGACCGACATCTCCAATGCCTCCCGGCCGATCAAGCCGAGCGAGGTGGATCTCGCAGCGGCGAACGGCGTCGAGTTCATCGAGCTTCCCGTGGCTTTCGACGGCCTGACCATCGCGGTCGGCCGGTCCAACCACTGGTGTACCGACCTCACCGTCGACGAGCTCAAGGACATCTTCCTTGCGGGTTCCACGGTAGAGCGGTGGTCCGACATCCGCACCGAGTGGCCCGACACGCCGGTCGAACTCTTTATCCCCGGGACCGACTCGGGCACCTTTGACTACTTCAAGGAAGTCGTCGCGGGCAAGACCGGATCCATCCGCGACGATGTGACCGTGTCCGAGGACGACAACGTGCTCGTGAACGGCGTGTCGAACACGCCGGGCGGCCTCGGCTTCTTCGGGTGCGCGTACTACTTCCAGAACCGCGGCAAGCTCCGCAGCATCCCGATCTCGCACGAGGGCGGCGAGCCCATCCCACCGACGCACGACACCATCGAGCGGGGCGAGTACGCCCCGTTCTCCCGGCCGCTGTTCATCTACGTCAACACGCGGTCCGCGGCGCGTCCGGAGGTCCGGGCCTTCGTCGAGTTCTACATGCGTAACGGCGGACGGATCGCGGAGGAGGTCAACTACGTGCAGCTGCCCCGCACCATTTACCGCCAGGCCTTCCGCTCGCGATTCATGTTGCAGGAGACCGGCACGGCCTACGTGAACGACGAGAGCGAGACCGTTCACCCACCGCTCCGCGAACAGTTCAACTAACCACGCGCACGAGGCCGCACCGTGCCCGACGCCGGCGCCACCGATCCAAGCCTCTCGTGCGCCGCGCTGCTCGACCGAGCGCCACAGCGCGGCGCGGTCATCATGCGCCTCCGCGACTCCACGCTCACCGGTCTCCTGTTCGCCTCCGGGCTGTTTACCATCGGGATCACCATCGCGATCGTCGGCGTGCTGGCCTACGAGACGCTCCACTTCTTCGGTGTGGTCGGCCACCGGCTCGACGAGCCGGCGACCTTCGTCGAGTTCATCACGGGTCTCGAGTGGACGCCGCTGCTGGGCGCCCAGCAGGTCTTTGGTGTGTGGCCGCTGCTCACGGGCACGATGATGGTGGCACTGATCGCGGCGATGGTCGCGCTGCCGATCGGTCTGATCGTTGCGGTGTTTCTGAGTGAGTACGCGCACCCGAAGGTGCGCGCGGCGCTCAAACCCATCCTCGAGCTTCTCGCGGGCATCCCGACGGTGGTCTACGGCTTCTTTGCGCTGACCGTCATCACGCCCGCGCTGCAATGGATCAGTAAAGCGGTGCAGGTGCCGTTCACGCAGACACCGTTCGAGCAGATCGAGCCGGCCTTCGGGTACTTCAACTCAACATCGGCGGGTATCGCGGTCGGCATCATGTGCCTGCCGATGGTGAGCTCGCTCAGCGAGGATGCGCTCCGCGCGGTGCCCCGCTCACTCCGTGACGGCGCCTTCGCCATGGGCGGGACGAGGTTTGATGTGTCGGTGCGGGTTGTGGTGCCCGCTGCGCTCTCGGGCATCATCGCCTCGTTCCTGCTTGCGATTGCGCGGGCGGTCGGCGAGACGATGATCGTGGCATTGGCTGCCGGCGGGCTCGCGCAGATGGCCTTCGGGCCGACCGATGCGGGTGAGTGGGTCTTCCGCCCCCACGAGGGCTCGCAGACCATGACCGCCTACATGGTGCAGATCTTTCTCGGCGACGCCGAGTTCGGGTCGGTCGAGTACTACTCGTCGTACGCCATCGGCTTCACGCTGTTCCTGATGACGCTCGTGCTCACGCTCGTCGGCAACTGGGTGCTCAAGCGGTATCGCGAGGCCTACGAGTGAGCCGCGTCCTCGACCAGGCCGACACGCGGTCGCCGGAGTCCCGCCGGCGTGTCGACCGTGCCTTCGTTGCGCTCTGCCTGGGGGCGACGAGCATCGCGATCCTGGCGCTCGCGGTCCTCCTCGCGTCGATCATCACCCAGGGCGCCGGAGCGATCGACGCCGATTTCCTCACCGGCCGACCCGCCAGCACACCGGGCGACGCCGGCTTCGGCTACCCCATCGTCGGGTCGATTGCGATCCTCGTCGTGTGCGCGATCGCTGGGATCCCACTCGGCGTCGCTACCGCCCTGTTCCTGGAGGAGTTCCGTCCACGCTCGGGGGCGCTGCGGCCGGTGCACGGCGTCATCCAGACCAACATCCGCAACCTCGCCGGTGTGCCCTCGATCGTGTACGGCGTGATCGGGTTGACCGTGTTCGTGCGTGTGTTCGGGCTCTTTGGATCGCCGCTCCAGTACGAACGGTTCACGGAGATCCTGACCGACGACGGCGAGCGGATCGTCGGTCAGCTGCTGCCCCGCGAGCTCCCCGCGGTCGACGCGTTCACCGCGGAGCTTGGCAGCGTGCCGGTCGAGGCCCGCGCGCTCCCCGCGTCGATCGTCGAACAGCTCGCCGGTGGCGAGACCGTGTCGATCGACGCCGCGATGGAGCTCACCGACGACTTCCTGTTCATCGTGCGCGCGCCAGAACTCGGCGAGATCGCCATCGATGCGTTCGACGTCGAGACCGACATCGGCGGCTCGGACCCCTTCCTATCCCGTCCCATCACCATCACCCTGAGCGCCCCGCCGGACGCGGATCTTGGGGCCGAGCCCACCGAGCGGCTCCGGACGGTGCTCGACGGGATCGTCGAGGTGCCGCGCTCGCGCATCGCCGATCGGCGCGGGCAGATGGACGCGGTGTTTATCCGCCGCCACCGGTTCACGCTCGACTCGGGCGAGCGGCTCGCGGGTTCGATCGTGGGCTACGACGGCGATGCCCCCCGCCTCCGCGACGACCGCACTGGTGAGATGGTTTCCATCGACCCCGCCACGATCACCGCGTATCACCCCGACCGCATGTTCACCCTGGGCGATGAGGACTGGCCGGTCTACATCCGCCTCCCGCTGGGTCCGTCGGTGCTCGCGGGCGGGCTCACGCTGATGCTCGTCGTGCTGCCCATCGTCATTATCGCCTCGCAGGAGGCGATCCGGTCGGTGCCCGAGTCCCGCCGCGCGGGTGCGGCGGCGCTCGGTGCCACGCGTTGGCAGGCGGTGTGGCACACGGTGCTTCCGGGTGCGCTGCCGGGCATCCTGACGGGCTCGATCCTGGCGATGAGCCGCGCGATCGGGGAGACCGCGCCGATCCTCGTGGTCGGGGCCGCAACCTTCGTGACGATCGCGCCCACCAACCTCATGAGCGAGTTCTCGGCGATGCCGCTGCAGATTTACGACTGGTCCAAGCGGCCCGAGGCGGTGGGGTTCAAGCCGCTCGCAGCGGGCGGCATCATCGTACTGCTCGGTGTTCTGCTCACGTTCAACGCCTTCGCTGTCGCCCTGCGGCAGTGGCTCCAACGGAGATCGCACTCGTGACCACCGCCACCGCCCCCGCCATCACATCGCCCGCGACCGACGCGCCGCCGGTGGCCATCCGCATCCGTGATCTCGACTGTTGGTACGCCGACTTCCAGGCGCTGAAGTCCATCAACTTGGACATCCCGACACGGCGTGTGACGGCGCTCCTTGGTCCGTGGGGGTGCGGCAAGTCCACGTTCCTGCGGTGGCTCAACCGCATGAACGACCGCATCGACGGTGCGTACGCCACCGGGACGATCGAGCTCGACGCGGAGAACCTGCTCTCCCCACGTACCGACGCGGTCGACCTCCGCCGCCGCGTCGGGATGGTGTTTCAGCGACCCAACCCGTTCCCCAAGTCGATCCGCGACAATGTGGCCTTCGGCCCGCGGCTGCACTACCGACTCGGCCGCGCCGCGGTCGACGAGTTGGTCGAGCAGGCGCTGCGGGCCGCGGCGTTGTGGGACGAGGTCAAGGACCGCCTGGGTGACTCGGCCACCGGGCTCTCCGGCGGTCAGCAGCAGCGGCTGTGCATCGCCCGCGCGATCGCCCTAGCCCCCGAGGTGCTTTTGATGGATGAGCCGTGCTCGGCGCTGGACCCGCAGTCGACCCGGCGGATCGAGGAACTCATCGGCCAGCTCCGAGAAAACTACACCATCGTGATCGTCACGCACAACATGCAGCAAGCCGCGCGAGTCTCTGATCAGACCGCCTTCTTTTATGAGGGAGAGTTGATCGAAACCGGACCGACCGATCGGCTCTTCGATCAACCGACCGAAAAACGCACCGAAGATTACGTAAAAGGGCGGTTTGGATAGGAGATACGGGCCCCGGGCACTTGCCGGTGTCGCACGGATCTGTGCCCCGATGCGACCGGCACATCGCGACATTTCGGTAGAGCTCGCACGGTGGCTGGGCTCAAAAATCTGGCGTTCGACCGCTCGGGATCGGCGGTGGATTACACTTTCGCGAATTGCATGGCCGGATTCCCTTGACTCCGGTTCCGCGCGGCGCAGAGTGGAAACGGTAGAGGTTGTGCATCATCGAACACCTTGCTGATCAGTTGCGCGAGTCCGGCTGTGGTTGCGTCTGATTCGGGTGGGAGAGGGAGCGGCCTCTGTTTGAATCCATAAGTCAAGGTGGGCCGGTGTCGGCTCGCCGAGGAAACACATAGTTGGGGAATCTGCACCATGAAGTTTGCTGCTTCACTCCTGGCTGTGGCGGGCTTGGCGACCGCTGCATCCGCTCAGACGCTGCTCGCGTTCAATAACTTTGACGGCGGCCAGAGCCCGATCCCGGGCCCGACCGTGTACGACTCGTCGACACTCGACCCGACGAATGTGATCGTGAACCCGCCGCTGGGCACGACCACCTTCGACGGCATTTTCAACACCGTCGGTACCACCTTCGACGGCCCGTCCGATCAGCTCGGGTGGGATGTGTTCTGGGATGGCTTCGGGCGTGACTCCCCGGCCGGCACCAGCACGACCGACACGCAGGAGATCGGTGTGGTCACCGGTGAGGGCGTCGGCGGCTCGCAGGGCTTCAAGATCGCCGATACCGACGACGAGGGCGAAGTCAACATCCGCTTCGACGTGGTCGACACCACCGGCTTCCAGGACATCTTCCTGCAGTTCGACATCTTTGTGAACGACACCACCTACGAGGACTCGGACTTCCTGGCGTTCACCCTCGAAGAGGTGGGCGTCGTCGGTTCGGGTGGCCAGTCGCTCATCACGGGCGATAACGGTCTCGAGTTCGGCCTCGCGGACGAGCCGGGCTTCGTAACCACCACGCTGAACTTTTCCAACCCTACGCCCGGCGAAGTCTTCTTCGAACTCGCGGTGTCGTTCTCGACCGACTCCGAGTTCCTCGTGATCGACAACGTTGAACTCTACGGCACCCTGATCCCGACTCCGGGCGCCGCTGGCGTGCTGGCTGTTGCCGGTCTCGCGGCGACCCGTCGCCGCCGCTAACACCGAGCGGATCAGACATCACACGACCCATCACGCCCCGCGACGCGGGGCTTTTTGATGCGCCGTCCGTGTCGCCCATCAAGAGATGGCACTCAGTGCCGCGTGTCGTCGCAGCTGCCCGGCTTGGGCAGATCGCCCTCGCCGAGTAGGCGGAAGTCCTTCCGCCGGAGCACCTGGCCCGCGAGGGTGAGATCGTCGACCGCGATCGCGACCGTTGGTGTGCCGTTCGGCCGGAGCAGCACCGGGTAGGCGAACCGGATCGAAAGCTCGGCGTGCAGCAGGTGCAGGCACAACTGACTGAGCGTCAGCCCGCCCACCAGTTCCACCACCAGCAGATTGAGCTCGGCGAAGGGCAACCCGTTGCGACGCAGAATGGCACGGGCCGACGACGCGTGATTGGTCAACACGCGCACCACCGCGTGGTCCGAGGCCTCATGCACGCTAAACGCGCACAACTGACAGTCCGCGTCATCCGACTCGAACATCTGCAGCAATTTCAACAATCGCCCGACACCCTGATCGAGGAACACGCTGAACTGCGTGACCGATGGAGGGACGTAGCCCTGAAGAGTCTCGGCGGGAAGCGCTTGCGACATGGTCGGATGAAGGGTCGATGGGCTCCCGGGCGGACCACTCACCGGGGCCGGGTTGCACCGAGGCGGCTCGAAGTCGGATCTGCGAGGCTTCGGCCGCGCGCGTGGGGTTTTATCACAGTAGCCGCCCGAGGCGCGCAAGACCAACCCAGATTCGCACCTGCGCGCCGTCGACGGCCACGCTATCCGGTCAACACCCGAACTGCTAGCGCGTTCCAAGTCAATTCGTCGCGGGTGCCACTGGTGGCTTGCCCACCAGTGCGAACACCAAAGCCCTTGAACACTGGCGGGCAAGCCGCCAGTGGCACCCAAGTCGCGGAGTCGGTCGATCCACCGCTGAGACCGGC
>JBCDJJ010000111.1:0-8579 GCA_038747915.1 Planctomycetota bacterium | reverse complement strand
GTTCGCACTGGTGGGCAAGCCACCAGTGGCACCCGCGACGAATTGACTTGGAACGCACTAGGACGCGATCAGTCGGCGCACGACTGGATCGGTCGATGCGTAGTGTGCCTTGGTTCTTGGGTGCCACTGGCGGCTCGCCCGCCAGTGTTCCGGGATTTCTGCGTTCGCACTGGTGGACAAGCCACCAGTGGCACCCGCGGCAGATCGACTCAAGATGTTCTACAGCTTGAGGTCACCTAGCCCGAGCCCGCCAAAGTCGCCGAGGTCGCCCAGGCCGCCGCCTGACTTTCCGGTGGCTTTGGCTTTGGACTTCTCTTGCTTCTCGTGCTCGCGCTGCTTGGCCTTCTCGCGCATGCGGCGGAGCTGGGGAGTTTCCTTGAGGATCTCGTCGGGGCTGCGGTCGTCGCGTTCGCCGCGGCCTCGGCCGCGTCCGCCGCCGCCACGGCCCTTGCCACCGCCGTCCGAGCCCTTGGGCGGCTCTTTCGTCTGCTTGATGCTGAGCGAGATGCGGCGGTCGGTCGGGTCGATCTTCAGGACCTTGACTTGCACGACCTGGTTCGGCTGCACAACGTCGGAGACCTTGTTCACCCGCTTCCAGTCGAGCTCGGAGATGTGGACGAGGCCCTCGGTGCCCGGGGCGATCTCCACGAAGCACCCGAACTCCATGAGCTTGGTGATGCGGCCGGAGACCTCGGCGCCCTCCTCGATCGCAGCGGTCGCGGTCTCGAAGGGGTCGGCCTGGAGCTGCTTGAGGCCGACCGCGTGCCGGTTCTTCTCCCAGTCGAGGGTCAGCACCTTGACGGTGAGCGTGTCGCCCTCCTTGACCACATCCTCGGGCTTGCGGATGCGGTCGTGCGACATATCGCCGATGTGCAGCAGGGCGTCGGTGCCGCCGATATCGACGAACGCGCCGAAGGGCATGAGCTTCTTGACCACGCCCTGGACGCTCTCGCCTTCCTTGAGCTTCTCGCGGAGTTCGGCTTTGTTCTTCTCCAGCTCCTGTTTCACAAGGTCGCGGCGCGTGAGGACGATGTTGCCCTTGCCGAACCGGTCGATCTTCTGGACCTGGCACTGCAGCTTCTCGCCGACGAAGATCGACAGATCGTCGATGCGGCGGACATCGACCTGTGACGCCGGCATGAAGGCGCGGTGGCCCGCGACCTCGAGCTCGAGCCCGCCCTTGTTCACTCCCGTACACCGGGCCTCGACGACCTGCCCCGGCTCGAGCAGCTCCCACTCGGCCTTTTGGACAAGGCCCGGGCGCGAGCAGATGTAGAGCGATTCCTTGGCCTCGAACTTGTTGACGGCGACCTCGAGCTCGGCGCCCACCGTCGGCAGGTCGGGCTCGTTGCCATCCGCGTCCTTGTACTGAACACGCGGAACGACCCCGAGCTCCTTGGGCCCGAATTCAACGAAGATGTCCTCCGGCCCGACCGAGACCACGATGCCCTTGCGGTACTCGCGGCCGCCCTGGACGGTCCGCGGCCCGCGGATGGCGCGCGGTTTCTCGGCCTCGAGCGCTGCAGCGGCCTGGGCGGCCTCGGCGGCGCCGGGGTGCGGCCGATCATCGCTCGATGGTGCGGCCGGGGGCGAGACGGGTGCGGGCTCGTCCGGCGGCACCTCGGTGGCCTCGGTCATCGCGGCGTCCATCGCGGCGAGGGTCGCAGCGTCGAAGGACGGCGCGGGATCGATCGGCGGTGCGGATTTGGGTTCCGTGACCGGGGCTGCGGCCCTTGGCGCACCAGCGTCGGCATCAATGTCCTCGACGCCCGATGCCCGAGCCTCGTTCGTGGATGACTCGGCCGAGGGAGCCGGCGCACCGGATCCCGACTCGGTGAGTTGCGGCGTGGCTTCCGGCCCGGGCTCAGGGGGAGCCGGGGGCGTCGGATCGGTGGCGGCGGTGGTCGAGTCGTTCGGCTCCGCGTCGGGGGCGGGTGACTCGGGGCGCGGCTCACTCGGTGGCGCGTCGACCGGCTCGAGACCTTCGGGCATGGCTGTGCTTCAACGAAAGGAACTGGTGAGGCCGCGGCGTCAACCCACGCTGACCCGAGACCGAACGACGAAACTCAAGCCGACGCTCGGGATGCACCCCAGCGGACCGGCGGACAGCTTGCAGTTTACTGCGCGTCTGGGCCCGATCACGGGGCAATCGTCCGATCCGGGCAACTCCGAGGGTGTTCGGGTCGTATCGGACGGCAGGCGACGCGCGGCGGTACAGTCCGCGACCGCTGTCCTCTGGGGTGAGGCAGGCCCACGTGGACGGGTCCCGCCCTCGGACGGCGGCGTGCCGCGAGGGATCACCGGGAGCCAACTGCATGCCCTCATCAAACAGTTGCTGGGGCCTCGACATCGGGGCTGGGGAAATCAAGGCCATCAAACTCGAACGTGTGGACGACGACGCTGTCGCGCTCGAGGAATTCGCGGTCATCCCACACAAACGGGTGTTGAGCACCCCAGGGATCGACCAGTCGCAGGTGCTCAAGCTGTCGCTCGGCACCTTGATGAACGAGTTCGGCGACGACATCCGCCGGAGCCAGGTGGCGGTGTCGATCGCGGGCCACCAGGGGTTCGCCCGGTTCGCGAAGCTCCCCCCTGAGGACAGAAAGAACGTAGGGAACCTCATCAAATACGAGGCGGTTCAGCAGATCCCGTTCCCGATCGAGCAGGTGGAGTGGGACCACCAGGTGTTCGCGGATGACGACTCGCCGGACCTCGAACTCGGCATTTTCGCCGCGACGCGCTCCCGGATCGGCGAGCTGCTGACAAGCCTCGGCGAGTCCGGCATCGATCCGACGCACCTGAACCTGAGCCCGGTGTCGGCGTTCAACGCGATCAGCTACGACCTGTCGTTCACCGAGGAGACCGAGGGCACGGTCATCCTCGATGTCGGCACGCACGCGACGGATCTAATCGTGGCCGAGGGTGGGCGGCTCTGGATCCGGACGTTCCCGCTGGGCGGCCATCGGCTGACGGAAGCCCTCGCCGAGGCCTTCCGGCTCGAGTATGTGAAGGCGGAGAAGCTCAAGCGGACCGCCGAAACCAGCAAGTACAAAAAACACGCGTTCCAGGCGCTGCAGCCGGTCCTGAGCGACCTGATCCAGGATGTTCAGCGGTCGCTCGGCTACTACCAGGACTCGCACCCGGACGCCAAGCTCACGCGCCTGATCGGCTTGGGCAGCACATTCAAGGTGCTCGGCATGCGGAAGCTGCTCGAGCAGCAGTTGAAGATCCGTGTGCATCGCCTGGAGGGGTTCCGGCGGCTCAGCGTCGAGGGGCCGCGCGGCGCGGATTTCGAGGCGGCCTCGCTCAACCTCGCGACCGCCTATGGGCTCGCTCTGCAGGGCCTTGGCATGGTGCCGATCCGTGTGAATCTCATGCCGATCGATGTGCTCCGCGACCGGACATGGAAGCGGAAGACCCCGTTTTTCGTCGGGACCGCGGCGATGCTGCTCGTCGCGGGCGGCCTCTCGTTCTACCGCGGCTTTGTGGCGCAGCAGGCCTATCGCCCGCTCAACGAGTACTCCCAGATCAACAGCGCGGTGTCTCGGGCGAAGGAGCTTCAGCGGGAGTGGGAGCAGCAAGCGGGCGAGAATCAGCCCGAGTTCGTAATCGCGAACGCGAATCTGCTGCTCGGCCGCAAGGCGCTGTACGGGCTGTTGCTCGAAGACATCGGCCAGATGAACGCGTTCGCGAGCGCCGAGCTGTCACCGGCGATGCGCGATGCGGGTCCGGTGCTAGCGTTCGATGTGGCCTCGTTCGAGACCGAGTACCTCGCGCCGGGCACCTCGCTCGCCGACACCGGTGGCGACCGCGAGCGGGATCGCCGGGGGGGCGGCCCGTCCGCTGGCGAGTTCGGCGCGGTGCGGGTGCGCATCGCGCTCGACACCCCGCACGCCTTCGACCCGCCGTTCATCGAGCGAACGGTGCTGACGTGGCTCCGCACCAACCTTGATCGGCGGGATCGGCCGTACGTCATCCTGGAGGACTCGGGCACGCACCCCGATGGCAACGGAGACCTGGTATTCGAGCGGGTGCGGCAGACGGTTGTCCGCTCGGCGCAGGCCGAGGGCGAACCGACGGCACGGCGCGGTCGCGAGGGTCGCGGCGGGGGAGCAGGCGGGGAGTCGGAGCTGGATCGTCTCGCGCCGCTGCCCGCACCAACGCCGAAGTTCGGTCCGGATCGAACGGTTCGGAGGTGGGAGGTGACGTGGGTCGTGCAGCTGCGCGAATCGGCGCCGGCCTCGATCGGTCGGACGGCGCACCGTCTGGGTGGTGAAGCATCTCAGGGAGGGCAGGGCTGATGGGTGCCGCGATCGTGACATTTCTGAAGAAGAACCTGATCTCGCTCATCGCGATGGTGATCGGGATCATCGCGGCGCCCGTGCTGTTTTTTTTCAGCACGAGCCAGGTGAACAACCTGCTCGAACGGGCGCAGAGCGAGGCGACGAGCAAGACTCGCGAGATCCAGCAGGCGAGCACCGTCACCTACAGCATCCCGCCGACCACGCCGGGCGGGTCGGGGTGGGAGTTCGAGGGGGCGCCCCACGAGACCATCATCGAAGAAGTGATCGCGACCATGCAGGCGAACAACGAGGCCGGCCTGCGGGTGCGCGACTTGGTGCTCGAGCGCAACCGCGCGGACAAGGACATGCTGCTGGGCAGCCAGTGGAACCGTTTGTTCCCCGAGCCGCGGAGCGAGGACGACCGCGTCGAGCAGCTGAATCGCCTGCCGGGTCTGTGGCGCGCACGGCACCGTCAGATGCTCTCCGACGCCCGCATCGGTGCGCCACCCGACCCCGAGGATCTTGCTCGCCGGATCGAGCGTCGACGAGACAACGAGGACGATCGCCTGCGGGCCATGCGCGCGCAGGGGCGCGGCACGGGTGGTGCGACGCAGCGCGTCACCGACCGCCTCGCCGAGTACCGCACGCAGCAGTACCAGAGCCGAGCCTCTGAGCTGACCGCGTACGGCACGCCGGACATGTTTGTTGACCTCGTCGTCCCGCCCGACGGTCAGCTGCCCAACCTCGCGACCGCGTGGTGGTGGCAGTTCCTCACCTGGGTGCATGAGGATGTGATCGCCGGCGTGAGCCAGGCCAACGCCGGGCCGGAGGGCGACTGGACTCCCGTGCAGCAAGCGCCGGTCAAGCGCGTGCTCTCGATCGATGTGCTCAAGCCCGAGACCGAGGCCGAGCAGCAGGAGGCGCGCACTGGCTTCGGGGGAGGGCGAGGCGGCCGGCGTGAGGACGGCCAGGATGAGGGAGGACCACCGCCGATCAATCCCAACCTGGCTCAGCCGCTGTCGCTCGACTTCTCGGCGTCGCACACGGGTCGTTTGGGGTGGCCGGATGCCACGAACGGGTACTACGACGTTTACCAGGTCGAGGTCGAGTTGGTCGCGGATCCGCGGAAACTCAACCGCGTGATCGAGGGGTTCTCGTCGGTGAACTTCACGACGGTGGTGGGGCTGAGCTACGAGCAGTTCAACCCGCTCGAGGATCTGCCGGAGGGCTACGTCTACGGCAACGACCCGGTGGCTCAGGTATCGCTTCGTCTGGAGACGGTCTGGCTGCGGAGCTGGCTCGCCGAGTCGATGCCGCCGCCGGTGCGTCGCGAGCTGCGCGTGCCCGCGCCGCCCGAGCCGGAGCCCGAGGCCGAGGCCGAACCCGAGGCCGAGCCCGAAGAAGAAGAGCCTGACAACATCCGCCGCCGCAGAAGGCGAGGAGGCTGAGCGTGAGCAAGAGGAGCATCCCGTTCTACGAGCGACACGTGGACAAGGTGCTGTTCACCCTGGCAGGGGTGGCACTGGTCGGCGTGTTCGTGTGGCAGTTCGCGACGCCGGTTCGGATCGACGTGGACTCGCGGAGTGTGCCCATCGGCGAGGTCGGCCCGTTGATCTCGCAGGAGGCTCGGACGCTTGATCAGTTGATGAGTTCGCCGCCGTCGTTCGCGGTGCCCGGCCCGGCTCCGCGGGTGGCCGAGCCCGATGCGCTGCTGGCCAGCACGTCCGAGGCGCCACCGCTCAACACACTCGCGGTCGGGTACGGCGATCGAGCGCTCGACGCCATCGACCTGAATCTGCCGGGCAGCACCGTCGAGGATGCCGGCCGGTTTGCGACGGTCCAGGCTCCGGCGCCGACGGGGCTGATCGTCGGGGTGTTCGAGGGTGGTCTTCCGGTGACGATGGTGGACACGACGCCCGGGCTCGAGTCGATGCTGCCCGACGTCGCCGAGTCGAGTGTCGCGGGCCTTCCGGCCCGCCGGCTTCGCGATGTGCGAGGTGTGAGCGTGCAGGCCACGGTGGACCCCACGCCGCTGCTCGACGTGCTGCTCGGCCGTGGAGACTTTGGAGTGGCACCGGTGCCGGAGCGGTGGTGGCGTGATCGCCTCGAGATTCTTGATGTGGAGCTGACGCGACGCGAGGTCCGCGCGGATGGTCGATTCAGTCGCGAGGCGCTGCTGCCGCACCTGCCCGGCGGCTTCGTGCTGCGGGAAGAGTTGGACGACCCGATGATCGAGCCGGTCGAGCTCCGCAGGCTCGCCTCCCGGGCGCGGAACAATTTGGCGGCGATCCGGCGGCCGGCGATGTTCGATCTCGCCTCGTGCTCGCCCTGGGCCTCGCCGGCGGAGCTTGCCGCCGAGGCGGACCCTGCTCAGGCACGCCAACGCGCCGAGGAGTTGCGGGGCGAGATCACCGATCGGGTGCGCACGCTCGCGCAGGTCGACCGCCAGCTCAATCAGCGGGACCGGACCTTGGCCGACGACGAGCGGCAGCGGCTCGAAGCGCAACAAGAGCGGCTCACGGTCGAGATCGATCAGCTCCGCACGCAGCTCGGGCAGCTCGGGTATGTGTACAACGAAGGGCAGCAGAACATCGCGCCGGCGTCGCCAGGGTCGGGTCGGCGGTCGCTTGCCATTACCGATCGCGCGTTTCCTGTCGAGCCGAGTGCGCCGATCATGATCTGGGCGCACGACCTGAGTGCCGAGCCGGGCCGGACCTACCAGTACCGATTGCGGGTCCGCGTGACGAATCCGTACTTCGGGCAGGGCGAGCTGCTGATGGAGGATCAACGGTCCTTGGCCGATGGTCCCACGCTCCGCAGCGCCGCGACGGAGTGGTCGACCCCGATCCGGATGCTCGGGTACGAGCAGTTCTTCGTTGCTGATGCGTCGGCAGCGGCATCGGTGCTGCCCAACGATCGCTTTGCGCGACCGGCGTCGGTCTCGGTCGAGCTGTACCGGTTCTTCAGCGGGTGCTGGCGCGTGGCCACCGAGACCTTCCGCGAGGGCGACTCGGTGACGGGCACGATCGTGGTGGATCTGCTCCGACGTGCTGGGCCGACGGTTGCAGGGGCAGTAGCGCCGGAACCTGTTGAGCTTGGCTTTGCGGGGCGCGGTGTAGTGCTCGCGGTCCGTGAGCAGATCGGCGTTCGTGCGGTCGCCGGCGATGAGGTTGTGATTCTCGCTACGCCCGATGGGGAGCTTCGGTCGGTCGACGTGGCGGCTCAGGCCGGTGATCGTCAGCGGCTGATCCTTCAGGGCTCGGCGGCCCGCGGCGAGGAGGTCGGGGTGCCGACACCGGGCGGGTCGGGCTGATGCGTCGGGGTGGGTGGACGCTGCCATCGATCGCGCTGGGTCCGTCAGCAGTGAGCCATGTTTGCCGGCGACCTCGCCGGCGAGATAGAAAAATGTGCAGAGAGGGCGTTCTGGCGCGTCGCCTGGCTTGACGTCACGCCTGTCTTTGCTACACTCGGCGTTCCCGCACTTCGCGGGGTGGGTTTCCGAGAAACAGGCCGCGATGTGGCTTTTCGGAGCTGTGAGACCCGTTCCGACGCCGGATGGCGGAGGGTCGGGAGGCTCATTGACATCCGCAGATCCAGTGTCGACCGTCTCGACACGATTCGTCCGCGGGCGCGGGTTCTCTTCGGAGAAGCTGGTGCATCGAGGGCGTCGAGTGTTGGGACGCACCGAGACGATGACCGAGCGTAATCAAGGCGAATCTTGTTACTAAGGTTGGTGATCGAGTGAACTCTGAGATCGGTTTCGGCCGGCGTGGGGTTGATGAGATCAAGCGACCAAGGGCGCACGGGGGATGTCTTGGCGTCGAGAGGCGATGAAGGACGTGGTAACCTGCGATAAGCCTCGGGGAGCCGGTAAACAGGCCGTGATCCGAGGATTTCCGAATGGGGCAACCCACCCGCAAGGGTATCGCACGCTGAATGCATAGGCGTGCGAGGCGAACCCGGGGAACTGAAACATCTCAGTACCCGGAGGAAAGGAAAGCAACCGCGACTCCGTGAGTAGTGGCGAGCGAAAGCGGACAGCTGTGAATCTGTTGAACGCGTTGGAAAGCGCGACCTGAGAAGGTGATAGTCCTGTACACAGGCGTAGCAGCAGAGCTCTAGAGTAGCGTCGGGCCCGTGAAACCCGGCGTGAACATGGGGGGTCCACCCTCCAAGGCTAAGTACTCCTCGACGACCGATAGCGAACCAGTAAGGCGACTGAATGATGAAAACTTCCCCTGCGAGGGGAGTGAAAGAGCAGCTGAAACCGTGTGCCTACACAGCGGTCGGAGCCCG
>JBCDJJ010000110.1:0-8807 GCA_038747915.1 Planctomycetota bacterium | reverse complement strand
ATGAGCCGGAAGATCGCGCGGAGCGCGAGCTGCGCCGCGGTGTAGACGGGGTGCCGGCGCGGTGCTTCCACGGATTAGTGGGCGGGGGTGGAGGGTTCGGTCCGGTGAGGATCGGCGAGCTGCGCGCGGACATGGTGCTCGAGCAGGTCGACGACAGCATCTTCCTCGAGCGAAGTGGTGTCGACGCAGATGGCATCGTCGGGGCACCGGAGCGGGGAGACAGCGCGCGAGGCATCGAGCCGGTCGCGTTCGCGGAGCTGGACCTCGACGGCGTCGACATCGGCGCGGACGCCTGCTTCGCGGAGCTGGGCGGCTCGTCGCTCGGCGCGGATGCGGGGCTCGGCATCGAGGTAGAACTTCACATCGGCGTCGGGGAAGACGACGCTGCCCTGGTCGCGCCCCTCGGAGAGCAGCCTCGGGTGCTCGCGGCCGATGCGTCGCTGGGATTCGACCATGGCCGTGCGCACGGCGGGGTGGGCCGCGACGACGGAGACGCTCGCGGTGACGTCGGCCTCGCGGAGCCGGTGGGTGATGTCCGCTGCGAAGGCGGTGAGCATGGGCGGCGAGGCGTTCCACGCGAATCGGAGGCTTGCGCGTTCGGCGAGATCGGCGACCGCCCGCTCGTTGTCGAGCGGCACCGCGTGATCGAGGGCAAGGGCTGTGGCGGCTCGGTACATCGCGCCGGTGTCAAGCAGTTCGAGGCCGAGACGCTCGGCGAGCGAGGCGGCGACGGAGCTTTTGCCGGTTCCCGCGGGTCCGTCGATGGTCACGATGAGCCGGTCGGGTGGCGTGGACTTTGGCTCGATGGCAGCGGCCACGCGGGTCACTCCGCGGCCTCTTGCGAGAGCTGCTCGTCGACGATGGCGCGGAGGTGTTCGAGCCCGGCGACGGCATCGGGCCCGCCTCGCCACTCGAGGGTGAGGTTGGCGCTGAAGCCGACGGTGCGGAGCGCCTCGAAACAGGCCGCGTGGTCGATCGCGTCGGACTGCTCGTCGCCCGCGGGCAGGACGAGGGCCGAGGCGTAGGGAACGATCGACTTGAGGTAGGCGACGGGATCGGGCATCCGCGAGGCGGTCCCGAGATCGGGGAACGAGCCGACACGGAAGCCGCCGACCTTGCGGATGAGCGCCGTGAGTGACTCGGGCGAGCCGGTGAGGCCGACACCGTCGCAGTCGGGCGAGATCAGCACGTTCACCTCGAGCCGCTCGGCGTGCGAGAGCACCTGGCGGACGCGGGCCGCGACCTCGTCGCGGTTGTCATCATCGTCTTGCAGGCGCTCGACGGGCATCGCAACCGCGGAGCACCCGAGCCGGCTGGCGACGCGCACGACGCGCGACATGCGCTCGAGCGCCGCATCGACCTTGTCGGACTCTTCGTGGCCGAGCGGCTGATCGGCGCTCTCGACCAGGAGCAAGCACGGGCATCCCTGTTTGTCGGCGGCGTCGCGGAGGCGATCGACCTGCGGGGCGGTCCAGCCGGAGAGGAGCTCGGTCTGAATGGTGAGACCTTGCAGGCCGAACTCATCGCGCGCGATCGCTGGGAGATCGGCGAGTGTGAGGTCATCGGCCTCGCCACCCGCGAGTTGACCGGCGAACGACTTGGCGGAGAGTGTGAGGAGCATCTCAATGGGTCGGGCGTCGCACGCGGACTGTACGCGGGTTGGCCCGCGATGCTCAACCGCGTTGCGGGGCGGGCGAGCAGGCGGGTAGGATCGCGCGAGCCAGACGATCCGACCAGGGGAATACCATGTCGACGCCTTCCGACCGCCGATACGCCGATTCGCACGAGTGGCACAAGCTCGAGGGCGATGTCGTGACACTCGGCATCACCCAGTTTGCCGTTGACGAGCTCACGGATGTGACATTCGTCGAGATGAAACCCGTCGGGACGGCCCTTGAGGCGGGCGGCGAGGTCGGCGAGGTCGAGTCGGTCAAGGCGACGAGTGATATTTATGCGGGTGTGGGGGGCGAGATCGTCGAGGTCAACGACAAGCTCTCGGACGATCCCTCGCTGCTTAATACCGATCCGTATGGCGAGGGATGGCTCGTAAAGATCAAGGTGGCAGACTCGGGCGAGCTCGATGCGCTCATGGATCAGCCCGCCTACGACGCAAAGTACGCCTCCTGAGCCACCGCGACGAAACCGGCGGGGCCCCCCGACGAATCAGGACCCTGCTGTGATCCGTTGCGCCGATGTCACCAAGAGCTACGACCTGGCCGGCCGGTCCGTTGCGGCGCTGCGCGGGGTGAGCTTCGAGATCCCGGCTCGCGGGTTCTACGCGATCATGGGGGCGTCGGGATCGGGCAAGAGCACCCTGCTGCACCTGCTCGGCGGGATCGACGCCGCGGACTCGGGCGAGATCGAGATCGGCCAGGCGCGGATCGACGGGCTCGACGAGGCCAGGCTGACCCGGTTTCGGCGGCGTGGTGTCGGCATCGTCTTCCAGCAGTTCAACCTCATCGCCACGATGACCGCGGCGGACAACGTGGCGTTGCCCGGGCTGATCGCGGGTGAGCCGGCGGGGGCGATGCGCGAGCGAGCGCTCTCGCTGCTCGAACGGCTCGGGCTCGGCGATCGTGCGTCGCACCGGCCCGAGGCGCTGTCGGGCGGCGAGCAGCAGCGCGTGGCGATCGCGCGGTCGCTGCTCTTCGAGCCGCCCGTGCTGCTGGCCGATGAGCCGACGGGCAACCTCGACTCGGCGAGCAGCGAGAAGCTGTGGTCGGTGCTCGGGGAACTGGCGAGCGAGCACGAGATGACGGTGGTGATGGTGACGCACGAGCCGGCGGCTGCGGCGCACTGCGAGCGCGTGCTCGTGCTGCGCGACGGTCTGGTGGCGGGCGAGATCAACGCGGAGCATCGCGATGCGGGCGACCTGGCAGCTGAGTATCAACGCCTGTGTGGGGCGTAAGGGACGGACGGGGTACCTGATCGCGGCGGTCGCGTTGTCGACGACGCTGGTGGCGGCGGTCTCGTGCGCGCTGGCCTCGCTCAACGCGGGGATCGAGAGCCGCATCGCCGAGGCGATGGGCAACGCGGACACACGGGTGCGGCACATCGGCAACGACCGATTTGCTGCGGATGTGCTCGAGCTCATCGAAGCGCAAACGGGTGCGGCCGAGATCGCGCCGCGTCTGCGGGCACCGGTGCGGCTTGCCGAGTCGAGCGATCCCGAGGGCACGCTGCCGCTCCGAGATGTGAGCGTGCAGGCGGTGGAGCCGGAGGATCAGTCGACCTTCGGGTCCCCCCCGCTGCTCATCGGCCGCGAGGTTGCGAGCGATGACGAGATCGTGCTCGACGAGACCACCGTCGAGACGCTCGGGCTCGGGCTCGGCGACCTCGTTGGGTTCGAGCAGCGATCGCTCGGGGGGGACATCCTGAGCATCGTCGAGCTCGAGCTGGTCGGCGTGACGCCGAAGCTCACGCTCGAGGTGTTCGACGAGCGGCAGGGTGTGACGACGCTCCGCACGCTGCGATCGCTCACCTCGCGGGTGCGGTCGCTCAGCGAGGTGCTGGTGATCCTCGAGGATGGGGTTGAGGCCGAGGGGTGGGCGCGTGCGCTCGAGCCAAAGCTCCCCGAGAGCCTGATCGCCGAGCCGACGAGCCTGGTGACGAGCCGTCTCGATCAGATGACGGCGGCGAACGAGTTCACGTTTGTGCTGAGTTCGACGCTTGCGTTTCTCTCCGCGGTGTTCATTGTACTGACGGGGATGACGGGGCAGTCGGCGGAGCGTCAGCGCGAGCTGGCGATTCTGCGGTGTCTCGGTGCGACGCGGGCGCAGCTCGCCACCACGCAGCTCGCGGTCGGCGGGCTGATCGGGGCGGGCGGCGCGGTGCTTGGCGTGCCGCTCGGGGTGGCGATCGCGTGGCTTTTGACGGTGGTGATGCCCGACCGGCTGCCCGCGGGGCTGCACATCTGGCCCGCGGGGCTCGCGCTTGCGGTGGCGGGTTCGCTCGGGGCGGGGCTGATCGGGGCGGTGTGGTCGGCGTGGTCGGCCTCGCGGACGAGCCCGATCCCGGCGATGCGGAGCCGATCGCGCGCGACGACCACGCGGCAGGTGGCGATCGCGGGCGCGTGCGGCCTTGTGGGGCTCGGGGTGCAAATCGCGGTCGTGTCGCTCGCGCCCTCGCCCAACGCGCTGTTCGTGATGTACGCGTTTGTTGGGCTCCCGATGATGTTCGTGGGCTACTTCCTGGTCGGCGTGCCGGTGGCGATGGCGGTGGCGCGCGTGATCGGGCCGGTGCTCGGGCGGGTGCTCGGGCTGCCCGGCGCGTTGCTCCGCGACTCGTTCGCCGCGTCGCCGTTCCGCAACGGGTTCACCGCGGGTGCCCTCATGGTCGGCCTGGCCGCCATGACCAGCATGTGGACGAACGGCAACTCGCTGCTGCGGGATTGGCTCGATGCGATCCGCTTCCCCGATGCGTTCATCAATGGTGTGGCCACGACAATCACACCGGAGGCCGCGCAGCGTGTCGCAGACCTCGACATCGTCGAGAGCACCGCTGCGATCAGCCTGTTCAAGGTCGACACCGAGGCCTTCGGGATCGGTGGGTTCTTCCAGCGGCCGAAGACCACGTTCATCGCCTTCGACCCCGACGAGTTCTTCCCGATGGCCAGAATGCACTGGGCCGCGGGCGACGAGGAGACCGCCACGGAGCGACTCCGCGAGGGTGGAGCGGTGCTCGTCGCGCGAGAGTTCCTCGTCGAGCGCGAGGGCTTCGAGATCGGCAGCATGTTCCCGATCGAGCACAAAGGGCGACAGCTCGAGTTCGAGATCGTCGGCGCAGTGAGTTCGCCCGGGCTCGACATCGTGCGGAAGTTCTTCGATGTGGGCGAGGAGTACGCGGATTACTCGATCCACGCGGTCTTCGGGACACGCGAGGATCTCAAGACATACTTCGGCGACGAGCAGATCGACCTGCTGCAGATCGAGCTCGGGCCGCCGCTCGAGGCGCTCTCAGATCAGGAGGCGGTGGCGCAGATCCGCGAAGCGGTGAACACGCCGGGCGCCTTTGTTGGATCGGGCCGGGAGATTAAAGCGAACATCACGGGGATCGGTACGCGGTCGCTCCGGGTCGGGAGCTTCGTGGCAGCGGCGGCGATGGTGATCGGGGCGCTCGGCGTGGGGAACATCGTGCTGGCCTCGATCGATGCCCGGCGGTTCGAGTTCGGCGTGCTGCGCGCGATCGGCGGCGGGCGGTGGATGACCGCCAGGCTGATCGCGGGCGAGGTGGTGCTGGTGTGCGCGACCGCAGCGATCCTCGGTGTGGCGATGGGGGTGCAGGGCGCGTGGGCCGGCGGGCGACTCTACGCGATGGTGGCGGGGCTCGACCTGGCGCTCGTGGTGCCCTGGCGACCGGTCGCAATCGGTGTGGTGGCGATGACGGCGATCACGCTGACCGTGGCGAGCCCGATGATCCTGCAGGTGGCGCGGCGGAAGCCGCGAGAGCTGCTGGCGGCGCGGTAATCCGAGCCGCGGGCGCGAGCACACGCGTCAGCATTCAGCGCAGCAAGGACACAGATCAGCAGATGGCCGATCCGGAGTGTGGTTCGAACCGCTTGAGACAGCGTGGGGCATGTGTTGTTCGTGGCCCCGGCGCGCGTGCTCGCGCTCGCGGCTCGGAATTTAGTGCGTTCCAAGTCAATTCGTCGCGGGTGCCACTGGTGGCTTGCCCACCAGTGCGAACGCCAAAGCCCTTGAACGCTGGCGGGCAAGCCGCCAGTGGCACGCAAGTCCCGGAGTCGGTCGATCCACCGCTGAGACTGGCAAGACGAGTTGACTTGGTCTGCTCTAGTGCGCGCCCTTTTCGCGAGCCTCCTGTTTCTTCACCATGCCGGCGCGGAAGAAAAAGCCGGGCAGGCTTGGGACGGCCTGCGAGATCGCCATGCCCAGCTGCACTGCTCGGGCCCAGCTCGGCCAGACCTCGCCGCGCGGGCGGCGGAGGCACCCGACGATGGCGTGGGCGACCGTCTCGGGCCGCTGCATGAGCCAGCTCGGCGTGTGGTCGTCGATCGTCGAGCCGGCCTCGGGCGGCGGCTTGGACCGCTCGCGGGCGCGGTCGAAGAACTCGGTTTTCGTCCCCACCGGGTGGACCGAGGAGGCGAAAATACCCTTCGAGCGGAGCTCCCATCGCAGCGCCGAGGCCATGTGCCACTGGGCGGCTTTGGTCGCGCAGTAGGCGCCGAAGTAGGGCACGGGCAGCTTGCCGATGCAGCTGGAGCAGATGATCGCGTGCCCGCGGCTGTGCTCGAGCATGGTCGGCAGCGCCGCGTGCACGGTGTGGAGGGAGCCAAAGAAGTTCACCTCGAAGATCTCGCGGAGGCGATCCTCGGGCACGCGGTCGGACCGCGCTTCGAAGCCGAACCCGGCGTTCGCGAAGACCGCGTAGATCGGGCCGAAGGCCTCGTTCGTGCGATCGACGAGCGTGGTGCTGTCTGGTTTGTGCGCGACATCCATCGGCACGGTGATCGCGCGGCCGCCGGCCGACTCGATCTCGACCTTCACCGCGTCGAGCTTGTCGACGCGGCGCGCACCGAGCGCCACCGGCATCCCGGCAGCGGCGCACGCGATCGCAGTGGCACGGCCGATGCCGGACGAGGCACCGGTGATGGCGATGGGCTTGTCGGTCAGGTCGATGGGCATGGGCAGGCGTGACGAGGCTCAGACGAGCGCGCCGACGACCTCTTCGAGGGCCATGGCGTCGCCGATCTCGCGGGCCTGCACCCACTTGACGAACCCATCTTTGCCGACGATCACCGTGCCGCGGGCCGAGACGTTGAGCGGCTCGAAGTAGAAGCCGTAGGCCCGGCAGACGGCGCGGTGCATGTCGGCCAGGAGGGTCTGCTGAAGCCCGAGCGAGTCGGCCCAGGCCTTGTGGGTGAAGAACGAGTCGGTGGAAATACCCACGACCTCGGCGTTGTGGGCCGCGAACTTCTCGAAATCGTCCTGCACGCACTTCATCTCGGTCTCGCAGACCGGGGAGAAGTCCATGGGGTAGAAGCAGAGGACCACATCCCGCTCCTTGAGCCGCTCGCTCAGGGTCCACTCCTGCTTGTCCTGGTCCATGAGGGTGAAATCGGGGGCGGGGTCGCCAGCGGCGATGGGGCCCTCGCGGAGCGGCAGAGACTGTGTGGGAGGCATACGGGGTTCTCGCAGCGGGGTGGAGCGGCTAGGCTTTCAGACGGTCTGACGTCGCGGATCGTAGCGGCGGACGGTTCAGCCCTCGCGGGAGCCTGCATGGAAGCGATCGGAACCCTCGAAGAGCGGTACACGGAGATCAAGGAACGGATCGGCGCCGCCGCGGCGCGGATCGGTCGCTCCGGTGACGACATCATCCTCGTCGCGGTCGGCAAGTACGCCGATGTCGAGGACATCCGCCGGCTCGCCGCCATGGGGCATCAGGACTTCGGTGAATCGCGCGTGCAGCAACTCGTGCAGCGAGCCAGCATGATCGCCGAACTCGCCATGCGCAAGGAGCGGATGCCCGGCACCGCGGCGGCGAGCGACGGCGCCCTGCTGCCGAGCCACGAGGTGCGCTGGCACATGATCGGGAACCTGCAGCGGAACAAGGCCCGCAAGCTGGTGAACGTGGCGCGGCTCGTACACTCGATCGACTCGCTCAAGCTCGCCGACGAGTTGCAGCAGGCGGCGATCAAGCACGATGTCGAGGTCGAGGTGCTGGTACAGGTCAACTGCACCGACGAGCCGCAGAAGGGCGGGTGCGCGGTCGCTGCGGCGCCGCACCTGGCGGCGCAGATCGACGACATGTTCCCGCTCCGCGTGCGCGGGTTCATGACCATGGGGCCAACCTCGCGGGACGAAGACGAGACGCGGTCGGCCTTCGGGCGCTGCCAGGAGCTGTTCGAGGAGACCAGCAAGTTCGGCCTGTGCGACGGCCGGTTCAACATCCTGTCGATGGGCATGTCGGAGGACTACGAGCTGGCGATCGAGTGCGGGGCGAACGTGGTGCGGGTGGGGTCGGCGCTGTTTGGGGAGCGGGAGGATGTGGATGGAGATGAGTTGGAGGATGGCGAGGAGTGAATGAGGAGCAGCACGAGGACGTGACGGTTGGTGTGGCGCCCGTGGGCCAAGAAGCCGAGCTGACCGCCGACATGACGCCAGCGACGATGTCGCCCGTCATGGGCCCGCTCGTCATGTTGATCCACCTCGTGTTTGTGATCGCCGTCGTTGTGATAGCCACGCGCAACGGGGTGTTCATAAGGCGCCCGGTGGCGTCGCCACTCATGGCGTTGCTCGCCCTCTTCCTGCCCCTGCTTGGCCCGCTGGCGTTTTTGCCGCTCGCGCTGCACCGGAAGCCGGCCAATTGATGGGTGCGAGCTACTCGCTGGGTGCCATGGATGATTTCTCACGAAGGCGTGTGCGTGGGCAGAACCCGCGCCGGGTGCCGGGGTACTCGCCACAGGCGAGAACCTCGTGGAGTGCAAGCGGCTGCCGGTTGCCTACCGGCTTCTCGGTGCGCGAGTAGCCGGGCACCCGGCGCTGTTTGGGGAGCGCGGGGATGTAGACGGAGATGAGTCGGAAGGCGACGGCGGCGACTGAGGATCAAGGAGGGTGACTGCCGGCGGGTGGCAACCGGTGTCGTGTCCGCCAATGTTCAGCCGCGCCGACGCCCGACCGATTGAACATGCTACCGACGAGGTCCATCGTGTATATTTTGAGTAGTTGCTTATGGTAGATGCATTGGGCAAAACTCTCGAATCTCTTGAACCCTTAATGCTAGGAGATAGATGGACGACCATCTCATCGAAGGGAGTCCGCATTTCACTGTCAAATGAAAATATAATTAGT
>JBCDJJ010000109.1:0-8890 GCA_038747915.1 Planctomycetota bacterium | reverse complement strand
CAGCACAAGATCAAGCGCTGCGCTGTTGTCGGGAATATCTGGATGTAGGTCATCATCGCTGCCAGAGCCGACAATGCGCAGTCTGCCCTCCGCCGCGACTTCTTCTTCCGCTGGGCGGCCTGGTCGCGCTCGAAGTGGGCCCTAGTGAAGGTCCGGCCGGTCGTCTTGGGCTCCCAGGTCCACGCGGGGCCCTTCTTGGCCTCGTAGAAGGCCCACAGCTCGCACCAGTAGCTCCGGAACTTGTGGTCGCCGAACGGGGCGTAATGGTCCTCGAGCCGCTTCATGATCGCCTTGGACTCACCGATCATGCCCAGCACCTCGCGGGCGTGGCGGACGGATTCGGTGTCTAGCGCGAGTCGGGAGTACCTCCCGAGCAGTTGCATGATATTGGCCGCGGCGTACGGCCCGATGCCCGGCCACGTGCGCAGCTCGGCCTCCACCTCCTCGTCGGGCGTCGACGGATCGCTCAGCCACGCCTCATCCACTCCGCCCCGCTCGAAGAGTTTGGCGAGTTCCACGATCCGCTCGTCGCGGTACCCCACGCCGCACCGGGCACGGAGCGATGCGGGTGCGCGCCGGGCGAGCTGAGCGGCGCGCGGGAACGCTGGGTTGATCACCTCGCACAGCCGCTCGTTCATCTTGAGCGTGCCCGGCCAGGAGATGTTGCAGTTGCTGACCGTTTTGATGACGTCCTCGAAGAGCGTGGGGCTCCGGAACATCCGCCCACGACCCGGTGCTTTCCACCGTGGGTCGACGCGGTGAAACTCGCTCACATCGTCATCGGTCCGCAGCATGCGCACGAGCTTGGACCGCGCCTCCGCAGCAACGACTCGGGTAAGCGAGCGGTCGGTCCGAACCCGGATGGGTGTTCCGATGCCGCCTGGTTGAGTGATCGCACAGGTTGCGACGCCGTCGGCGAGCTCGATCGGGCGGATGAGCCGGTGGCGGTCGGGGTCCCACAGGTTTGGTGCGCACAGGAAGTACCCGTACGAGCAGACATCGCGCGGCAGGTCGTAGTCCGCCGGGCACCGGAGGGTCAGCGTTGTTGGCATCGGTGTTGGTCAGGCGCGGACCGCGTTAGCAACCCGTGGGATCCAGTACGTCGCGAGATTCTCGCACAGCCGGTCGGCGAGGCGGGCGAACATCTCGCCGCGGGTGGTGTGCTGCTCTGCGAATTCTTCGCGTGTGAGCCCGCCGCGATGGAGCATCGGCTGCATGCGCTCGGCGAACCGCACGATCATCGGCTCGGTTGCCTCGAAGTGGTACTGGAAGCCGTAGGTCCGCATCCCCACTTTGAACGCTTGCACGCGGCAACGCTCCGAACTCGCGAGCACCACGCCGCCCGGCGGGAGCTCGGTGACCTCCGCTTCGTGCAGCGAGAACTGCGGGCTCGTCCATGCCACACCGCTCAGCATCGTGTCGGTGTGGGCCGACGGGCCGTTGAGCGTGACCTCTGGGAACCCGACCTCGGGGCTGTCCATTTGAGCGACCGTGCCGCCGAGGGCGTGGGCGACGAGCTGCGCGCCCAGGCACACGCCGAGCACGGGCAGTCCGCGGTCGTGCGCACCTTTGAGATAGTCGCACTCCTTGGCGATCCAGTGGTGCCCCTCGGACACGTTCGCGGCACCGCCGAGCGAGATGACCGCGTCGACATCGTCGTAGTCAACGGGCGGGGTGTCGCCGTCGTGGATTTTGCAGATGTCGAGCTTGAATGCGTGATCGCGAAGGATCGAGCCGAGACGGCCGGGGGCAGCGTCGGCGTCGTGTTGGAAAACGGTGATGGACATGCGTGCAGGATAGTGAGCGACCGAGCCACCGATGGGCCGCCGGAGAGCGAGTTCGGCTACATAGGCCCGGAACGGGGGGCGACGGTGCCTCCGCCACCGGTCAAGACGGTTTCTGGGTGGTCAGCTCGTCGAGCGTACGGGGTAGGTTTCGGAGCGCCTGACGGATGATGTAGGCGTCGCGTGTGAGCGTAAAGAAGCCAAGCGTCGTCAAGACGAAACCAAGTGTGACGACGAGCCGACCGATCCAGCTGACGAGCTCTGTCATGGTGCCCGCGACAGCGGCTCCATTCAACAGACCGAATCCGAGCATGAAGACGAATATCGCGCCGAGAAGCGGGAGTGCGGACTGCCTGCGCGGCAGGCGTCGTTTTTCGGTGAGCAGGTCGTCCATAGCGAGCACCGTCTCGGTCGTGAACACAGCGATCGCTGAGAGTGCGATTCCACCCGAGAACAGCAGCACAATGCCCCAGCGCCAGGTTCCGATCAGTGTCGGCGCGGATAGAACGAACAGGCCAAGGGCTGTCTGGGCAAGCAAAGCGGCAGACACACGCGGCACCGTTTTTCTCTTGATGCTCACGTATCCCGTGAAGAGTGAGAGCACCGTCAGACCAGCGCTGAGCAGCACGATGAGCCCTGAGATCATCGCAAGGGCGAAGAATGGATCTCGACCGGGCAGCCCAACGAACGGCGCGAGAGATGAGAAGGCGATCGAGCAACCAAGTCCGAGGACAGAGAGCAGCGTGCCGCCCGCCACGAGAACAGCGCCATCCGCGGCGACGCCGGTCGGGGTGTCGGACTGCGTGATCGGCCGCTCCCCCACCGCGTGCGCGAGTGTCACCCGCACCGCGGTCCCGCACTCCGGGCACTCGCCCGTCACGCTCAGGCCTTTGAGCTCGTACCCGCACTCGATGCACGGGAGCGATGCGGTCAGCAACAGGGCCAGCTCGTCGCTCGGGCGGACCGACGAAGCATCGGTGTTCGGTTCGTGCTGCGCGGCGGGTTCACCAGCCATAGCCATAGGTTCAGCAGTCTATTTGTCGGGGTACCCGGGTACTCGCGCCGCGAGAACCTGGATCGGCGTCTTTCTGCACGCACGGTGCATATTCGATCGTGGTTCTCGTCATTGGCGAGTACCACGGCACCCGTCGAGTTCGGTTCCGATGGGACCGGATTCGGGCCAGGCGGTTCGGTGCGCGAACCCCGTGGGGCCCGTTCCCGAATAACGGGTGTCCGGGAGCTGACCCGGGCAGGCTCGGACCCACATCCCGGCTGACACCTGTCCAGGCTCGCTCGAGGCGCCCCGGCGGGTCAGCCACCCGGCTCGGGAGGACGTACCCTGTGCGCACATCGGCCCGCGAGATCCCGTTGCCATCGCGCACCGATGTATCGCTCGCGCCGTCGAGCGATCGCGCCGAACCGCACACCGCACACCGAGCATCGCCGCCCATGCCGACCCCCGTTCCACGCTCGGTCACCAGCTCCGGCCCCCCGGATCTCTCTCACGTCGAGCGGCTGCGCGAGAACGTGAGCCGTGTGTTCTTTGGTCCGTCCCATGTGGTCGACCGCCTGCTGGCGTGCCTGCTGGCCCGCGGGCACGCGCTGATCGAGGATGTGCCGGGTGTCGGCAAGACGCTGCTCGCGACCGCTCTGGCGCGTTCGCTCGGCGTGAGTTTTTCTCGCGTTCAGCTCACCCCGGATCTGCTGCCCGCGGATGTGCTCGGCGTGTCGATCCTCGACCGGCAGAGCGGCGAGTTCCGTTTCCGCACGGGCCCGATCTTCGCGAATGTGGTGCTGGCCGACGAGGTCAACCGGACCACACCGCGCACCCAGTCGGCCCTGCTCGAGGCGATGAGCGAGCGGACGGTATCGATCGAAGGTCAGCAGCACGAGCTGCCCCAGCCGTTCCTTCTGATCGCCACGCAGAACCCCGCGACCTTCGAGGGCACGTACCCGCTCCCCGAGAACCAGCTCGACCGGTTCCTGATGCGCCTGGCCGTCGGCTACCCCTCGCGCGATCGCGAGATGCAGGTGCTCGCTGAGCGTCCGTCGGACTACGCGTTGCACGAGCTCGAGCCGGTGCTGAACGCGGCGGAGATCGATGCGCTTCAGCGGGCGACCGACGCGGTCCGGCTCGACGAGACCCTCCGGCGGTACATCGTGGAGCTTGCCGAGTCGACGCGGGCGCACGAGGAACTCGCGGTTGGTGCGTCGCCGCGAGCCACGCTCGCACTCGCTGCGGCGGCTCGTGCGACCGCGCTGCTCGATGACCGCGACTATTGCATCCCCGAGGACATCACCGACAACCTGGTACACGTCTGGGCTCACCGCGTGGTGGGGCACCGCTTCCTCGCGGGCTCGCAAGCGCGCGAGCACGAGGCCATCGTCACCGAGATCGCGCACCGGGTGCCCAGCCCGGCGTAACGACCCCTATCCTCTGTCTCATCTCTCTCTCCTGTGTGCGGCGGCGCGGCCCATAGCGCCGCCGCCACTTTTTTTGTCGTGGCCGCACCGGCCCGAAGGCCATCAACCCTGCCATATCTGTTGCTGTGTGGGTGAGGTGGAGATGGTGCAGCCTTCTCCATGCGCGGTGCATCACCGTGGAGAAATCGCTGCGGAATATCTTCACTCCCCCCTCGAATTGTCATGCGTTTGTGTTCACGCGCCGAACGAGGCATCCACCGGATATGGCTTACTCGTCGTCGGGTTCTCTCAGCCCGACGTCACGCCCGCGTACGCCGCCGACGGTGAGGTTCGGGGCCGTGGTGCCGTCGTGGCTGAGGCGCATGTCGTCGGCGTGCACGCGGGCGGCGTGGCCGTCGGGGAAGACGAAGTTGCGGGCGCCGCGCGCGATCCACCACCCAGACTGAAAATTGTCTTCTTCTTCTTGGGTGAGCACGTTCGGCTCGAGCCACGCATCCCACTCCCCCGAGAGCACTTTACGCGACGGGTGCGCGACACTCGCGAGCGTTTGCCCTCGTGTCGAGCGGTACCGAGTCACACTCGGCGAGGGGTAGGGGTCCTCCGTCCACTCTGTATCGCTCGCACTAGCACCAGACCATCCCGGGATAGCCACGCTAATCCAGCGGTCGACCAAGCGGCTCACATCGCGGGTTGCGCTCGGCCCGACTTGGTACCAGAACACGTCGAAGAGGCTGTCCGTGTCGCGCCGATCGCGATCATCGAGCGCATCGATCTGCGCGGGCGAGTAATAGAACGACATGGAGTATGCGTAGGTCGTGCGGTCGACAATGGTGCCGAGCCCGGTTGTCTCGGTCGTGTCGAGCGGCGAGGCGAAGACGGAGTCGACCTCGCCGCCGAGCGGGCGGATACCGGCGGTATCGAAGCGGTTGATCTGCGCGGTCGAGGGGTACTGGTCCGACGCGTACGGCCCGAGGAAGTCACGGAAGCCTCGGCCGTTCCAGAGCGAGACGGGGTTGTGCTCCCCGTTTGCATCAAGAAACTGTGGGTCTGTATCCGGTGGGATCACCGGATCATTTGCAGCCGGGTAGAAGCCGTAGTCCTCGGCATACGTCGTGAACATGATGCCGAGCTGTCGGAGGTTGGACCGGCTCTGGAGGTCGGCGGCTGAGCGTCGGGCGGTGTTCATCGCGGGTAGCACAAGCCCCATGAGCAGTGCAATCACCGCCACCACCACAAGAAGTTCGATCAGTGTGAACGCCGTTGGGCGACGCAGTGGGTGTCCCTGTGCCATGCCGCGATTTTACAGCATCGCGCGGGCGGCCTTCGCCGCCTCGCCCCGCTCGTCGAGGATCGCTCGTGCGATCACCAGGTCCATCGGCGTGGTGATCTTCAGGTTCCGCGGATCGCCGTCGACGACCACCACTCGTTCTCCGAGCCGCTCGATCAGGCCGGCATCATCTGTGCTCGATAGATCGTCCTGCTCGTACGCCCGCCGCAGCAGCGACGCCTCGAACACCTGTGGTGTCTGGACCGCCACGAGCCGATCGCGCGGCACCGTGGCCTGCACCGACTGGAAGCCGGCGTTGGTCTTGCCGGCATCGCCCAGGATCGCGTCGAGCGGGTCGACTTCGCCCGCGACGTCATCCTCGCTGAGCTGTTTGAGCGTGTCGGTCACCGGGATCGCGGGGATGACCGCGTCGAACTGGTGAATCGCGTCGAGCACGCGGTCGACCACCTCGCGCGGCGTGCAGGGTCGCGCGCCGTCGTGTACCGCGATGTGTGTGGTTTCATCGGGCACGTGCTCGAGGGCTGCCCGCACGGTTTTGTGGCGCTCGCCTGTGCCCCCGCGGCAGACGGTGGCGCCGAGCAGGCCGAGGGTGTCGCCGAAGCGGAACTTGAAGGCATCGAAGGTCGCTGGGTCATTCGGTCCTGCGACGACGATCGACTGGAACTCGTCGCGTTTGGCGAAGAGTTCGACGGTGCGGTTGAGCACCGGGCGGCCGCGGAGATCCTCGGCGAGCTTGTCGCGGTCGCCGAACCGCGTCGAGCCGCCCGCTGCGGGAATGATGACGCTGATGTGCATGGTCAGAGGGTGGAGGGTCGAGTGGCGCCGGTCAAGGGCCATCGGGAAGCTAGTCTGATCGAGTGGCCGAGGACCCGAACCAGCCCCCCGACACGCTGGCCCCCTACCGGGCGGCGGTTCGCGAGCACGGGGCGACGTTCAAGGCGACGCTGTGGGCGAGCGAAGAGAAACAGCAGACGCGGTTCCGTGTGCTGAGCGAGGTGATGCCCCTTGGTGGACGGACCGTTCTCGATGTCGGGGCGGGGCTGAGCGATCTCTCGGCGTACCTCGCAGCGGCGCGGATCGAGCCCGAGCGGATCATCGCCCTCGAGGGTGTGCCCGAGCTTGCGGCGGAGGCCGAGCGGCGCCACTTACCTCGGACCGAGCATGTCGTCGCGGATTTCTCGGCGGATCCCGGTGTCTTCGAACGGGTTGCCGGGACACGCCCGATCGACATCGCCCTCTTCAGCGGCTCGCTCAACGCCATGGAGATGGCGGATGCCCTCCGGTGTGTCGAAGCCGCCTGGGCGGTCGCCCGCCACGGTGTGGCCTTCAACTTTCTCTCCGCGCGGGGCGGGCGAACCAGTGCCCAGACCAAGCCCGCGGTGCCCTATGACCCGGCAGCGGTCCTGACCTGGGCCCTCGGGCGCACGCCGACCGTGCTCATTCGCCACGACTACATGGGCGCCCACGACGCGACCGTCGCTATGTACCGCCCCTCCGGTGTCTGACTGCCAAGGTGGCAGGTTGCTTGGGCCCGCGCGGCGGCCGTGTCATGCCGCCACCCCGTCGCCTCCGCGCGGCCGGTGCCGGTGTGTTGGCATCTCCCTTGCCCTGTGCTCCTTCCCGCGCGGCGATCGTGCCACCTGTGCCGTGCGGCCCCAACGACGAATCCTTGCCACGGAGCCCCCGCCCATGCCAGCCAAAGCCCTGACGTTCGAACTCGACGCCCGCCAATCGCTCCTCACCGGCGTGCAGAAGCTCGCACGTGCTGTGAAAGTCACCCTCGGCCCCCGCGGCCGCAACGGTGTGATCGACAAGAGCTGGGGCGGCCCGACGGTCACCAAGGATGGCGTGACGGTCGCGGAGGAGATCGAGCTCCGCGACAAAACCGAGAACATGGGCGCCCAACTGGTGAAGGAAGCGGCCAGCAAGACGTCCGACGCTGCGGGCGACGGCACGACGACTGCCACGGTGCTCGCCGAGGCGTTGTTCTCCGAGGGTCTGCGGTTCATCGCTGCGGGCGTCGACGCGAATGCCCTGGTCCGCGGCATGAAGCAGGGTGTCGAGATCGTCACCAAGGACATCCAGAAGCGGGCGACCGATGTCAACGGCAAGAAGGACATCCAGGCGGTCGCGACGATCTCCGCCAACAACGACCCCGAGATCGGCAAGATCCTGGCGGACGCGTTCGACAATGTCGGCAACGACGGCGTCATCACGGTGGAGGAGGGCAAGAGCCTCGACACCGAGATCGAGGTGGTGGAGGGCATGCAGTTCGACCGCGGGTTCCTCTCGCCGAACTTCGTGACGAATCCTGACGAGATGACCGTCGAGCTCGACAAGTGCCTGGTGCTGGTGCACGAGGACAAGATCGAGAGCATCGCCAAGCTCGTGCCGCTGCTCGAGAAGGTGATGGAGAGCAAGAAGCCGCTGCTGATCGTCGCTGAGGATGTCACGGGCGAGGCCCTGAGCACCCTCGTGATCAACAAGCTCCGCGGCACGCTCCAGGTCGCAGCGGTCAAGGCGCCGGGCTACGGCGACCGCCGCAAGGCCATGCTCGAGGACATCGCGATCATGACGGGTGGCAAGCCGATCATGAAGGACCTGGGCATCGAGCTCGATCAAGTGAAGCTCGCGGACCTCGGCGTCGCGAAGAAGGTCGAGATCTCCTCGGACAACACGCTCATCCTCGAGGGCGCAGGTGCGACCAAGGACATCCAGTCGCGGTGCGAGCAGATCCGGAGCGAGGTCGAGCGGTCGACGAGCGATTACGACCGCGAGAAGCTGCAGGAGCGCCTCGCGAAGCTCTCGGGCGGTGTCGCGCAGATCAACGTCGGTGCCGGTTCCGAGGCCGAGCTCAAGGAGAAGAAAGCCCGCGTCGAGGATGCGTTGCACGCGACTCGAGCCGCGATCGAAGAGGGCATCGTGCCCGGTGGGGCGACCAGCTTCATCCGCGCCCGGGCGGCCATCGAGAAGAACAAGGACTGGAAGGCTGTCTTCGGCAAGAAGAGCGATGTGACGGCTGAGGATGTTGGTCAGGTGCGGTACGACCTGGCCTCGGGCCTCGAGCTCGTCCGCCGGGCGCTGAGCCTGCCGCTCGAGACCATCGCGGACAACGCCGGGTTCAAGGGCCGGGTGGTGGTGGCCAAGGTCGCGGAGGGCGGCGACGCGGAGGACAACTTCGGCTTCAATGCGCTGTCCGGCCAGTTCGGCGACCTGATCAAGGACGGCGTGCTCACCCCCGCGAAGGTCGACCGGACCGCGCTGCAGAACGCGTCGAGCGTGTCGACCGTGCTGCTGACCGCTGACTGCCTGATCACCGAGATCCCCGAAGAAGAAGAGGCCCCCGCGGGCGGCCCCGGCGGCGACCCGATGGGTGGCATGGGCGGGATGGGTG
>JBCDJJ010000108.1:0-8899 GCA_038747915.1 Planctomycetota bacterium | reverse complement strand
CTAGAGCAGACCAAGTCAACTCGTCTCACCAGTCTTCGCGGTGGATCGACCGACTCCGGGACTTGCGTGCCACTGGCGGCTTGCCCGCCAGTGTTCAAGGGCTTTGGCGTTCGCACTGGTGGGCAAGCCACCAGTGGCACCCGCGACGAATTGACTTAGAACGCACTAGAGAAACGCAGGTGTTCGCGGAGGCAGGATGCCTCCGCACCGAGTCTGGCGTGTTGGAGTGGCTAAACCGCGAGGGGCTCGAGGTGGGTCCGCTCGGGCTCCGCCGCTTCGGGCTCACCCACGAGCGTCACGCCGGCGTCTTCGCACGCCGCGCGGGCTGCGGTCACGCCCGACATCAGCACCATCGGCACGCCCGGGCCAGGGTTCGTTGACCCGCCGGCGAAGTAGAGGTTGCTGTAGAGCCGGCTCCGGTTGCGGGGCTTGAAGCCGCCCTTGAACCGTCCGTGGGAGGCCAGGCCGTAGATCGCGCCGCCCTCGGCGTTGTACATGTGGTCGATCATGTTGGGTGTGAGGTGCTTCTCAACGACGATATGGTCCTCGAGATCCGGCATGCCGCCGACGGTCTTGAGCTTCTCGATGACGACCGGGCGGTACCGTTCGAGGATCCCGCCGTCGCCGTGCCACTCGTGGTGCGGCCGGAGGTACGGCGTGTGGATCAGGGCGTAGAGCGCCTCGCCGCCGGCTGGAGCCTGGCCCGGGTCGGTGCGGGAGGGCGCCGCGAGGTAGATCGTGGGATCGGCAGCGGGCTCACCCTTGGTGTAAATGTCGGCGAACTCGCGGTGGGAGGATCCGGAGAACACAAAGTTGTGGTGGGCGAGGTGGTCGTACTGGCGGTCGAGGCCGAGGTAGAGGACGAGGCCGCTGCACGCCGGCTCATACTTCTTGCGGACGGACTTCTGCTCGGCGTGCGCCTCGGAGGTGCCGAGGAGGTCGGTGTGGGTCCGCTGAATGTCGCAGTTGGAGACGACCGCATCGGCCTCGATCAGGCGGCCGCCGGCGAGTTCAACACCGGTGACCCGCGCGGCGGAGCCGTTCGCGGGCTCGGTCCGGAGCGACGCGACGCGCTCACCGAGCACGATCTCGACGTTCTCTGACTGCTCGGCGAGGCGGGCGAGCGAGCGAGCGACCTCTCGCGTGCCCCCCATCGGGTACCAGCACCCCTGGTCGATCTGCGCCGAGGCGATGAGCGAGAGGATCGCGGGCGCTAGAAAGGGCGAGCTGCCGACGTACTGGAGGAAGTGCTCGGCGAGCTGGGCAGCGTGCGGCTCGCGGACCCACTTGCCGATCGTGGCGCCGACCGTCGAGTGCATCCGCATGGCGAGCACCTCGCGGAGCATGCCGGGGTCTTTGCCGGCGGGGTCGTTCATCAGATCGGTCACCGCGCCGAGATCGCGGAAGAAGAATACCCGCTCTGAAAGGCGGAACATGCGGCGGGAGTAGTCAACGAACCGCCGCCATCCGGCGCCGGCATCGGTGCCCGGGAACTGGGCATCGAGCGCCGCCGCCATCCGCGCGGGGTCCTCGAGCAGATCGAGCCTGGCGCCGTCGGGGTAGAAGCAGCGCCACTGCGGGTCGAGCCGGACGAGCTCGATCTCGTCGCTCGGCGTGCGGCCGGCCCGCTCGAGGATGCCGCGGAGCACCTGCGGGAGCGTGATGATCGTCGGCCCCATGTCGAAGGTGAAGCCCTCGGCCTCGAGCACGTTCATCTTGCCGCCGAGGTGATGGTTGGCCTCGACGAGCGTGACCCGTGCCCCGTGCGACGCGAGTTCGACCGTCGCGGCGAGGCCCGCGAGCCCGCCCCCCACCACCACCACGTGCGGATCATTCGACCGGCGTTGCTCAACCATGACTCGCTGCGACCTCGTGCTCGGTGTGGATCGTGGGGCTCGGTTCGGCGTCGTGCCGGCTCATCTTCTCATCTTTGTGCGCCGGTGCAGCCGACGGCGGCGTCACCCCGCGGCGACCATAGAGCCGTTTGGCAAACCCGAGCAATGACGCTGCGGACCGTTCGCTCGGCGGGTCCGCGGGGATTCGCACCCGCCGGCTCGTCCGGGCGACCACCACCGGGCGGGTCATGGCGAGCAGGCCGTCGCGCCCCTGGCTCACGCCCCACCCCGACGGCCCGCGGCCGGCCAGCGGCGTCCCGGGGTGTGCGACAGGGAGCACCGCATCGTTGATCGTCACATTCGACGCGCCGAGTTCGGCAGCGAGCCGACGAGCCTTCGCCACGTCCCGTGTGAAGAGGCTCACCGAGAGGTGCTGATCGAACCGCGCGTGCATCGCCACCACGCCGACATCGTCGGGCGCCGTGAACACCGCCATGGCGGGCCCGAAGTGATCGCCGCGCGCGAGCGGGGTGTCACCGGGTGGGTCGATCACGACCCACGGCGGCTCGCTCGGGGCGTCTGTGGTCAGCCATGCGCCTCCGGCCTCGGCTGCTCGGTGGGCAGCGCGCTCGGCGCCGTCGCGCTCCGCTTCGGTGCATACCGATTCGATCGGGTGACGAGCGGCACGTGCGCGCAGCGCATCGATGAGTGATTCGCGCACCGATTGCGCCACGATCACACGGCGCGGCGCCATGCACGTCCGGCCGGCGTTCATCGCGAGCGCGCGCCAGATCGAGCCCGCGCTGAGCGTCACATCGGCATCACCGAACACCAGCGCCGCATCGCACCCCGAGAGCTCGAGCGTGCTCGGGATGAGCCGGTCGGCGAGCGCCGCCGCGATACGGCGGCCCACCGCGGTCGAACCGGTGAACACCAGGTGGTCGAAGCTACCCTGGGCGACGAGTTGTGCGCCCGCGTCGCGTGCCGCGGGGCGGCGCTCGAGCGTGCCGGGTGGGAGACCCGCGTGTTCACCGAGGTCGAGCAGGCGGCCTTGCGTGCGCGGTGTCCGCTCCGAGGGCTTAACGATCACCGTGTTCCCGGCCACGAGGGCCTGGGCGAGCTGAATCCCCAGGAGCTGAAGGGGATAATTCCACGTCGCGATGATCGCGACCCGTCCGAGCGGGGCCCGATGCACGCGGTGCGACTGCCCGATCGCGAGCATTCCCCCACCGCTCGCCCGGTGCGGCGCGAGAACGCGTCCGGCGCGCCGCTCGAGCCACCGACACGCGCCGAGCACCGGGAGGAGGTCCGACGCGATCGCCTCGGATCGGGGTTTCCCTGTCTCGTCTCGGACAAGTTCGACGAGGTGGTCGGCATCCGCCGCCACCAGGTGCCGGAAGCGGCGCACCCATGCAAGCCGCTCGGGCACGGTCCGCATCCGCCATTGCTCCCCGCTCGAAACCGGCATGACGCGGCGATGATACGCTCGCCGGTGTTCGAGTCGCCCAGCCCCACGCACGAGGATCCTTGAATCATGATTGCTTCGCCGCCCGCGACCGCGTCCGAGGGAAGCGTGGCGATTGTCGGCGCGGGCCCCGGCGGTCTTGCGTCCGCGATTCTTCTCGCTGCCTCCGGCGTTCGCGTGACGGTGTACGAAGCCCGCGACCGCGTCGGCGGGCGGAGCGAGCGTGTTTCCGTCGGTGATTACGGCTTCGACCGCGGCCCGACGTTCTTTCTGATGCCGTACGTGCTCGACGAGATCTTCCGGGCCGCCGGCCGATCACTCGGTGACGAGGTCGACCTTCGCCCGCTCGATCCGATGTACCGCCTCATCATCGGGAGTGAATCGGGTGGCGAGCCGACCACGATCGACGCCACGCGAGACACCCGCGAGATGGCTCGCCGGCTCGCAAAGATCGACCCGAGCGACGGCGCGAACTTCGAGCGATTCATCGCCGACAACCGGGCGAAGCTGAGCGCCGCGGAGCCCATCCTCCGCCGCCCGATCCGCTCGCCGCTCGACCTGGTCCGACCCGACGCCATGCGGGCCCTGCCGCACATCAAGCCGCACCTCACTGTGCAGCAGCTTCTCTCGAAGTACTTCAAGAACCCGGCGGTTCAGCGGGCGGTGAGCTTTCAGAGCAAGTACCTCGGCATGTCGCCCTACGACTGTCCGAGCCTGTTCACGATTCTTCCGTTTATCGAGTACGAGTACGGCATCTGGCATCCGATCGGCGGGTGCAACGCCCTGATGACCGCGATGGCGCGCGTCGTCGAAGACCTGGGCGGCGAGGTGCGGGTGTCGTCGCCCGTTGAGCGGGTGACCTTCACCGGCCGGCGCGCCGATGGTGTGATGGTGGGCGGCGAGCGGCTGCCGCACGACCACGTGGTCGTCAACGCCGACGCCGCTTGGGCGATCAAGCACCTCATCCCCGACGAGGTCCGGCGATCCACCAAGTACGCCGGTGACCGCATCGACTCGCGCCGGTACTCCTGTTCGACTTTCATGATGTACCTCGGCGTCGACGGCACCGTCGACCTGCCGCACCACACGATCTACATCTCCGAGAAGTACCGCGACAACCTCGCGGACATCGGTGAGCGGGGTCGACTGTCCGACGATGCGTCGATCTACCTCTGCAATGCGAGCGTGACCGACGAGACGCTCGCACCGCCCGGCAAGAGCTCGCTCTACGTGCTGCTCCCGACGCCGAATCTGACCGCCGACCTCGATTGGGCCGTGCATCGTGACGCCGCTGAGCGGCTGTGCCTCGAGCAACTCGAACGACGCCTCGGCGTGCCGGATCTCGAGCGCCGCATCGAGGCCAAGGAGATTGTCTCCCCGCGCGACTGGGCGGGGATGAACATCAATTTCGGCGCGACCTTCAATCTCGCGCACAACCTTGGCCAGATGCTGCACTACCGCCCGCACCACAAGCTCGAGGGTTTCGACTCCCTGTGGCTTGTTGGTGGTGGCACCCATCCGGGCTCGGGGCTTCCTGTGATCTTCTTGTCTTCTCAGATCACGAGCCGGCTGGTCTGCGATGCGCTCGGGCACCGGTACGCGGGTGAAGTCGGTGATGGCCCCGCCGCATCCGGTGACGGGGGCTCCCGCGAACCTTCGGGGCGAGAGACCCCGGCGATCCCCGCATGAGCGACCCCACCCCAGGCGGCATCCTGATCATCGGCGCGAGCGGGGGCATCGGGTCCGCGCTCGCGACGCGGCTGCACACGCAGGGCACGCCGGTGACGCTCGCGGGTCGAAACGCCGATGCGCTGGCCGGCCTCTCGGGCAAGCTCGGCGGCAGCCCGACTCACACGCTCGACGCGACCGACCCCGACGCGGTGCGCCAGGCCGTGACGACCGCCATCGAGACACACGGCCGGCTCGCGGGCATTGCGCACCTCCCCGGGTCGCTGCTGCTCAAGCCGGCCCACGCCACGAAGCCCGATGAGTGGCGGCAGACCATGGCCACGAATCTCGACTCGGCGTTTTACGTAGTGCGCGCCGCGGCCCAACCGATGTGCAAAGCGGGCGGTGGGTCGATCGTGTTCCTGTCCTCTGCGGTCGCCCGGCTGGGCTTCGCGGCGCACGAGGCGATCGCAGCCGCGAAGGCCGGCTTGCACGGCTTGATGCTCTCGGCCGCCGCGTCGTACGCGAGCCGGGGGCTCCGCGTGAACATTGTGGCGCCGGGCAGCACCGAGACACCGCTCGCGGCGCCGATTCTGAGCAACGAGGCGTCCCGCAAGGCGTCGCTCGCGATGCACCCCGATGGCAAGGCCGGCACGCCCGAGGCGGTGGCCTCCGCCATCGCGTGGCTGCTCGACGCCGAGCAGTGGCATGTGACCGGGCAGACCATCGGCGTCGATGGCGGGCTCGGCACCGTGCGCAGTAAGTAGCCGTTCGTCCACTGTTCCCTCTCACCCGTGCCGACACGAATGGCACCACGGAGCACCGACATGGGCACCTCTTCGATGACAGGCTGGTTGATCAAGCCACTGACCTGTGTTGCTGCACTGTTCTCGCTCGCGTGCACGGGCACACCGGCGGATGTCGTGGTGCTGAGCGCCGAGGAGGCCGCCGAGCGACGGGGCGCCGAGGCTGGTACGGAAGAGGCCGACATGCATCACCACATCGAACCGATCCGCCGTGTCGGCGGCGACGCCGAGGCGGTGGCCCGAGTGGTTGACGGGCAGTGGCGCGCCGGCGCCTCGTTCATCGAGGAGTCGTTGCCCGTGGGCTACGCCGACCCGACACCGCCCGGCGCCATCGACATCAAGGGCTACGCCCCGGTCCGCCGCGCGCAGCTCACGATGACCGGGGTGGACCGTGAGAACGCCGGTGCCCTCGGCAACGTCGGCTTCTTCCCACTCTTCAACCACATCAAACGCCGCGACATCGCCATGACCTCACCCGTCGAGAGCGAGTACGACGGGATGACGCTGGTGAGCCTGGAGGATGTTGTCGCAGCGGAAAAGGCCCAGAATGCGCCAGCCGATGGTGAGAGCGACGCCGATGTCTCGATGGCGATGTCGTTCCTCTACCGCAATCCCGAGCTCGGTCCCACCGGCATCGATGAGCGCGATCCCCGCATCGAGGTGATCGACACCGAGCCGGTGATCGTGCTCAGCATCGGCTACCGGGGCCCCTACGGCCTGCGGCTGCTCGATGACGAACGCGAGGCGCTCGCCGCCTGGCTCGATGAGACTCCCGACTGGGAAATCGACGACTCCGCCACCTTCTCGATGCGTGTGCTGAGCTACAACGGCCCGTACGTGCCGAGGCGCATCCGGTGGGGCGAGTTGCAGGTGCCGGTGCGGCCCGTTCAGGCACCCGGCGGCGACGCCGAGACCACGCCGGCGAGTGATGGTCCCGATTCGACCGATGAGTGAGGCATGCTGAGCCGCGACATCCTGCTGGTGCACACGCACGCGTTCGCGACGCTCGCCATGGTCGGGCTGATCTGGACGATCCAGGTGGTGCATTACCCGCTCTTCGCGAGCGTAGGTGAGCAGGAGTGGCCCGCGTACGAGCGGTCGCACATGTCGCGGATCACGTTCATCGTCGGCCCGGTGATGCTTGTTGAGGCGGCGACCGCTGCAGCCCTGGTGATCCTCGCCCCACCAGGCGTGCCGCGATGGATGCTCATCGTCGGGCTGCTCCTCGCGGCCGCGGTGTGGGTGAGCACAGCGGTCTGGCAGGGGCCGATGCACGTTCGTCTTGCGGAGCGGTTCGATACCTCGCTGCACCGTCAGCTGGTGCTCGGCAACTGGGTGCGCACGATCATCTGGACCGCGCGGGGCGTGCTCGCGCTCGCGATCGTGCACGCGGCCCTTTCCGCCCGAACGCAGGGCGGCACGATCTCGTGAGCACCTCTCTCTCGACTGCGGATCTCGGGCAGCACGGACGGATGCGCGCCGCCGAGCAGGTGCTCGTGATCTTCGGCGACCAGCTCATGCGCGATCATCCGGGGCTGGCCCTGCTCGACCCCGAGCGGGACGCGGTGCTCATGATGGAGGTCGACGCCGAGCAGCAGGAAGGCCCGTCTCACAAGCAGCGGACCGCCCTGTTCTTCGCAGCGATGCGGCACTACGCGCTCGAGCTGATCGAGCGGGGGATTCGGGTGCGGTACGTGCGCGTCGAGGCACGCGCGAACACGCAGTCGTTCGGCGGCGAGGTCGAGCGGGCGGTGGCCGCGCTCTCGCCCACCAAGCTGCTCGCGATGTTCCCCGGCGACCGGCGGGTGCTCGACGAGATCGAGTCGTGGGCAGACCGTTTCAAGATCGAGGTCGACCTGCTCGACGACCCCCACTTCTTCACCACGCCGGACCAGTTCTCGGCGTGGGCCGCGGACCGCAAGTCGCTCGTCATGGAGTACTGGTACCGCGAGCAGCGCAAGGCCACCGGCTACCTGATGGACGCCACAGGAAAGCCCGCCGGCGGCGAGTGGAACTACGACAAGGACAATCGCCAATCGTTCAAGAAAACGCCGACGCCCCGTCCGCCCTACCGCCCGCAGGTCGACGAGATCACGCGGGACGTGATCGACCTTGTGAACGCACGGTATGCGGAGGCGCCCGGAACCCTCGACGCCGACACCTTCATCTGGCCAGTCGATGCCGACCAGGCCCACCGCGCGCTCGACGGCTTCATCGGCAAAAGGCTCGCCAGGTTCGGGCCCTACGAAGACGCGATGTGGACCGAGCAGCCGTTTCTCTATCACTCGATGCTCAGCTCGTCGCTCAATCTGCACCTGCTCGACCCGAGGGTGTGCTGCGAGAAGGCGATCGCGGCGTACGAGGCCGGTGCCGCCCCGCTCAACTCCGTCGAGGGCTTCGTCCGCCAGCTCATCGGGTGGCGGGAGTACATCCGCGGCGTCTACTGGCACGAGGACGCCGGCTACCGCGACCGCAACTTCCTGGACCAGCATGGCCGCCTGCCCGACTTCTACTGGACGGCCGACACCGACATGGCTTGCCTGCGCGACTGCCTCGGCGCCGTCGTCGAGCACAGCTGGAGCCACCACATCCCACGGCTCATGGTCATCTGCAACTTCGCCATGATCGCGGGCGTGCATCCGCGCGCGGTCGGCGACTGGTTCTACGGCATGTACGTCGATTCGCTCGACTGGGCGACCACGCCGAACACGATCGGCATGGGCATGCACGCCGACGGTGTGCGCGCAGCAACCAAGAGCGGCAAGGCAACCGGCGTCGAGCGCTGGCCCGTCGTCGGCACCAAGCCCTACGCCGCGAGCGGCAAGTACATCTCCCGTATGTCCAACTACTGCGAGCACTGCCGGTACGACCTCAAGAAGCGCGCCGGCGATCCGGACGACGACTCGCCCCCCTGCCCCTTCAATGTGTTTTACTGGGACTTCCTCATCCGCCACGAGGCGCTGTTTTCCGCCAACAACCGCATGGCGATGATCATGAAGAACGTTCACCGGATGAAGCCGCAGGAAAAGACGCAGGTCACCGTCAGCGCGACCAAGTATCGACAAAGGCTCGGTATCGAATAACGGCCGTCGGTGGCGGAGGCATCCTGCCTCCGCGCACTCGGG
>JBCDJJ010000107.1:0-9065 GCA_038747915.1 Planctomycetota bacterium | reverse complement strand
GGGGGGGGCGTGCCGCTCTTTGCTTTGGCTCCCCGGGGGGGGGGCGGCCGCCGGGGGGGGGTGTTGGGGGGGCGGGTGGCGGGGGGGGGGGGGGCCGGGGGGGGCGCGCCCCCCCCCCCGCGGCTCTGATTACGTGAGGTGTCGGTGGGGCGGCACACCTTGGGCGATGTGCTTCATCCGGCGTCGATCTGACTCATCGCCCGCGAGGTGTGTCTGGTGTGATTCGGAAGATGGAACCATCGTCAGAGCTTGTTCGCTGAACAAATCCGCAAATGGAATCGCTTACACCCTCACATGATTCGGTATCCCTACGCGGCTTACCGCCTGGAGGGCACCCGCCGGATCACGCGATGCGGGTGTGTTGATCCGCTCGAGGCTTGATTCCCATGGTATTTGAACTATTGTTTAAACTGAATACGTGATTGTTCCGCGGAGCACAGCGGGTGACTTCGGGGAGAGTGCTGGCCATCAACAAGCTGGGGGTGCCATGAGAGATAGCAGGACCGTCGTTGTCGCGACCGCGGCTGGAACCGTGATCGCCTGTTCGGGATCGGCCGCAGCAGAGCTGGTATCGGGTCGATTCAACGCGACGCTGGGGTATGTGTTCCCGAAGGCGGAGATCGCGCTCGATATCCCCGGGACGTTCGCTCAGCCGGATTTCGTTTTCGAGTTCATCGCGAACACGAACCCGGAGCGGGCGGAGTGGTCGCTCGGCACGTTCGACATCGGCGCTAACGATGCGAACACCTTCACCACGATGGCGGCCGGCAGCTTCAGCGATACCGATCCACAAGACGATGCGGACTTTCAGTTCTTCCGCGATGGCTCGGGTGGCGTCGGCCCTTCGGGTACCGAGCACTTCATCGCCGGCGACATTTTCGATCCCTCGGGGATCAACAACTACAACCCGACGGATCTGTACAACGACAAAGAGTCAGAGAATCCGAGCTTCCCCGGCGGCTTCGATGATGCCATGATGGGAGGCGGCGCCGCGGACGGTGAGATCCGGTACCTCGGTTTCGCGTTCTCGGAACCCTTTCAGCAGCGGTTCGATCGTGCCGATGCGAGCACGAAGCTCAGCGGGTGGATCGAGGTTCGGTACAACGTCGTCGAAGGACCTGACCCGGCCATCACTCGTGATGACTCCGCGATCACGCTCCTGCGCTACGTGTACAGCACCGTCCCGGGCGATTCGCTGGTCGTGGGCGAGTTCCCGTGCCTCGGCGACCTCGATGGCGACAGCTCCTTTGACATGGACGATGTCATCCTTGCAGAGATGGACGTCGAGGCGTTGAGCACCACACTGGACTTCACGTTCCCGAACGGTGTGGTCGACGCCTTTGATCTTGCAGCATTCTTCAATGAAGCCCTGGAGACCTGCGAGTAAGACCGTATCGCGGGGATCGGGCATCCCGAGTTGCGCTGATTGTGAGCGGAGCCGTGTGCATGAGCACACGGCTCTGTCTGTGCTATCGAGCCGCGGCTCCTCCCAGCAGCTTGTTCGTCGCGGCAACGACATCACCGAGCCCGATGCGTTCGATGCGGCACCGCTCGGGGTGGTCGTTGGCGACCTCGTGGTCGGGCAGATCGGGGGCGGCTCGGATCACCGCCTCGTCTTCGAAGGGGATCGTCGTCCACCGGTGGTCGGTCGGGCCGAAGAGGCTCACGACGGGCACGCCGAACGCTGCGGCGATGTGGCGCGGGCCCGTGTCGTTGGTGACGATCACTCGGCACCGCTTCACGACGCCTTTGAGCTTGCCGAGGGTGAGCCCGAGCTCGGGCAGCACGATCGGTGGGCCAAGCGGGTGGTCGGCCACCGCGCACTGCTCGGCGACACGCGTCGCGAGGGCTGCCTCGGCCGGCGAGCCGCTCACCAGCACACGCATGCTGTGGTGGCGGGCGAGGTAGTCGCCGACCGCTGCGAACCGTTCGGGCGGCCAGCGTTTGGCGGGGTTGTTGCCGCCGGGGTTGAGCATGGCGAGCGGGGTGCGGCGCTGATCTTCACGCGGGATGCCGGCGCTCTCGAGGAGTTCGGCAGCGGCGAGTTCTTCGTCGCGTGTGCAGACGAGCTCGAGGGGGCCCATGGGGCCAGCGTCGATCTCGCACCCGCCGAGCAGGGCCTCGGCCAGTGCGAAGTAGTAGTCCGCGGCGGGGATCGGGGCCCAGGCGGCGGGGCGTGTGCCCGAGCGGCGGTAGGGTTCGACATCGCGTCGGCGCCACGGCTCGATGGTCTCGGTGAGCAGCACGCCGCGGGCGTCGCGCGCGTAGCCGATGCGCCGCGGGATGCCCGCGAGGAGCACGGTGAGGGCGCTCGAGAGCGAGCCGGGCAGGAGCATCGCGGTGTCGTAACGCTTCGGGGCGACCGCCCGTGCCACACGGGGTGGGCCGGCGAAGCCGGCCCAGGACTCGACGTGCCACTCGTCGAAGAACGAGGTCCCGGCGAGCACCTGCTCGATACCGGGCTTCATCATCGCGCCGATGAAGGTGCTGGGCAGCAGCTCGCGCAGCACACGGAGCGTGGGCGTGGCCATGACCGCATCGCCGACCCACGAGGGAAGGACGACGAGGAGGCGGAGCGGTCGCCGCCCGCTTTCCGATGAAGCGCGGCCGAGCCAGCGTCTGCTCACTTAGAGACGTCCCTCCTTGGGATCGCCCCACAGCGTCGTGACGCCGAACTTGGACCGGTACCACTCGTTGGTGAGCCGTCGCAGCTCGGCCGCGAAGCCGACCGCCGCGAGGCGGGAGGTCTCGAGCTCGGCGACCACCGAGTCGTCTGTGACATTGAGTGCTTCGAGCTTCACGCCGTTGCGCTCGGCGATCGCGCGCGCGGTGGCCTGGACGACATCACGGACAGCACGCTCGCGCAGCGGTGCGCCGACGAGCGCTCGCAGGGTGACGGTGCTCTTCTCGCCCTCGATGGGCTCGCTCGCGGCGATGAGTTCGGCGGCATCGACGAGCGAGCTGACGGCGTAGTCGGCCCCCGCTGCGGCGGTCGCGCCCATGCCGGGACGGAGGAAGAGCACGGTGCGGCACCCCGCGGCGCGGCCGGCGACGATGTCGCGCGGCGAATCGCCGACCATCCAGCTCTCGCTTAGTTTGACGCCGAGCTCTTCGGCGGCGTCCAGCAGCATGCCGGGGCTGGGCTTGCGCCAGAAGTGCTCGCGTTTGAATGGCTCGATCACCCCTTCGGGGTGGTACGGGCAGTAGCGGAAGGTGTCGATGCGGCCGCCGAGCAGCTCGTTGAGGCGCGTGTTGACGGCTTCGACCTCATCGGTGGTGTACCGGCCACGGGCGACGCCGCCCTGGTTGGTGATGACGCCGAGCTTGTAGTCGCGGCGTTTGAGCAGGTCCGCTGCGGTCTCGGCGCCGCCGATCAGTTCGACGAGGGACGGATCGCCGAGGTCGCCATCGGGCGTGATATCGCGGCAGCGGATGAGCGTATCGTCGCGGTCGAAGAAGACGGCGCGTGGCATGCGCGCATGGTACGGGGAAGGTCAGTGTGATGGTGGTGGCGTGACCGCCGCTCGTGCATGATCGATCGGGCGACCGCGCTGTTGTGTGTCCGTGGGAGCGGGACGCTCCCACCACTGGGTATTGGTTGGCGGTTAGCCTCCGGCGGATTGGGCGGCGGTGTAGTAGGTCTCCTCGTAGGGCTGCACGACGACCCAGCCGTCGCCCTCGAACTGCATCTGGAAGGATTCGCCCGAGCCTCGGCCGATGAGGCTCTTGAGCTGAATGTCGGTCTTGAGCGTGGGGCTCAGGCCACCTGACCACGCGATGGTGGCGTTGGGGTCGGTGATGACGGGCTGGCCGGGCTTGACGATGAGGGCCATGGGCTCGAAGTGGCTCGTGACGGCCACGAGGCCATCGCCCTCGATGCGGACGTTGAAGAGCCCACCGGCCATCATGGACGAGACACGCTTCAGGAACTTGATGTCCCAGCTCAGGCCGTCTTGGAAGGCGAGCAGGTCGTTGCCGTTGACGTGGATGGCTTCGCCGGCGAGATCAAGGATCTGGATCTCCTTGCCGGAGTCGGCGATGTAGAGCCGGCCGGCGCCGGTGGCTTTGGTGAGTTGGGCCCCCTCGCCGGTGAATGCCTTCTTGAGGAGCTTGCCGACGCCGTGCTCGAGGATGCCCTCGCGCTCGAACTTGATGTCGCCGACATAGGCGATCATGGCGCCCTTCTTCATCCAGACGAGGCCGTCGAGGTTGACCTCGAGCATCTGCCGGCTCTCGAGTTCGAAGAGGCCCTGGCCGCGGTCCTGCTGGCGGGTCTGCTCGATGAACTCGGAGATGGAGTACCGCTGGTCGTCGAGTTGTGTCATGGGTGCCTCCCGTCTCGGTGTGTTGGAATGGGCAGGGTACCGACGTGGCGTGCGGGTAGGGTGACCGCGTGGATCGGGTCGCGGATGAGCTGTGGATGATCTCGCTTGCGCCGCGGCGCGGGATGAACGTGTTCGTCGCGGGCGATGTGGTGATCGACGCGGGGACGCACCGCGGGGCAAGGCGTGTGGTGCGGTCGCTCGGGGACCACCCGGTCAGGGCGTTGGCGCTGACGCATGTACACCCGGACCATCACGGGGGGTCGTGGCGGGTGACGAGATCGCTGGGTATTGAACTGTGGGCGCCGGCGGCGGAGGCCGACGCTGCAGCGGCGGGAGAGACACGGGGGATGGCGCCGAAGTCGTTGATTCTCGAGCTTCAGCAGCGGTTCTGGCAGGGGCCGGGCGTCATCCCGGCGCGTGAGGTGCGCGAGGGTGATGCGATCGGGAGCGGTTTCGTGGCGATCGAGACGCCCGGGCATTCGCCGGGGCATCTGTGTTTTTGGCGTGCGCGTGACCGTGTGCTGATCGCGGGCGATGTGATGTGGAACATGAGTCCGTTGACGGGACGGCCCGGGCTTCGCGAGCCGCCCACGGTGTTCACGCTTGATGTCGAGGCGAATCGGCGGAGCATCGATCGGCTCGCGGGGCTCGAGCCCGAGGTGGTGTGCTTCGGGCACGGGCCGGTCTTGCGGGGTGCCGCGGTACCGATGCGGGAGTTCGCTGCGCGGTGCTGAGTGGGTGCGTTCAGCGCCAGTCTCTGCCGTGGGCCCCGTCGACGGTCTGCTGGCCGAAGGTGGGGAGGCCCACGTGATACGGGCATCTGCTCAGGATCTCGATCGACAGCGGCGGCACCATGGTCTCGACCGGTGGGTCTTGCACGGATCCATCGTTGGCTGCATGGAGGTTCGACACGCTGCTGAGCCTGGCTGACCACCATCCTCCGCCGGGTCGATCGACGCGGACCAAGTCCCACTCTCCGGGGATCGACAGGATGAAGAGCGATTTGTTGCTCGGGTGCCTGACATCGCTCGCTCGGACACCTTGGACGAGATCAATGTTCGAGATGCCCTGCTCGGTGAAGAAAGAGGGGCGCGCGACGTGCGCAACGCTGTAGTGCATCAGGCTGAATCCGGACGAGTGCCAACGCAGGGTGTCCGCGATCGGATAGCCGTAGCGCTCCATCGGGGCGTGCCATGCTTGAGACTGGTTCAGGTAGAACTGATCGGGGCCGCCGCAGGTGCTGCAGAAGAGATAGGTGCCGTCGTGATCGGCGGTGTACTGGAACATGATCTGCGCGGCCTGTCTGAGGCGAGATCGGTAGTCGGTGCTTTCTGCTTGTTCCCGAGCACCTCGGATCGCCGGGAGGAGAAACGCGAGGAGCGTGGCGATGACAGCGATCACGACCAGCATCTCGGGGAGTGAGAAGGCGGATGTGCTCCTCTGCGTGCCCGACACGGCTCGGCCGCAACAGCGACCCCGGTGATGCATGCCGCGAATGGTGTTGGTCACACTCTGGGCGTTCACGACTCGCATACCTTTCTCCGCTACGCGACGATTCGACGGTACCAGATGACGCACGCACCGAGCACACAGGCACCCGCGATCACGAGGAGCCAGGTCGAGGGTGATCGCAGGATGCCGGCTCGGTCCTCGTCTTGATCGTCGCGTCTGGTGACGAGGTCACCGGGCGCGACGGTGGTGACGTTCGCCAGCATCTCGGGGTCGAGTTCGCCGAGGAGTGGGTCGGGCTGGCCCGGTGTCGGCATGTCGCACATGTCGGGCGTTTCTTCGGTGAGGAGTCGTCGAAACTCGATGAGCTCCGTGGTCTGACGCACTTCACCGGTGACTCGGTAGCTCACCATCCGGTGCGGCATGGCGTGGGGCCAGGGCACGAAGTAGCTGTAGTCGTCGAAGGTACTGAGCGTGGCCGGCTCGGTGCGATCTGGCGGGTCGAGCCAGACGGATTCGGCGATGACGAACCGGTCGTCGAGCTGTCCGCCCTCGAGCGGTTCGATGAACCGGCGGAAGGTCCGCACTTTGCCTTCGTCCGTGAAGACCCGCATGTCGAAGTACTCGGGCGTGATGTCACCGACCTCGTAGCGCGGGCCGGCCCACTGGCAGAGCGCGGTGATGAGATGCGTCAGGATGATCTCGACGCGGCCGCGCTGGTGAGCGAAGCCGCCGCTGGCCTCATCGTCCCACCGACCTCGGAGCGTGTCGAAGCTCGGTGCGATGTCGTGGTAGCTGTAGATGCGCCACATGATCCCGTCGCGGGTGCGCGCGACGGTGTTGGTGTGCTGAAACCCATCGGCGTAGGTCGTGTCTTCCTGCACCCGCCAGACACCATCGTTGAAGAGCCAGAAGCGATACTCGGAAGAAACTTGTGCATCTGGTCGCGAGTCCGTCGGGGTGGGATGCACCCGCACGTGCGCGAAGGTGCCCGCCGGGAGCTCGACATCCGCCATCTTCCGCCACATCTCGTGGACAGCTGAGTCCGTGGGCGGTTCGAGCTGCGCCCGAGCGGTCGCCGCAGCGAGGAGTACCAGCACGATGGTGAGGATGCTTCTTCGTCCGCTCCGCATGCTGTAATCATAAGATCATCGCCATAAGGTGGGATCAGAAAGATCGAATGATTTGCGCTGTGGTGGTACTCCGCGTGCTCTGGCGGTCAACGCCCCACCCGGTTCGCGATCGGGTGTTGACCGTCAGACCGCAGCGAGCGGCGCATCGATCGGCTCGTCGAGCGAGGCGCCGTTGGTCTCGACCACGCGTGTGTACCAGCGGCCGGAGTCTTTGATCGTCCGGTTTTTGGTCTCGTAGTCGACGTAGACGAGCCCGAACCGCTGAGCGTATCCGTGGGCCCACTCGAAGTTGTCCATGAGCGACCAGCAGCAGTAGCCGCGGAGGTCGATGCCTTCTTCGACCGCGCGGCGCATGCACCTGAGGTACTTGGCGAGGTAGTCGATGCGGATGACATCGCGGACACGGCCGTCGTCGGACACGACATCGGGGTTGGCACGGCCGTTCTCGGTGATGAGCATCGGGGTGCTGTGCCGCTCGGAGTAGAAGCGGAGCGCCCAGTAGAGGGCATCGGGCGCGATGGGCCACCCCATGGAGGTGCGGGCGTGGCCGACCGCGTGCGCGACGGCCTCGGGCCGGCCATCGGCACCGGCGCGGACACGAGCGCCCTGGTAGAGATTGAAGCCGAGCACATCGACAGGCTCGGAGATGATGCGCATCTCGGCGTCGGTGCGAGGCGGCGCTGCGTCGCCGTAGTGTTCGAGGTACGACTCCGGGTACCGGCCTTCGAGGACGGGGTCGGCCCACCACGACCAGTTGAACATCCGCCAGTTGCTGTTGGGATCGGTGTTGTCCGGTTCGAAGGTGCGCATGCGGGCGGCTTCGATGTCCGCAGCGGACTCGGTGTCGGGGTAGCACACGTGCCCGACCGGTGCGTAGCCGATGGTGGCAGGTGTCCGGGCGTGCTCGCGGATGGTCTGGACCGCGCGGCCGTGGGCGAGCAGGGCGTGGTGCCCCGCGAGGAGGACGCGGTCGAGCGGCAGCTGCAGCCCCGGCGCGTGGACACCGGTGAGGTGGCCGAGGCCGATGAAGCACTGCGGCTCGTTGAGTGTGAGCCACCACGACACGCGATCGCTCAGACGGTCGACCACGAGGCGCGTGTAATCGGCGAACCACTCGGGGCTCTCGGGGTTGAGCCAGCCGCCGCGATCGAAGAGCGCGGTCGGGAAGTCCCAGTGAAAGAGCGTGACGAGCGGCTCGATGTCGGCCTCGCGGAGCGCATCGACAAGACGGTCGTAAAAGGCGAGGCCCGGCTCGTTGATAGCACCGACACCGCCCGGGAGCACGCGCGGCCACGAGATGGAGAAGCGGTAGGAGCGGAGCCCCATCTCCTTCATGATGGCGATGTCCTCAGCCCATCGGTGGTAGTGATCGCAGGCGTCGTCGCCGGTCTCGCCGCGCTCGACGAACCCGGGGCGTCGGCAGACCATGTCCCACACGCTGTCACCGCGGCCCTCTACGCGGGCGGCGCCTTCGATCTGGTACGCGGCGGTGGCGGCTCCCCACAGGAAGTCATCGCGGAAGGTCATGTTGCACAGCTCCGTGGGTTGGGTTGGGGGGCACAGTGAGGGGCGGTTATAGAGCAGATCGCGGGGTGGCGTCGGCCGGCACGATCGTGCCCCGAGCCCGGAGCCGGAGGTGTTCGACCGCGTTCTGCAGCGTGGCGAGGGCCTCGTCGGGCGGGAGGGCCGCGAGATCGGCGTGGCGGATCTTCTCTCCGTAGCAGACAGCAAGCCGCGGCGGTGGAAATGAGGGCCTGCTCCCACGGGGCAGGGCGCGGGCCGGTCCATCGATGCCGACGGGGACGACATCGACCTTGGCCCGCTTGATGAGCAGCGATGCACCGCGGAGGAAAGCGCCCGTCGGGCCATCCGCGCCGCGGGTGCCCTCCGGGAACATCAGGAGGACGTGGCCCGCGTGCAGCTCGGCGACATACCGGCGGATGGCCGCGGTGTCGGGCTCGCCGCGGCGGACCGGGATCGCCCCGAGGAACGCGATCAACCGGCCGAACGGGCCGCGGAAGAGGGTCTCGCGGGCGACGAAGCGTGCGCCGCGCGGCAGCCAGCACCCCACCAATGGCGGGTCGAAGTGTGACACGATCTTCCGCACGATCGAGGCCCAGGAGAGGCCAAAGCTTTGCCCCATGCGAATAAGCGTGCG
>JBCDJJ010000106.1:0-9821 GCA_038747915.1 Planctomycetota bacterium | reverse complement strand
GGCGATCACGAGATTGCGTTTGTGGATGCGCTTACCTCGGCGAGGGCCGGGGTGAGCGCTTGATGCCATAAAACATGTGCGTCGCCGTACTCCGTGGCACGGTGGTGGGAGCGTCCGGCTCCTGTGGGCGAGCGTTCGTGGGAGCGAGACGCTCCCACCACCGTGCCACGGAGTACGGCGACGCACATGTTTTATGGCATCAAGCGCTCACCCCGGCCCTCGCCGAGGTAAGCGCATCCACAAACGCAATCTCGTGATCGCCAGCGGGGCTTACTCGTCGTCGCCGGCCGCGGCGCGAACCGCTGCTGCGGAGATCGACACCGAGTCGGCGCCACGCTGCGCACCACCGCTCTTCCCCTTCGCTGCGTACTCGGCCGCCGAGTACTCGCCTCCACCACGAGACACCGCGTTGGTCGACGCGGGGGTCTGCAGGGTGGAGACCACCGACGCTGCAGCGGGATTGATCGAGCTCATACAGGTTCCTTCCAGATGGGCAACGCCCAGCACCACGCTGGGCCAACCCGAGCGCCCGCGGCCCACACGGACCACCAGACCAGCGCCCGGCTCTCACGCTCACTGCGCACCACGAAGTCTCATTCCCACACAACCACTGCAACCAGCACCCGTGGTTAGCCTGTACCCCTTCGCACGGACAGCGCGTCCACCCCCCAGCAGACCCGACAGTCTTTTCGCATTCCTGCTCAAGTACGCGCCCGGGCGTCTTCCCGCCGTCGTCCCCGTGCTGACCCGAATCAGTCTGTTGAGATCCCATCGAAGAACGACAGGTACGCCGTCCAATCGTCCGCGCTGATCGCGGCCGGGGTGTCGCCGGTGAGTTCGGCCATGGGGTCCGCCGCAGCCGATGCAATCGCGTACCCCGCCAGATCGAACGCGTCGGGCCGTTCCACTGTCGGCGCCGCGTACTCGACAAAGGCTGTTGTGAACGCTTGTGCATCGTCGAGCGTGACGCTTCCGCCCCAGGCTACGACGCGTGACAGCTCGATCACCTGCCCGCTGGTCCACTCACCGGTCGATCCATCGGTCAGGTCCATCCGGATCATGGCGAGCACCGCATTGAAGTCGCTTAGTTGATGCTCGAAGCCGGTGTAGGTCACATCGTCAGCTGGATCATCGGTGTTAAAGTCGCGCACGAGCGTCGCGGTATCGTCGAGCGCAGTGCTGTTCGCCGCTGCAGCCTCGATCAGGTCACGGTCGGCCGCGTTCACGACGGCATCGAAGGTGAAGTCACCTTTCACGAATCGGAACTGGCGCTCGATGTCGGTGTCGATCAAGCCCAGTGCGGTCGCGGGCGCATCGTTCAGTTGGCCCGGCGTCCACTCGAAGCCGACGACGTCGTACGGCTCGAAGAGCAGATCGCCCGAGGCGTCGAGCGCGCCGGAAGCATCGAAGAACGGCGCGTCCAGCGGGTTGTCATCGCCGGGGCCGTCGTAGCTGTAGAGGTTACCGAATGGGTCGGTCGGCGCGAGCCAGTGCAGCTCGTCGTCGGCGGTATCGAGGACCTCGTCCGGCCCGCGATCGATCGGACGGCCGTAGTACTCGAAGTACTGGGGGGCGCCGGGCGAGAGGCTATCGGCGTTGAACGGGTCCGCGTCGGTGTAGTCGCGCGTCTCACCGTAGACCCAGCTCTCGTCCGCCGCCCGGCGCAGGACCAGATCACCATCGCCTTGGATCGTGAACCCACCGAAGTCGGGTGCCCCGGTGATGTAGCGCACACGGCTCACACAATCGGGGTTGAAGCCCGGTGTCGCGGAGAACTCGTTGCTGGCGAGACCGCGGCCCGGCGTGTTGTACTCCTTGCCACCCTGGTTCGACCATGCGATCTCATCGACGATCTGGACGGGCTCGGCGAGGTACGGCGCGCCGGCTGCGTTCGAGCTCTGGCCACGACCATTGGTCACCGCGGTCTCGTCTCCGAAGTCCGCGCGGCCGTTGTAATCGATGTCGATTGGGACATCTTTCCGCCACGCGTACCCGGTGTCGTACACACTGATACCGAGTGTCGTGATCGCGTGCTCCGGCCGGCCGCGCAGCAGCAGCACCGTCACCGAACGGTCGTTCTCAAGGTTCCCGACGGTGTCGGTCGAAGGGAGGTGGAGGGTCGAGAAGGACGCGCCATCGAGAAAACGCTTGTTCGCGGGCGACTCGGGCTGCGCGAAGTTAAAACCCGTGTTCTCGGTGAGCCGCGTGTTCTGCGGGTTGAGCGAGCTGAACTGCGCAAGCCCGCTGTTGCCCGCCGAGTTGTTGTACAGCACGAACAGACCGTTCGGCCCGATCGACCACCCGTCGAGCGAGAATGCCTCCTCGACTTCGGTGGCGAAAGTGATGAAATCGGGGATGTCGTCGCCGTTGGTGTCGCGCCCGCCATCGATGAGGACGACCGCGTACCCCGTGAGGTCGTAGCCGGGCTCACCGTACAACTCGATGAACTCCCAGGCATCATCGCCCCCGTTGGGTGGGTTCGTGAAGACCTCGTTGATCACCACCTGAGCGTGAAGCGGCACGGAGGCGCCACACGCCAGGGCCACAACGCCGAACCAAAGCACGCGGGAGAACAGCGGTACACGCATCAGTATGGGTCTCTCTCAGCAAGCAGAGCCGGACGCATCGAGCGAACGCGGTACGGCACGACCGGAAGATGGCCCCACCCGAGCGGAGCCTGACAAAGACCACCCCGTCGGTCTCGCGACGAGGCGGCGATCGTTCAGAGACGCGGCATCACACCGTTGGCCGCGGTTGAATCCTCTGCGGTTCAGCGGCGACGACGGGCCGCGCCGAGACCGGCGATGCCCGCGAGCGCGAGCGCACCCGGAGTCGGGATCGTGCCGGGCGAACCGACCAGCGTGATCGAGTTGTTCGCACCACCAATGTCATCGTTAAAGAACGCGTTGGACTCGAAGGCGCCATTCGTCCCGATCGAAGAAAGCACCGGCGTGTTGATGTTGCCGAAGGGCAGGAACTCGAACGTGAAGCCGTCGGTCGATGCGCCAAAGGTAGCCCCGGTCACGATGTCGCCATTGGGCTGAAGGATGAACGCAGAGTCACCACCCTGGCCGAAGCCACCGCCGTCGGTGGCAATCACCTGCACAGTCGGCACATCCCAGACGCTCTGGAAGTCTGCGATTTCATCAGCGATCTCCTGCGGCGTCGCATTGGAGCCGATGTCGATGAGAAGAATGATCGACTCACCCTGCGCGATGGTCACGGTCGGGATGACATCGCCCGCGGTTGTGCTCGCGGACACATCGTCAAAGATCAGGCCGTCGAGCGTGACGCTCCCCGTGCCGAAGTTAGTGATCTCGATCCAGTCGGCGGTGCCATCCTCACCAGTAGTACCGGTGTACACCTCGGTGATCGCGATGTCCGCGAGCGTGGCGGCGGACGCGAACGACGCAGCGGCACCGACCGCAGCTACAACAAAGACACTCTGCATCATGTCCCAAATCCTCGGCATGTTGACGTGCATCTCAAGGTGCCGAGGCACACGCCGCGGCACCACCCGAGGCGAGTGTATCGGCATCGCTAAGCGATGACGCCACCGCGACCGCGTCCCCGGGCCACACCTGTGTTAAAAGTTTGTAAATTAATGCGCCGGATGATGAAACCGAGCTTCTAGGGAAAGGATGGCACGGATCGCGGCAGTCGGGTGAACGCCCCCGGGTTCGCGAAAGAGCCATCACTCAGCCACCCGCCGAAGACCGCCGACTCGGTGTCGGGGTACGAATCATCGCTGAGGAAAGTCGGCACAGGCTCTTCGGGCTGAATGGTCCACCCGAAGTTGCCGTTGCGGTCATTGTCGTTGAAGACCTTGGCGTGGCCGTCGGCGAAAACCATGTTCCCACGGGAGCGGATGTCCTGCAGGCCGTCGCGACGCTGACGACGCTGACCGTGCGTGGGGCCGAAGTCGCTGTAGTTCTGGCGTCCCCAGCTCTCGATGTTCGGCGTCGGCCCGTCGCCGCGCGCTTTGGTCAGGCGATCGAGCGTGCCGTCGCCATCAACATCGCCGAAATCGTCGTCGGCCGACGTGGTATCAACCCGAGCATCACCGAAGATCGGTACGCGGCTGATCGATGTCCCGCCGATCCGTGTCGTGCGGAGCGGGCCAATCGAAACGTTCGTCTTCCGCGGGTTCAGTCCGCCGAGATTAAATCGGTACTCGGGCAGCAGCTCCGTCAGGCCCATGTACCAGCTCATCACGTAGTTCGTGTTGAACCCGCGATTCAAGAGTTCGAGCCGCTCCTCGTCGGTAAACTCCGTCCAGGGGTTGTCGTTGAGCCGAGCCGGCGCCATGTTCTGGGTGTACTGCGACGGGTTCGACGGGCACAGCAGCTCGCCCGGCACGAGGTGACCGCCGTTGATCATGTCGGCCAACCACCCCGCCTCGTCGATCGGGCCGTAGCTGTTGTCCTGATCTCGGTTGTCAAAGGGACCAGAGCACAACGACTCGTCATTGCCGACCGAGTAGGCCACCGTCGCCAGGCCGATCTGCCGGAGGTTCGACTGACACTGAATCTCCTCGGCGACGGCCCGGGCCCGGCCCAGCGTCGGCACCAGCAGGCCGATCAGTAACGCGATAACCGCGACGACGACAAGCAGCTCGATCAGCGTGAAGGCGCGGGATTGCCGCGCCACTCGATCGGCGCTCGATTCGCAAACCTGGATCGACGGGGTGTTCGACACGTCGTGAGCCTAGCACGTCTGCACACGAACACGCACAGCACACAATCGGCTCACTCCCCCGACCGCGCCCCCCACGACCACCGAAGTGACGCATCGAAAAACCGCGGCGATACCCCCGCTTGCAGCTCGCGTGCCTTCGCCTCCATCAGCACGCGCTCGGCGCGGAGCGTGGCGACCTCGGCCGCTCGGTCGCGCACGTCGTCGAGCGCCGGCACATCGTCTTCTTCGATCGCGTCCACCATCACGACCGCGAACCCGCGATCCAACGCCACCGGCGACGATACCTCGCCGACCTCGATCGCCGCAGCGGCGGTCCGCAACGCCTCGGGGTACGCCGGGTCGGCCAGGCTGATCGCGCCGATCAGCCCGCCGCGCACGCGGCTCGGGTCGGTCGAACGCTCGGCAGCGACCGCTGAGAACGACCGGCCACCACGGATCTCCCCGATCGCGGCCGAGGCCTCGGCGAGTTGATCGGTCGTGATGAGGCGCACGACGCGTGTCGGTCCGAACTCGAGGCGGTATGCCTGCACGATGGCGCTCTCTGTGACCTGCACGTCCGGGCGAACGAGGGCGCGCAGCATCGCGTTGCGCCGGAGCAGGGCCGCGAATCGCTCCGGGCCGAGCCCACGACTCGCGCGCACGCGCGCGAGTAGCGCCCCGGTGTCGGCGCCGGCGCCCGTGGCGGTCAACTGCGACTCCACGAGCGCCCGCTCGCGATCGAGCGCAGCCTCGGTGATCACGATGCCCGCCTCGTCGCACGCCGAGTCGAGTGCGGCGAGCAACGCCAGCTCTTGCGCTACCACACCGCCCGCGGCCTCAGCGAGCAGCGGCCACATCAGCGCGGCGTCGTAGACGCGTCCGCCCGCGGTCATGGCCCGGCCCTCAAGCGATGCCGCGGGCCCGCGCACCTCGCCGGGTGACTGCTGAGCGACGGTCGCGGCGTATTGCTCGGACCGCGCGAGCCCAGACTCGGGCTCCGGCGCCGGCGCAGCGCACCCCGACGCCACCACCAAGACCGCTCCTAGGATGACTCGCATGCAGGCCACGCCAGAGTCAGCGTACCCCGCCTCGACGTCGCCCGAAGACGCGGCGCCCGAGACACCGGCCGACACCACGCCGAGCACCGCCGCTGCGGCGAGCGTCACCGACGACCCACCCTCCCAAGACGATGCCCGCCTCGAGCAGACGGTCGGCGGCGTGCTGTGCCCCTACTGCGGTGCCATCTCCGGCGCCTCCGACCGGTGCACCGAGTGCGCCGGGCTCTTCGAACCGCTCTCCCGCCAGGCCACGCAGAACGCCATGGGGCCCTGGCAGGTCCGCCGCACCGAGTCGCCCTTCGCGCCGCCGTGCAGCTTCGAGACGCTCGCCAAGATGGTCGCACGCGGCAAGGTCACGCCGGATTCGGTCGTCCGAGGCCCCACCACGCGCCAGTTCTGGCAGCGAGCGCGGCGCATCCCCGGCCTTGCCACGCTCTTCGGCCTGTGCCACAGCTGCGGCGCCGGTGTCGGAGCCAACGACGCGGTCTGCAGCGCCTGCGGCGCTGCGCTTACGCTCGCGCACGACCGCAATCACCTCGGCCTGCGCCGCATCACACCGCTCCCCGGCGAAGACCCGCCCGCGGTCCAGACCGTGGACGCTGCATCACACCCCCCATCTCCAACACCGAATCCGACTCCGACAACCAGCGATGCACCGCCCGAGCCGCGCCAGTCCGTGACCGTGGCCCGCGCGAGCGCCGCGCGGTGGCGCCGCGCCGCGGTGCTCCTGACCGTTGCGCTCGTGGTGGTCACCGTGATCGGTATCGGCCTCGCAGCGGCGCTCATCTCGGGGGGATAAGCAGCTCGTTCCGCGCGGCGAGCGCGGCCACGTCCCGCACCAACTCGCGGTTTCCAGGCAAAAACCGCGCTTCCTCCACCAACCCGGCGGCCGGCACCCACCGATGCTCGGAGACGGCGATGTTCTGTGGTTGATCGGATCCCGCCGTCAGCTGACCGAGCACCGGATGGAGCTCCACCGAGGCGTGCTCGTACACATGATGGAACGCGCGCAGTGTCCCGTGGGGATGAAACGCCACCCCGAGTTCTTCTCGAGCCTCCCGAATCGCTGCGTGCTCGACGTCCTCGCCCGGCTCGATTTTGCCCCCGGGGAACTCCCACCACCCGCCGTAGACCGAATCGTCTAACCGTCGCGTGATCAACACCTCAACAGGGGAATTCACCCGATCGGGCGATGCGCTGGGGAGCCGGGGATCCACCTCGCTCGACCCCTCGCGCAGGATGAGCGCGAGGGCGACGCGGACGAACTTTTTCGCAGAATCAGGCTCGGGCGTAAGAGTCATAAATACCTGATAAAAAGGATCTTACAGATTTGTACTGCTCTCAGACCCATCCAAATGACCATGGCTCGCCGCGGGCCGGCGAGCTACACTCACGTCCCGGGCGAACGCCCCACCACACATGCGCATGAGCAACGCGGCGCTTCGCCGTGGCACGCCGTCGGTCGGGGATCGGAGCCCTCGACCGACGGTTTTTTCTTGATGCCGCGTCGCGCATCTCACCGACGAAGCCGCCGCAACGCGGGCACACGCTTGAGTGCTTCCACGATCAACCAAATCTCCAAGACGATCACCGCGATCGCGATGCCGATCAGCACGAACTGCCCTTCCACAAGCCACGATCGGTTTTGTGCATCGCCGATGAACGCCTGCCAGAGCATCGCCCATGCCGGAACGACCAGCATGACGATCGCGGGCACCACCGCGAACCACCACGGGCGGCGCGTGGTCACGAGCCACGCCACGATCACCACGAATGCGAAGCCCGCGAGCAGTTGATTGGTCGCGCCGAACACCGGCCACAGCACGAGACCGCCCGTTCCGGGCGACATCGAGGTACCACCGAGCAGACCCGCCGGCGCAATCGCGAGCGCCGCAGCGGATAGCACCGCGACCGCTGTGGCACCGTGAGTCGACACGATCGCCGGCGCCGGGTTCCACCATGGGATACGACCGCGCGACAACTTCGGATCGACCGGGCCGGTGTTGGTCGCGGGATCGAAGCCGGTGCCGCACTCGGGGCATTGCTGAGCGGCTGCATCGTCCACCCGCGTTCCCGCGCAGTCGTACCCGCACTGGGGGCACTCGAGCGGCTGACGACGGGGCAGCCACGATCGGCCGAGCTCCTGCAGCACGTACCGCTGCAGCCGTGCCGATGTGTCCATGGTGGTCGCTGCGAACGACGCGACGAACACCGCCATCAGGGCAATCGCGATCGGGAGCGGCACGCCGAGGGCGGCCACGAAGTTGCCGGCACCATGCACGAACGCGCCGACCTTGGCCTCGAGCGAGCCAGCAGACTGCCAGTTGCGGTAGCGCGAGTCGTAGGCCACCGGCCCGCTCACCGTGAGCGAGGCCGGGTTGGCGCGCGCCACCGCGATGCCATCGTCGAGCGTGACGGCGTTCACCTCGCCGCGTGTGCTCTCGACGAGTTCGGCGGTGCCGAGGTTGATCTCGACATCAAAGTTGTCTTGGAACGTCCAGTGGCGGATCCAGGGTGTGAGTTCGTCGCCCTGGTAGAGGTCGGGTGCGGGCTCGACGATGCCGATGAAGTGCTGGCGGCCCTCGCCGGGCAGGATGAACCGGGTGAACCGCGCCGCGACGGTCGGGCTGTCGGCTTGCGGATCTTCGGCATCGGGGTTGAGGAGCGTGACGCGGCTCAGTGTGTCCATGGTGGGCGTGAGCATGCCGCCGAGGCCGACGCCGGCGACACACGCGGCGATCACGAGCGTTGCCAGGAAACCTTCGGTGAGCATCGCGCCGTAGCCGATCGGCTTGGCATCGCGCTCGCGGCTGAGCTGCTTCGACGTCGTGCCCGATGAGACCAGGCAGTGGAAGCCCGAGCACGCGCCGCACGCCACGGTGATGAACAGCACGGGCAGGATCGGCGGCGCGCCGATCGGCTGCCACCGCACCGCGGGCGCGATGATGGACAGCTCGGGCCGCTCGCCGGAGGCGCCGGCGAGCGGCTGACCACCGAGCGTGGCCGCAGCAACGAGACCCGCGACGAGCAGGCCAAGACAGACGAGCAACTGGAGGGCATTCACGTAATCCCGCGGCTGAAGCAGCAGCCACACCGGCAGCACACTCGCGATGTACGCGTAGCCGAGCAGGCCGAGGATCCAGACCGCGGGTGGCTGCGCCGCGAGCGCGCCGTTGAGGCCATCGATAAAGCCGGCAAGCCCCGCAAAGGCCGAGCCGGACGCTGCGATGTCGCCCGCGACTGCACTGAACCACGTGGTGCCGAGCAGCAGCGCGGCGGAGATGACGCTCGCCACGACGATCGATCGGCCCACACGGTGCAGCAGCAGGCCGACCGCGATCGCGAGCGGGATCTGCACGAGCACCGGTGTGATCGCGGCGGGGTACGCGCGCACCACCGCGGCGATGACCAGACCAAAGACCGCCAGAACGATCCATAGTGCCAGCACGAGAATCGCGAGGAACAGGGTTCGAGCCCGCGGCCCCAGGATCTCACCGGCGACATCGCCGATGGTCCGGCCCTTGTTGCGGAGCGAGACCACGAGCGAGCCGAGGTCGTGCACCGCGCCGATGAAGATCGACCCGATCAGCACCCACAGCAGCGCGGGGAGCCACCCCCAGAGCACTGCGATCGCGGGGCCGACGATCGGGCCGGTACCCGCGATCGACGTGAAATGGTGGCCGAAGACGACGGACTTGGCAGAAGCGATGAAGTCGCGGTTGTCCGCGTGGGTGTGCGCCGGGGTCGGGTTGGCATCGTCGAGCTGGAAGACCCGGTGCGCGAGCCACCGTCCATAGGTGAAGTAGGCGGTGACGAGGCACGCCGCCGCGACCGCGACCATGAGGAGAGCGTCCATCTCGCGTGCGATGGTAGACGCGCGGGCATCGGCCGAGCCGAGAGCGTCACGCGGTCACGGGATCAACAAGACCGTCCGTTCTCCGGTGGCCGGCGGTGGCGGCTCGGTACGGCGATCGCGCGTGGTCCTGACCCGAGACGGGTCGGCTGACTCGGCTCGAGCATCTTCCATCACCAAGCCCCGTGGCCCGGTGGTGGGAGCGTTTCGCTCCCACGAACATTTGCCCGGAG
>JBCDJJ010000105.1:0-10159 GCA_038747915.1 Planctomycetota bacterium | reverse complement strand
GCCGGCGGGTGTTGCGGCCGCGGCCGCCCGAGGTGTCATCCATGGAGGGCGGGCCCATCGGGCCGGGTCCGCCGACCCCCCCACCGCGACGGGGGCCGCGAGAGGACGTCATGCCGCCCTCGCTGCCGCCACCGCCGCGCGATCGCGGTGCTTCGACGGGGTCGGCTGCTTCGACGCGGACCACTTTGGGACCGCTCAGAGCGGCGGGCTTCTTCTTTTCGAGCTGCGGGCCAGCCGGTTTGACGACGGTCGGCCGTGTGGGGACGTTCGGCCTGGCGGTGACCTTTCGCGGCTCGGTGGGCGGCGGCGGTGCGCTGGGTGGCGCGGCGCCGTTGCCGGGCTCGGTATCGGTCGACGGGCGCTCGGCGGCGCGTGGTGGCGGCGCGGGTGCTTCGGGCGCGGGCTCTGGCGCGACCGCGGGCTCTGGTGTGGGCGCTGCCGCGGGCGGCGTCGGCGTGTCGGCCTGGGGCATCTCGGGCTCGACGACGGTCGGCGTGACCGCGGGGCCGGGTGACTCGTCCGGCGCGTCCGTGACCGGCTCGGCCTTCTTCGCTGCGGCCCGTTTCTTGGCGGTGCGTTTGCTTGGGCGCGCTTTGGCCTTGTCGAGGTCGACTTTTTCGGCGGTCTCGACCGCGGTCGCGGCCCCGCCCTCGCCGCCGCCCGAGAACCACTCTCGGATGGTGGCTTCGAGACCGATCGACACGCTCGACATGTGGTTGGTGATCGCGGGGATGCCTTCGTGCTGGCACTTCTCCACGATGGCCTTGGACTTAACGTCCAGTTCTTTCGCGATTTCAAAGACCCGCTTGGCCAATGGGTTCCTTTCGGTGGGGTCGGAGGACGTGTCGTGTCGAGATGACGGGTTCGAACGGTGACGTGAGTTGGTTTAGGACGTGGACGATTCGGAGACAGGTTCGGCGGCTTCGGGGGTATCGGGCGCACCGGTGGTGTCCGGCGGGGCGGCCTCGCCCGAGAGGATGGCCGCGGCGCGGTTGTCGGAATCGGGCGATGGCGGTGCCGACGGGGCAGCAGGCGGTGGACCGCCGAGGATGGCTGCAGCGGCGGCATCGGCGTCGGCATCGACCGGTGCGAGGCCCTCGGCGATGGCCTTTTCCTGCTCGGCGCGGAGACGGTCGGCCTCTTCCTTGGCCTTGGCCTGTTCCTCGGCGACCTCGACGGCGCGGGCGGAGGCGGCTTCGACCAGGGTGTTGGCGGTGGCCTCGTCGAGCTCGAGCTCCTCGGTGAGGACGCTTACGCCGACCTCTTCGACATCGAAGACGCTGATGATGCCGAGCGCGGCGAGGCGGTCGAGCTGATCTTCGGTCACGCCGCCTGCCTCGCGGAGGGTGGTGGCCATGATCTCGAGGCCCTTGTTGAACTCCTCGGGCGTGAGAATGTCGACATCCCACCCGGTGAGGCGGGCAGCGAGGCGGACGTTCTGGCCGCGTTTGCCGATGGCGAGCGAGAGCTGATCGTCGTTGACGACGACGGTGGCGCGACCGAGTTCGAAGCAGAGTGAGATTTCGGCGGCTTCGGCCGGCTTGAGCGCGTTCTGGATGAGCACCTGGGAGGACTCGTTCCAGCGGACGATGTCGATCTTCTCGCCGTTGAGCTCGTCGACGATGTTCTTGATACGCGAGCCGCGAACACCGACGCAGGCGCCGACGGCGTCGACCTTAGAGTCGATGGAGGCGACGGCGATCTTGGTGCGGAAGCCGGGCTCGCGGGCCATGGCCTTGATCTCGATGACGCGCTCGGCGACCTCGGGGACCTCGACCTCGAAGAGCTTGGCGATAAAGTCGGGGTGGGCGCGGGAGAGCACGATCTTGACCTGGTTGCCGACCTCGCGGCAGTCGAGCAGCAGACACCGGACACGGTCGCCCGAATGGAACTGCTCGCCGGGGATCTGCTCGGAGCGGGGCATGAAGGCTTCGGCGCGGCCGATGGAGGCAACGAGCGAGCCGCCCTCGTACCGCTGGGCGGTGCCGGTGAGGATCTCGCCGACGCGCTTGGAGAACTCCTCATAGAGGGAGGCGCGCTCGTCCTCGCGGAAGCGCTGGATCATGACCTGCTTGAAGGTCTGGGCGGCGATGCGGCCGAGTTCGCCGGGATCGACCTCGAAGGGCTCGTCGTGGCGGGTGATGGACATGCCGCCGTTGATCACATCGATGCGGCAGTCGAACTCTTCGGTGTCGAGCGTTTGGTGGTGGCGGCGGAGGGCGGAGACCATGGCCTGCTCGAGATCCGCGACGAGCGTCTCGCGCTCGATGTTCCGCTCGCGCGCGATGGCGTCGAGCAGTCTCATGGTTTCTTGCGGGTCGAACATGGGCGGATCTCCTTGGATGCGGGCTGGGTTGCCGGGATGTCTGGATGTCGCGGGCGCACGGGCGCTCGCCGAGGCGTGGGCACGAGCGGCGGCGAACCCGCGTGGGGGTGATGTGGCGTGTCAAAAACAAACACAGGCCACATCACGCCCGAGCGGTGCCCGAGCCGGTGTGGCCTGGTACGGCGAGGGGATCGCCGACACTCGTGATGACCCGGGCCGTCAGCGCATCGCCGACGCCTCCCGAGGGGTCATTCCGCCGGTGCGGTCGATCGGCGTGGGCCGATCGCGGCATGGGCGGGGATTATCGAGCATCGCGCTGTCCGTCGCGCACAGACCACCTCCGGCTCGGTTCGAGCCGATCGATTCGTTCGCGGTATGGTAGCCTTTGCGCTCCCGGACGGCAATCCGGCGGTTGACCCAGACGCCCCAGACCCCCATGGTATGGGTTGATGGACGGGTTCCCGCACCACTTTGCTGGCGAGGACGGGCGGGTGCTCGTCGTCGAGGCGCCGGAGCTGCTCGACCATCACACCGCGGACCATCTGCGTGCCCAGATCATCGCGACGGTTCCGGACCGGGACAGCGCGGCGGTGATCATCGACATGAGCGGGTGCCGCGGGTTGACGTCGATCGGGGTGACGGCGCTGCTGCAGACGCAGGAGTTCTGCCGCGATCAGTCGGCGGCGTGCTGGCTGATCGGTGTGACGCGGGAGGTGGAGCGTGTGTTCGCGGTGCTGCGTCTGTCGCACCGGTTCCCAGCGGCTGAGGACCAGGAGTCGGCGCTGGCGCAGATCGAGGCGGATGCGGTTGGGTGATGGCCTCGCGTCGGATGATGTGAGTTGGTGTCACGGGATCGTTGGTGTGTGATCGAGCGATTTGGGCTTTGGGTTCCAGCGGCGGTTTTTAGACAGCGTTCAATCGCCTCGGTGCTCGCACTGATGGGCACGTATTCGATGAAGGGACATGTCTCTTCAACGCTGTCAGGCATGTCTATGCACTACACAGCAAGCCACCAGTGGCACCCGGCGGCATCGTGGCCTTCGCTTCGCTCAGACCACGCGCGTTGGGCGGCAGTGGCGCGGGAGCGAGACGCTGCCGCCACCGAGATCTGTTGAACCGGGTTTAGACGCGATCGCCGCGTTCGATTGGGCGGATGACGCGGAGGGCCCGCTGGCCCTTGATCTGCCCGACGTGGCAGAGGAGCTTGCGTTCGCTCTCGATGCAGAGCACGGCGGGCTTGTTGGCGGGCTTCTCGGTGGTGATGACATCGCCGACGCGGAGTTCGAGCAGGTCGCGGACGGTGATGGTGGACTCGGCGAGTTCGCCGGAGACGTTGAGGACAGCATCAGAGATCTGGTCGCCGATGCGTTCGGCCATGCTGCCGGCGCCGCGGAGGCGGCCGGTGTTGAACCAGGACTGGGCGGCGAGGTCGTCCATGAGCGGTTCGATGACGGCGTAGGGGATGCAGAGGTTCATGGTGCCGGCGCGGTTGGAGAGCTTGAGCTCGAAGCCGATGACGACCACGACCTCGTTGGGTGGCACGATCTGGACGAGCTGCGGGTTGCTCTCACTCTCGCCGGGGGTGAATCGGAGCTGGCGGACGCTCGCCCATGATTCTTCGAGGCTCTCGATGGCGCGGTGGATGACCTGGCCGATGAGTCGGCGTTCGATGACGGTGAGGGGCCGCTGGGGGATGAAGAGTTCTTGGCTGGTGCCGCCGAGGAGGCGGTCGATGATGGGGTAGATGATGAGTGGGCTGACTTCGAGGCAGACCTGGCCGTGGAGTTCTTCGAGGTCGAGGAGGTTGAAGCTGGTGGGGTTTGGGAGGCTGGCGGTGAACTCGGCGTAGGTCATCTGCTCGCAGTTGCTGACGCCGACCTCAACGATGGTGCGGAGGAAGCCTGAGAGTGCGGCGCCGAAGCTCCGTGCGAAGGCCTCGTGGAGGGTTTCGAGCGCGCGCATCTGGTCTTTGCTGACGCGTTCGGGGCGTTTGAAGTCGTACGGGCGGACCTCGACGTTTTCGCTGTTCCTTCGGCCGCGGCCGAAGATCATCAGCTGTTCTTGCTTTTCCTCGACCTCGCCGGAATCGACAGCAGCGAGTAGGGCGTCGACTTCACTTTGGTCGAGAACGTCGGTCATGGTCGCTCGATCGGGTGCGGCGGCCACACGAGGAGATCGCCGGTTGGGATCCGCGTAGGCTGTTTGGATGATCGGCGGGGGCAACGCCGGGGCTTGAGCCTTGAATAAGGTGAGCATCGGCTCCGTTTGCTGCGTGGCCGGTGTGCCGCTCGCTGACCCGAACAGGAAACGTCCATGCACCGCACTCTTCTGGCGATCCGCCCGCCCCGCCCGCTGATGGTCATGATCGCGTTGTTCGCGATTGCACTGGGGTTTGGCGCCCCCAGTGGTGCCCAGCTTGGTGACCCGCTCGGTCGACTGGGGCTGGACGGGCCGGCGGAGGCGGATCGCCCCGAGGTGGTGGTGGAGGCCTTTGCGTTCCAGCCCGAGGTGGCGCCCGGGGGAGAACTGGCGATCGCGGTGGTGCTGGATCACGCCGAGGGCTTCCACACGTGGCCGAGCGCGGATCAGGATGTGCTGCCCGAGTCGATCGCGGAGTTTGCGATCCGGACCGAGGCCGGGGTGGTCGAGACGCCGTGGTGGATCGAGGCCGTTGGGATGGTGCAGTGGCCGGAGCCGCACGAGGTGACGAACCCGCTCGGCGAGCCGCCGACGGTGCGGAGCTACAAGGGCCGCGCGGTGGCGTATGTGCCGGTGATCATCGGCGAGGACGCAGAGCCGGGGGCACAGACGGTGAGCGTGCGGGTGTTCTTCCAGGCGTGCAACGACTCGGTGTGCCTGGCGCCCGAGGAGCGGGTGCTCGAGGTTGGCGTGACGATCGTGGCGGGTGACGAGGTCGGTGCGGGCGACGCGGCGGTGACCGAGCAGCAGCGGGCTGACTTCGCGGGGTTTGACGCGTCGGTGTTCGAGCCGCTGCGCGCTGGGATTGGTGTGGTGAGCGTTGGGGGTGAGCGGGATGACACGGGCGACGGCGAGGTGACGGATGCGGCTCCGGTGCGCACGCTGTTTGGCTTGAATTTCGGGTCTGGGTTTGCGGGTCTGCTGGTGGCGAGCCTGATCGGCGGGGCGCTGCTGAACCTGATGCCGTGCGTGCTGCCGGTGATCCCGATCAAGATCATGACGTTGTCGCAGCATGCGCAGGGGTCGGCAAAGCGAACGATGGTGCTCGGGCTGTGGATGGCGATTGGTGTGGCGGTGTTCTGGATCGGGGTTGGTGTCCCGGTGGCGGCGACCGCGAACGCGATCGATCCGTCGACGATCTTCTCGTACTGGCCGGTGACGCTTGGCATGGGGGTGGTGATCGCGCTGATGGGTCTCGGGATCATGGGGCTGTTCGTGCTTCAGCTCCCGCAGTCGGTGTACATGGTGAACCCGAAGGCCGACAGCGCGAGCGGGTCGTTCATGTTCGGGGTGATGACGGCGGTGCTCGGCCTGCCGTGCTTCGGGCCGATCGTGGGTGGGCTCTTGGCGGGCGGTGCGGCGCTGCCGCCGTCGCAGGTGATGACGGTGTTCGCGGGCCTTGGTGTGGGGATGGCGGCGCCGTACCTGCTGCTGAGCGCGCGGCCGGCGCTGGTGAAGAAGGTGCCGCAGTCTGGTCCTGCGGGTGAGTTGGTGAAGCAGTCGATGGGGCTGCTGATGCTCGCGGCGGGCGTGTTCTTTGCGACGACGGGTGTAAAGACGCTGCTGAAGAACTACCCGTATCTGAGCGTGGACATCGAGTACGTGTTCGCTGGGGCGTTTGTGCTTGTGGCGGGTCTGCTGGTGCTGGTACGGACGCCGTCGGCGGCGAAGGGCGTGGTGTCGCGGGTGGTGGTCGCGGTGATCGGGCTTGGGCTGACTGCCGGGACCATCTGGTTCGTGGGTGGCGCGATCGATGCGGCCCGCGAGAAGCACGCGCAGCAGCTCGCGATTCAAGAGGAACTCGGCGGCAACGACGGCGTGAAGCCCGGCGTGTGGCTCGAGTTCTCTGAAGCCCGTCTCGCGCGGGCCCCCGCGGAGGGCTACGCGGTGTTCATTGACTTCACCGCTGACTGGTGCATCACGTGCCGGGCGGCCAAGGCGCGGACGCTCGACCCGGAGCCGGCCAGCAGCCGGCTCAAGCAGGGCGATGTGGTGGTGCTCGAGGCTGATTTCGACGTACCGGAGGTGAAGGCGTTTCTGAAGGAGGAAGTCGGGCGGACGGGCATCCCGGCGTGGGTGCTGTACCCGCCAGCGGCCGATACACCGGAATACGTGGACCCGGTGACGACATCTTCGGCCCGGCTGGTGGAGCTGCTCGATGAGGCGACCGCGGGGCATAGCGCCCCCACTGGTGACGATGCCCGCGCCGATGCATCGTGGTGACGATGGCGGGCGATTGACCGGACGCGGGGCGCGAGCTACCTTTTGCCACCCGCGGGCCTGCCCGCGGATGCGGCTGTAGCTCAGTGGTAGAGCGTCACGTTGCCAACGTGAATGTCGTCGGTTCGAATCCGATCAGCCGCTTTTCCTAAGGTTTTGAGAGACCTTGGGTCCCTGCCTGAAACTGTGCGTGTACTGGAAGTGAATTCTCGATGAGTCTGGGGCGTGGTACCGGGCATCGAGATGAGTGGTGCGCGTCGTTGCTCTCGCGATCACCGGTGACTCTTCGGTCACCCTCGGTGGTGTGCGGCGCTCGCAGATTGTCTCGGCGCCACCCCAGAAGATGGCGAGACCACCCGTCGGCCGAGGTGCCCCATCGTGTTCAGTTGGTGACCGCTTCCACGATGAGCCGGTAGTTGTCGTCCAAGCGTGCGGGGCTTCCCATGGCGAAGTCGCTCGTGATGGGCGGCTGCACGATGTGCGGGTAGTACTGCTTCAGGTGTGGGATCTGCAGATCGTCGATGGTGATGTCATGCATCGCGGCGTGCCCGTCGGCAAAGAACATCAGATACTGTCCGCTCCGGCCGTGCATGCCCCTCGTGAGATACGAGAAGTTGCGGCCGCCGGCCTCCATGGTCAACTCCACGTTGCAGGTTGATCCGATGCCGGCAAACACAGTGCCGGGATTGCCATCGAGGCACAGTGGTTCGGTCAGCTCGACGCAGACGAGGCCGTCGAAGCAGCAGGCGCCCTCGATCTCGATGTCGCACACGAGACCACCTGATTGCCCAACGTCGCAGAGCGTGGCGATCCCGCGAAAGGTGCCGCCATCGGTCAGACAATCGAACTCTTCAATCTCGATGCATGCATCGGTGGTCAGGCAGCACGCGCCCGGGATCGCGAGGAATGTCCCGCGACCGCGCCGGCGGGTGATCAGCCCGCGGGACTCGAACTCGGCGAGAGCTCGGCGGATCGCACCCCTTTTGACATGGTCAAGTCTCGTGCGAGGTCGCGCTCGGCGGGGAGGGCATCGCCCGGACGGAGCTTGTCCGCGAGGATCGCTGCCTGGAGCCAGTGGTCCAGCCGGGTGAACGCCGATCGACCGGTGCTCGGACTCCTCTCGCGTGTTGGCTGGGGATTCATCACGGCTCTTACGACCCTTCCATGCCGGCGCCTTTGCTCTCGCGAGCACAGGTGGTCAACGATCACGAGGACGATGTCCGGCACGCCAAGGCCCTGGTCGCCCCGGGCATCTCGGCCGGAATCACGCACTCCAGGTCCATCAGGTAGTTGGGCGCCGGGGATGTGCCGGACGCGGAACTCATCGCGGGGCCCGTTCATAGAGCCTCATTGACACCCTGGCCCGTATTGGTCCGGGTCCAAATGAACCAATGGGCTTTTGTGACGGCGAACGATTGCCTATCGGTCTATGGGTCTTAGGCCCTTGTTCGCCGACCCTGCCGCAGCGAGGAGTGCCCGTCGCGCTCACGCTGCGGTGCCTTCTGGAGAAGACGCACCCGATGATGGCCGTGTCAACCATTTGGCGTGAGCGGCGTTCGGCGACGGCGAAGCAAGTCTGAAAAGGACGAAACGCCTCACATCACCGTGGCGGGGCTGACCAGCTCGCACCTCGGTGATCCACCCGGGCACCGCAGCGGATAGATTCAACCGGTGTCGGTCTCGCATCGACCGGTGTACAAAGCGCGGGAGCACATCACGGCCACAGCGGCAACCTCACGGCGCCGATGACAAGGCCGAGTTTGCTACCTCCAACGCGTGGAACCGTTGTACGAACATGGCCGGCGTGTTCGCTGTGACGCGTGGTGCTGTGCCGAGCAGCGCGTGCGGGTCATCTCGTGCGGCTGCCGTTGTTCCGCGTGGTCGTGCGCCGGATGACCACGGCGGTCAGGTCGTCGGGCTGCGGCGTTCCGTCGGCGAAGGCTTCCACCTCTTGAAGGAGTCCATCGATGAGGCCGTGGCCGGTCGCTCGTCCGTGCTTGGCGAGTGCGGTCTCCAGTCGCTTGATGCCGAACTGCTGCCCGGCATGGTTTGCCCACTCGAAGAATCCGTCTGTGAGCAAGACGAAGGCATCTCCATCGGCGAGCTCGTGCGAGACGGCTTCGACTTCAACATCGACCCCGTCGAGGCCGAGTGGGAGCCCGTCGGCACCGAAGCCTTCGACGGTGCCGTTGCGGTGCCGATGGATCAGGAGTGGCCCGTGGCCCGCTGAGGTTGACAGGATGTGATCGGAGTCGGGCGTGATGACGACCGCAGCAAAGGTCACAAACCGCCCATCGCCTAGGTCGTTGACGAGTTCGGCGTTCAGCCTGGTGACTGCTGCGGCGATTCGGTTTTCGACGCGCAGGGCTGTCCTGGCGTACGCCCGGCAGAAGCAGGTGATCATGGCGGGGCCGAGGCCGTGTCCGGTGACGTCGGCGATGCAGACAGCGAAGCGTCCGTCTTCCAGCGGCACCCAGTCGAAGTAGTCGCCGCCGGTTTCGTCGGCGGGTCGGTTCCACCCGACGATCTCGAACCCGGGGATGACCGGCGACTCGCTCGGCATCAGGCTCTGCTGCACGAGTGCAGCGGCCTGAAGGTCGTGCTCTGCCCGCATCCGTCGCTCGGCTTCTGATGCGGCTGATTCGAGATAGGTTCGCATGCGCATGGCCACCATGCCCGCGGCGATACCGGTGAGCAGGACAAAGATCGCGGACAGGCCCTCGAGGGATCGGGCAAGTCCGAGCACTTCACTGACCTGAGTATCGTCGGTCATCAGGGAGACGATCACCACTGCACCGAACCCGCTAGTGGCGACCACGCCCGCAACGCACGACACGGCGAATCGAACATGGAGGATGCTGAGCACGAGAAAGATCGCGTACATGTGGCTTGCGGGGCCGAGGAGGGCCACGTGGAGCGACGTACCGCTCGTGAGCCCGACAGCGAACGCGAGCGCGGTCGGCGCCGCGGACTCGATGGTGGCGTTGAGATAGATCCAGGGTGTCGGCAGGGGTTTTTGATGGTCTCGACCCTTGAACAACCAGAGGAGCGTGATCGCCTGATAGAGCATGAGTACACCCATAACCAGCGGCGCACCGATGGGCTCGTCCGCGAAGGATTGATCACCAGAGACCGCCAAGCGAAGCCCGTTGAGTATCGCGGTCGCCAGCAGGAGCACGAGCACCGCGATCGTCCTGAAACGGACAGCGTCGTTCATCGATTCGACCAACGATCGCGGGGTCCGCCCGGCATCCGGCTGATTCATCGTACTCTTTCTTATGGATGATTGAGTGATGTCTGGGCTGTGCGCTGCGCACGGCGGGCGGGCGTTAGAACTCGTACCTGTAGTTGATGCGCAGACCGAGCTGCCTGCCGTCGACGTCTTGTGCTCGATTGAACTCGTGCGCAACAGCG
>JBCDJJ010000104.1:0-10177 GCA_038747915.1 Planctomycetota bacterium | reverse complement strand
TTGCGGTCTGGTCGAAGGCGGTTCGTGGTCCGGTTGGTGTGCTCTGCTGCGTGACCATGAGCAGGCCCGTGCGCGGCCGCACGCCAAGCGGTTCGAGCGATTCCGCGATCGGGTCGCCCGAGCCCACGCCGGGCAGGCGAGACGGATGCACGGTGGCGAGCAACGGCTCGGCGCGCTCGACGATGCCGCGCACCGCGCTGGCCAGCGCGTCGAGCCGATCTGTCGCGGTGGCATCGCTCGGCGCCGCGAGCAGCACGGTGATCACCGGCCGCACCGGTGCGTTCTCGATCGCGTCGAGCGATGGTGGCAGGGGGTCGACCGCGGGGCACCACTCGACCGCATCGATCCGTCGCCGTTCGAGCAGGCCGAAGAGGTACGAGAGCTGCTGGCGGGCACCAGGGGTCGGCACGCGCTGCTCGTCGAGCAGCCACGGCTCCTCGCCGTGCAGCAGCCGCACGATCGGCGGTGCATCGTCGGACACCGCGTTGATCGCATCGGCCAGCACTCGCTCGCCCGTGAGCACGAGACCGCCCGATGCGTCCGTCTCGAACAGCGATTCAAAGGTCGCAGCGGCCACCGAGTGTTTGCCGATGGCGAGCACGACCTGTTCCTGCTGCAACGCTCCCTCCACCTGCCCGGCCCAGTTCGGATCGAGTCCTGCACCGGCCTCAGCGGCGACCGCCGCTCGATCGCGGAGCACTGCGGCGCGGTTGGCGAGCTCGAGGGCGCGCTGATCGGCGGTCACACGCAGCGTCTGGGTGAGGCGGTCGGCCGCTGCTGCGATCGCTGTCAGCACACCAGTGGCGGCGTCGCGTCGCGCGTCGGCGAAGTCGCCTGGGGGTGGCAGTTCGCCCACGCGGTCCAACTGATCGCGAAAGACTTGCGCAGAGACCTGAGCTGCGGAGAACGTTGATGCGGACGAGGCGGCCAGTCGTTCGACGGCGTCGATCACCGAGCGGGCCGCTGTGCTCGATTCGGCCAGGGCCTCACGCATCTCGGCGATCGCCGCGCGGTGGGCTGTAGCGATCTCGGCGAACCGCTCACGAGCCACGTCGAGCACGCGGTCGGCTCGTGAGGCGGCCTCGGCGGAGCCCACGTTGATGGTGATCGTCTCCACACGCAGGGAGGTGCGCGAGAACGCGTCGAGGAGGTCGTTGAGTTGCTGCCGGTGCTCGCGTGGCAGGGCAGCGGCATCCATGGTGACCGCGACGAGGACATCCTCTTCGAGCGAGCCGAGGAGCTGGCGTGTCTGGGGCGCGAGCGAGTGCTCGCCGGCCAGCGTGAGGTCGAGCCGCACGCCCGCACGGTCCGCGAGGGCGACCGCGAGGACGCACGCGATCGTGGCTAGCGCGATCAGCACGATCGACTGAGCTGCAAAGCGGGCCCTCATCGCCACCTCCGCACCTCGAGGGCGACCACGGTGAGCACGGCGAACCACGTGGTGAAGGCCAGGAAGAAGGTGATGTGGCCGAGGTCGATCACGCCCCGCGCGAAGTCTCGGATGCGCAGCTGGAACGACAGCGCGTAGAGCGCCTCGTCGAGCGGTGGACCGGCGAGCGACGCACCCGTTCCGGTGGCGATCCAGAGGCCGACGAACACAAAGAATGGTCCGAGGTAGCTCAGCACCTGGCTCGCGGTCGTGACCGACCACAGCATGCCGACCGAGAGGTACGCCGTGCCCACGAGCACCAGCCCGAGGTAGCCCGAGACGATCGGCCCCGGCTCGGGGTCGGCGAGCCAGGCGAGGATCAGGGGGAAGATCAGCGTCGGCGCGAGCATGGTGAGCAGGAAGGCGACCGCACCGGTGAGTTTGCCGATCACGATCGCCCATTCACCTACAGGAGCGGCGCGGAGGGGCTCGAGCGTGCCGGTGCGCAGCTCCTCGGAGAACAGCCTCATCGAGACCGCCGGCGCCACGAAGAGCAGCAGCCACTGGCTCACCGCGAAGAACGGCCGGAGCGATGCGGGCCCGCCGGGCTCGAGCACCGCGAAGCCGACATAAAAGCCCGACAGCGCGAGGTACAGCGCCAGCACGACCCACCCCGTGGCCGTGCGGTACGAGGACGCGAGCTCGCGCCACGCGATCGCGCCGATCGCTCTCACGCTCGGTCACCCTCGACGGCGGGCCGATCCACGATGCCCAGGTAGAGCGATTCGAGTGACGGCTCGTCGCGGCGGAGCTCGCGGGCGATCACGCGCCGCGCCGCCAGGGCCCGGGCGAGCGCTTCGCGCGCGTCGATCTGCTCCTGATCGCTCCCGGACGCGCCGAGTGTCCGCCGCACCCACCCATCGCCGGTCGACTCCGGGGCGGATAGATCCGCGAGCTGGGCTGCGTCGATGGCCTCGGCGACCATCGGCTCGTCCGCGGCACGGGTCTCGGTGACGATCCGGTGGCCGCCGGCGACCGTCCGTGCGAGCTCGCCCGGGGCGCCATCGGCCCGGATTTCGCCGTGGGCGAACACCACGAGCCGGTCGCAGGTCGCCCGGACCTCGGGGAGGAGGTGGCTCACGATCAGGGCGGTGCGGTCGCCCGCGAGGTCGCGGATGAGCGACCGTGTTTCAGCAATCTGAGCAGGGTCGAGGCCGCTCGTGGGCTCGTCGAGGATGAGCACCCGCGGCTCGTGGAGCAGGGCGGCCGCGAGGCCCACCCGCTGGCGGTACCCCTTGCTGAGCGTGCCGATGCGTCGCCGACGGGCGGCACCGAGGTCACACCGGTCGATCACGCGGTCGATCGCGGCTCGGGCCCGTGAACCGTGCAGTCCAAACAGAGCGCCGCGGTAGCGCAAGTAGGAGTCGACCCGCATCTCGGCTGGCAGCGGCGAGGCCTCGGGCAGGTAGCCGATCAGGTGCCGGGCGGCGCGGCCCTCGGCCACCGTGTCGTGCCCGGCCACGCGGATCCGGCCCGAGGTGGGCGGGATCAGCCCGCAGACCATGCGGATGGTCGTGGTCTTGCCTGCCCCGTTGGGGCCCAGCACGCCCACGACCGAGCCCGCGGGCACATCCAGGCTCACATCGCGGACCGCGACCGTCGATCCGAAACACTTGGTGACCGAGCGGAGTTCGATCATGAGCGAGACGGTATCGGGCCCCGCCGTGCCGTCAATGTGGCCGAGTTTCGGGGCCGAATCCTGTCGCTTTGACGGGTCGAACTCAACACGACGGCATCCCCCGGTCGAGGTGTGTTCCAGTGGTAGAGTGCAGCTCCGATTCGGCCTTGACGCGACAACCGGCGGAAGACGAGCGCTCCGTGTCCGAACCTCGCAAGCCTAAGTTATTGATCTTTGGTGGTGGCGAGGTCGACCCAGCTTCTCTTGCGGGATCTCTCGGGAGCGATTTCGAACTGGTCATCACCGATGCTGACCACGCCCTCGAGACGCTCGAGCAGACCGCGTGCGAGGCGGTGCTGCTGCCCGCGGGGCAGCTCATCCCGTTCGAGCGTCAGCTCCATGCGCACGAGTCGGAGACGCTTCTTCATGCGATCGGCGAGGGGCTGTGTCTCGCTGAGGCCGATGGCGTGATCCTGTGGTCGAACGCGATGTACGCCTCGTACGACCAGACGGTGAAGCGCCGCCTGGGCGAGGTGATCCGAGCCGCTGGCGAACACTTCAAGCCGTTGACGTCGGCGGAGCCATCGGGGCTCCCGACGGTCCGCCCGAAGCGCTACAAGCTGTCGCTTAAGCGGCGCGACCGTCACTTCGAGGCGCTCGCCTCGCCGCTCATCTCGCCGATGAGGAGCAACGCCGATGGCGAGTCCGCGGCGCGGGTGGTGCGCATCGCCCTCGCGATCCGCGATGTGTCGCCGCGCGAGCGCACCCGTCGGCGGATCGAGGCCATCAACGCGGCCGGTCAGGAGCTCCTGCACATCGAGGCGGAGACGGTCGAGCGGCTCCACGCGGTCGAGCGTCTCAAGCTGCTTGAGCAGCGGGTGGTGCGCTACGCCGACGAGCTGCTGCACTTCGACCACTTCGCGATCCGGATGATCAACCCGCGCCTAAACCGGCTTCAGGTTGTGATCGCCCGCGATCTTTCGGAGGAGGCGATCTCGCAGGAGCTCGAGGTCTCGGAGACGAGCAACGGCATCAGCGGGTGGGTCGCGGCGACCGGCCGCTCGTACCTGTGCACCGATACGACGTGTGACCCGCTCTACAAGCACGGGCTCGACAACGCGGGCTCCTCGCTCACGGTGCCGCTCAAGTTGTTCGACGGTGTGATCGGCGTGTTCAACGTCGAGAGCCACGACACCGGGGCGTTCACCGAGCAGGACCGTCAGTTTGCTGAGATCTTCGCGGGGTATCTCGCGATGTCGCTGCACATCTTGAACCTGCTGGTCGTCGAGCGTCGCACGACGCGTGAGCAAGCGACCGGCACGGTGCGGGGCGAGCTCTCGGCCCCGCTCAACGATCTGATGACCGAGGCCGAGTCGCTCCGCGCTGTGGCGGGGAGTGACGATGCGGTGCGCCGGGCCGTCGAGCGCATCATCGCCGACGTCGGCACGATCAGGGCCCGTGTGCGTAAGGCCGAGGCCACGCCACAGGCGGTGCTCGGGCTGGATGATCTGTCGGGCAGAGATGCCGAGGACGCGGTGCTCACGGGCAAGCGCATCCTGGTGGTCGACGACGATCAGTCGATGCGCGACACCATCTCGGACATTCTGAGTGCGTGCGGCGCGCGGGTCGTCACCTGTGAATCGGCCGCGTCCGCGAAGAAGCTGCTCAAACAGTGGCAGCTCACGTTCGACGCCGATGAGGCCTTTGACCTGGTGATCTCGGACATCGACACCGGCGACGGCACGGGCTACGACGTGTTCTCCGCTGCCCGTGCCGCCTCCGAGTCACTCCCGGTGATCCTGATGACCGGCTTCGGCTACGACCCGCATCACTCGATCGTGCGCGCTTCGCAGGAGGGCCTCCAGAGCGTGCTCTTCAAGCCGTTCCGGGGAGAGAAGCTCATCCAGGAGGCCCGCAAGGCGATCGACCCGCAGGCCGATGCCCCGTCCTGAGACGAGTCGAGCGCATTGTGCGTGATTGGCACCGTGGTCTGGAGGATGTCGAAGGGATCCGAGGGCCATGTGAGCACAGCCCGGCCTGCGTTCTGGCGTGGCCTTCGCTTCGCTCAGACCACGGCACCGGAAGCGGATCACGATTTCGCAACGGTTCCTGTGACTCTGGCCTCACCGGCGACGCCGAACCGCGAGCCCCACGACGCCGAGCAGCGCCGCGGCACCGGGGCTCGGCACGAGCACGAAGTTGAACGAGTACGCCTGCGGCACCCCACCAAGGCCGGCGAGGCTGGTCGTCTGCTGAATGATGAAGGTGTAGGTCCCGGGGCCGAGTTCAGCGGCTGTGAGACTGTTCTGTGTCACCGCGCCGTTCGCGAACTCGTCGAGGAGGTCGGCATCGGTGATGTCGTCGGCGTTGATCAAGATGCCCGCGGCAAGCTGGCTATTGGTCGCGCCGCCCGGGATCACACCCACACCACCCTCGATGATCGCACCGAAGCCGATGTTTGCTGGGTCGTAGGCGAGCAACTCGATGCGGTCGAGCGTCTGCCCCGCACCGACGGTGAAGCTCCAGAAGTCGCGGTCACCGGCGCTCGATGTGAAGTCAAAGTTGACAGCGTTGGAGTTGAAGACATCGCCGGTAACGATGTTCGAGCCAAGACCGAAGGCGAGCACGGTGGGCGTGTTCGGATCGGTCGACAGGTCGCCCTGGGTAGACTCGTTGTACGAGAACTGGGCGAGCGCCGGGGATGCGGCACACATGGCCAGCGCAATGTGCATCTTCACAGCTGATTCCTCTCTGATGTGCTCGTGCGAGCGAACCCAGCGACGCGGGCACCGCGCCGGCGCATCGCCACCCGAAGAGGTCGGCCCACGCGACAATCGTTGCGATTTGGCGGGTTTTCTGCACCGGTCAGCAACACCTCGAGCTCGGATGCACATGGTTTCCTGTACCGATTTCGCGATGCGGACCGTCAGCACAGCCGAGAAGTTCGTTCAGCGCGTCATTTTTACGGGAATACCCGCGTATGCTTGATCGCGATGCGCTCGGACAGCTCTATCGGGAGGCCTACCCGACGTTGCGCGTGATCGCTGCAGCGGAGGTGGGTCAGGCGGCTGCGGACGATGTCGTGCAGCAGGCGGCGATCGCCGCCATGGAGCGGATCGAGCGGTTCGATCCGGGCAGCAACTTCAAAGCGTGGATGGCGTCCTTTGTGCGAAACGTGGCGCGGAACCATCGACGGGCCGAGCATCGACGCACCGCTCGCGATCGCAAGGCCGGCGCCGGCCGGGCCGAGGCCGAGATCGAACCCACCCCGCCCACTGATCCATTTGACCGCTCACTCCAACTGGCGCTGAATCAACTCTCCGCGGAACACCGAACATGTTTCCTGCTCAGAACGGTGACCGACCATTCGTATCAGGAGATCGCCGCCGTGCTCGATATCCCAGAGAGCACCGCACGGAGCCACGTCTATCGGGCTCGGCGCCGGCTGGCCGAGTCGCTCTCATCGGACCCTGCGGGGGCTTCGTCATGACGACCCCCCACGACGAGCGTCGACCGATCGATGCCTACCTCGACAACGAGCTGACGGAGACGGAGCGCGCCGACTTTGAGGGCCGGGTTGCGACCGATCCCGATCTCGCACGTGAGCTTGACACCATGCAACGCGTCGGTGCGGCGACACGTCGCTTGTACCCGATGCCCGACGCCGCGGGTTCGGCGCTGCCGAACCCGCGCCCCGCGATCGCTGGGCGCATCGCCCCGCCGCTGCGGTGGGCCGCCGGTGCCGCTGCGGCGATCGTTCTTCTTGTCGGTGGGTGGCTTTGGTTTGGTGGGCCGGCGAGCCAGCCCGGTGGCCCGGGCGCCCGCATGGCGGCGATCTTCTATCAGCAGCAGTCGGCATCGATGGCGCCCGAGGTCGTCTGCGACACCTACGACAAGTTCTTGGACTACACGACGGATGTGTACGCCGAGCCCATCGCGGCCCGGTTCGACGCCGGTGTGGAGTTGATCGGGTGGCGGGCGCTCCGGGGGCCGTACCCATCGAACGGCGAGTTCGATGATGCCCGCCGCGTGCTGCTGGCTCGCTCGGCGGACGGCACCCCGATCATCGCGGTGGCCCGTTTTGTGTCGGATGAGCTCGATCTTGGATCATCCGGGCCCGATGTGAAGGTACACGACTTCGAGGTGGCGGGTGTGCGTATTACCGAGTTCAGCCCGTTCCCCGGCGCGGTGCTCGACGATGTGCTCTATCTCGAGCCGCGTTAAGGACCTCTGCATCGGCGGGCCAAGCTAGACTCGGTGGCATGCGAGCTGTTGTCACCGGTCAAGTTGGGATCGATAAGAAGTCGTACCTGCGGAACGTGGTCGACCACGCCGGTCAGCAGGGCGAGGCAGTCGCCCTGTTCAACCTGGGCGACATGATGTACGCCGAGGGGCCGGATGTGCCGCCCGGCCGCATCCTCGATCTGCCGCTGAGTCGCCTGAGCGCCCTTCGGCGAGCCGCGTTCAAGGATGTGATCGCCGAGAGTCGCGAGCTCGACAACGTGCTGGTCAACACCCACGCCACGTTCCGGTGGCGGCACGGCCTGTTCCCGGCCTTCGACTTCGACCAGATCGAGAAGCTCGACCCGGACCTGTTCGTGTGCGTGGTCGACAACGTGGAGGTCGTTCATCAGCGGCTGCACCGCGAGCACGACATTGATGCCACGCTCAAGGACTGCATGGTGTGGCGCGAGGAAGAGATCCTCGCGACCGAGATGCTCGCGCAGGCCTTCAAGAAGCCCTTCTACATCCAGAGCCGCGGCCGGCACACCGAGACCACGCGATCGCTGTTCCGGCTGGTGTGTCGTCCGGAGATGCGCCGGGTGTACCCGAGCTTCCCGATGAGCCATGTGGTGGACATGCCCGATGTGCTGGCCGAGATCGATGCGTTCCGTGCGTCGCTGGCGGAGCACTTTGTGACGTTCGACCCGGGCGATGTGGATGAGAAGCTGCTGCTCGACACCGCGATCGACGCGGCCCGCGAGGGGCGCGATTACATCATCTTCGAGCCGCACAGCTTCGGTGCCAGCAAGACCGCGAGCGAGCCCATCAAGGTCTCGGTCCGCGAGGTGCTCGACATCGCGGGCGATATTGATGGCCAGATCTACATGCGCGATTTCAAGCTCATCGACCAGTCGCACATGATCGTGAGCTATATCCCCGAGCTGCCCGGTCGCCCCGCGGAGGACGGCACACCGGGTAAGGGTATCCCGGGGCTGAGTTCCGGTGTCGAGCGCGAGCTGCAGCACGCGTTCGAGCACGCCAAGGATGTGTACGTGGTCTGGAAGCCGGCGAAGGCGCCGAGCCCCTTCATTACTGAGACCGCGACCAAGATCTTCGCATCGACCGATGAGGCCCTCGAGCACTTCGAGACGACGGGCATGTTTGCGCCGACGAATCTGTTCGGGCATTAGCGGTGGTGGGAGTACCCGCTCCCACGAACACGAGGTCCGGTAACGTCGTCTTTCGCACGTGGGAGCGGGACGCTCCCACCACCGGTGGGTGTCGCCCGGGTGTACCTTGGATCAACATGTCATCGCTCAAAGCGCTCGAAGACTCTGGGTTCGGCTTCGTTGCGCTCGGCATCTTCGACCGCCAGCGGGCATTCGCCGAGCACTGTCTCGGCCAGATCATCGACGCCGACTTCTTCGCTCGACCCGTCGAGGGTTTCAACAGCTGCGCGATCATCGTGCGGCACATGGCCGGCAACATGCGCAGCCGGTGAGGTGACTTCCCTGCGATGCTCCGTGGCGAGCTCGATGGGGAGAAGCCGGGTCGAGATCGCTCATCCGAGTTTGCCGACCCCGAACCGACCGCGCCGGTGCGCGCCGAGCTCATGTCTCGATGGGATGCGGGCTGGCGGACCGTTTCGTCACGGCGCCCATCGACGACACCGGCCAGCGGAGTCGCTGGCCGGTGTCGGTGGTGAGGGGAAGCACACTCAAGAGAAGCGGCTGTGCGACCGCATGGTCAGAGCCGAGGGCCGAGGGAGTGCTTCAGCGCACCGGCGGCGGGACCCCGAGGACACAGGGCCGCCCCGGCAGGGCAAGGCCGGGTGGCGCGTCAGCAAACCTCGATGGGGGCGAGTGCGCCCACGCCCGTGCGACGTGGCCCGCGAGTCGTCCCGACGAGGCCGTCCCTCGCTTCTCTAAGGTCTCTATACGCCCTCGTGTTGCAAACAGTTCCTGAAGTTGTCCAATTCCGGTCGACACGGTTCAGTCTGCGAACCAAGGGGGAACCCTCTTCGATCTACGCTGTGCAACCATGCCTCGGTACCGCCTGACCATCGCCTACGACGGCACCGCCTTTCACGGGTGGCAGCGGCAGTTCACGACACCCGAACGCGGCCTCCCAACCGAGATCCCTGTTCTCGGCGAGCTTGACGATGGGCGCGTCGAACTCCGCACCGTGCAGGGCGTTGTCCAGCGAGCGGTCCGCGAGGTCGTCGGTCAGCCCGTCACGGTGCAGGGCGCGAGCCGAACCGATGCGGGCGTCCACGCGGCGGCGCAGTGCGCCGCGTTCACGGTCGAGGGCGAGGGCGGGCGACCGCCGGACGAGCGGCTCGCGCGCGCACTCAACAGCTCACTCCCCGGTGATGTGCTCGTTGTCGAAGCCGCTCGCGTCGAAGAGACGTTTGATCCCATCGGTGAGTGCCGGGCCAAGGGCTACCGGTACCTGATCCACGCCGGCCCGACGCGGCCGCTGTGGGATCGTGCGAGGGTGTGGTGGACCTACGAGTCGCTCGAGATCGACCGCATGAGCCAGGCCGCAGTCCATCTCGTCGGCGAGCACGACTTCGCGAGCTTCGCGGCCGCTGCACACGGCCGCGAGAGCACCATCCGCGAGATCTTCGCGTGTACTGTGCAAGACGTACCCGGCGCCCAAGCGGACGACTCACGCATTATCGCGATCGATGTGAGCGGCAACGGCTTTCTCTACAACATGGTCCGCATCATCGCTGGCACGCTCATGGACGTCGGTCGCGGACGATTCGAACCCGGTGAGATCCCCGCCATGCTCGCGGCACGCGACCGCGCTGCGACCGGCCCCACACTCGGCCCCGCCGGCCTCCGCCTCGAGTGGATCGACTACGGCGCATTCACCTGCGGCACCAAGCCGTCCGAATCCGA
>JBCDJJ010000103.1:0-10968 GCA_038747915.1 Planctomycetota bacterium | reverse complement strand
GTTTTTAGTAACATGGGTAACATAGCGCGAGTTCGTGGGGATCTTGATGAGGCGATGCGTTTGTACGGCAAGGCTCTTGAACTGAACCGCCGAGTCGGGCGGTTACAGGGGCAGGCGATCAATCTCAGCAGCATGGGCGTACTTGCGCAGATTCGTGGAGATCTTGATGAGGCGATGCGTCTACAGGGCGAAGCGCTGGAGTTGCATAGGCGGCTCGGGAGTCTGGAGGGGCAAGTCAGTAATCTCGGCAGCATGGGCGTACTTGCGCAGGTTCGCGGAGATCTTGATGAGGCGATGCGTCTGCACAGCAAAGCACTGAAGTTGGGCCGGCGGCTCGGGAGTTTGGAGAAGGAAGCGAGTCAGCTCAGCAACATGGGCAGTATCGCTCAAAAGCGTGGGGATCTTGATGAGGCAATGCGTTTGTATGGCGAGTCACGGGACCTTCAGAAGCACGTGGGGAGTCGGCAGGGCGAAGCGAACCAACTCAGCAAAATGGGTTTGACCGAGGCATCTCGAGGCAACATTGCCAAAGCCCACGAGCTGTGGAAACTGTCACTTGAGTTGTTCATCACGGTCGGCGCTCGCCCACAGGTCAAGCGGGTGCAACGCTTGCTCAACACGATTCCTTGCGAAGACTAGTCCTCTGGGACCAGTGGTGCAGTTGATTGGTTTCGAGACGATGTGCTCGCCCAACATGAACCGGGGGATCTGCGACCGTCTAGCCCGCCCGTCCGCGGGCTCGCGCCCGCGGCTCGTTGATGGCTCTATCCTTGGTCTATGACCACCCTCGAATACACCACCAACACCGCTGCCACCACCGCCACCTTCCACGAGCCCCCGCGCGAGGGCGAGCGGGTCATCCAGTTCCGCGAGGCGATCCGCGAGGCGATGTCCGAGGAGATGCGGCGGGACCCGCGGGTGCTGCTGCTGGGCGAGGAGGTGGCCTACTACAACGGGGCGTACAAGGTCTCCGAGGGCATGCTGGCCGAGTTCGGCGACTCGCGGATCATCGACACGCCGATCTCCGAAGCGGGCTTTGCCGGCCTCGCGATCGGGGCCGCGATGTACGGGCTCCGCCCGATCGTCGAGTTCATGAGCTGGTCGTTCTCGCTCGTCGCCGCGGATCAGATCCTCAACAACGCGCCCAAGACGCTCTACATGTCCGGCGGGCAGTGGAACACGCCGATCGTCTTCCGCGGCAACGACGGCGCCGGCGGGCAGCTGGGCTCCACGCACTCGTGGACCGTCGAGGGCATGTACGCCAACGTGCCCGGTCTGAAGATGGTCATCCCGTGTACGCCCTACGACGCCAAGGGCCTCATGAAGACGGCGATTCTCGATGACGATCCGGTGTTCTTCCTCGAGTCCGAGCGGATGCTGGGCGACAAGGGCCACGTGCCCGAAGAGGAGTACTACATCCCCTTCGGCACCGCGCGCACGGTCCGCGAGGGGTCGGACATCACGCTCGCGAGCTGGGGCCGCCCGGTGCATTTCTGCGTCGAGGCCGCGGAGCACCTCGCGGGCGAGGGCATCAGGTGCGAGGTGCTCGACATGCGCTCGGTCCGCCCGCTGGATATCGACGCGGTGGTCGAGAGCCTGAAGAAGACCCATCGGATCGTGGTGGTCGATCAGTGCTGGCCGTTCGGGAGCGTCGCGAGCGAGCTGATGAGCCAGATCTGCGAGCACGCGTTCGACTGGCTCGACCATCAGCCGGTCCGCGTGAACACGATCGATGTGCCCGCGCCCTACGCCAAGGAGATGGAGCAGGCGTACCTGCCGAACCCGGGGCGGATTATCGAGGCGGTCACCAAGATCTTCACCTGACGCACCTGTCGCACAGCCTCGCGATGGTCGAGCACGCCCCTCAGGCCGATCAGCATCTGATTTCGCAAGCAGCGTGGAAGAGAACAAAGCAAAGCGGGTGATACCGAAGCACCGTGCCGACCCGCGCCAAGCTTGACTCTAAAACACCCCGGGAGCCCGGCGACTCGCGTAGCAAGAAGCCGGGCTCCCGCGGCAGCTATCGATCGGGGTTCTTGCCAGAGCCAAGCACCCCGAAGAACACCTTCGGCCTGCCGGTGCAGCTCGACGCACCCGGGCGAGCGCGCGTTCCGTAGTTGTGCTCCCGGATGCGGTGGTGGGAGCGGGACGCTCCCACGGCCGGACGGCGGACACGTGTGGGTGAATGTTCGTGGGAGCGAGACGCTCCCACCACCGGGCCACGGAACTCAATCATGCAAGAAGCTCTACACCAGGTGGAGAGCGGTGACATCGGATCAAGAACCATCACGCAGTCACCCGTGCGCACGCCGGCCCCGATGATCTCGACGACGCGGTCGACACCATCCGGCGAACGCTGGCCAAGGCACGCCTGCCCCTTCTGCAAAGCAGACGGTCTCACGCACGGCAAAGAATGTCGAACGGTGCACCGCCGCACGAACGATCACTCACACCCCGAGAGCGTCTGCGCGTAAGCCGCGAGATCGAACGCGTCGGTGCCCGCGGGTAACGCGACATCGGCGGAGGCATCCCCTGCTGCGAGATTGCTCAGGAAGTCGATGATGTCGTCCGCGTCGCCGTCCTGATCGCCGTCGCGGTCCGCTGGGCACACAGTCTCGCACTCGTCGGGCACACCGTTGTCATTGGTGTCCAGGCTCGCGCCGTCGGCGATGTCGCAGGCGTCTGGGAACCCGTTGGTGTTGCAGTCGACACCGACGCCCGACACGCCGCGCGCCGCGATCGACCACGCGTTCGACACGGAATTCAGATTGCTGACCGTGTTGAGGTTGCTCAGGTCGGCGCCGATCCCAAGCCACGACCGCCCGTTCGACGGCAGATTCGTAGTCCCCGAGATGATATCGCCCGTCGGCTGTGTCGCCGCGGCCCCGACGAAGAACGAGTCACCAACCGAGCCGACGAGCGTCGCCGGGATGTTGATGATCACCGACTCGCGGTCATCCCCGATCACCGGGTTGAACGACGCGATCAGCGGCGCGTTGTCCCGTGGATCGCCGTCGTTATCGAGGTCGTCCCAGATGCCGACGGTCGCCGTGACGGGGCTCGCCAGCCGCCCAAAGCCGACCCGGATCTGGATGATCTCGTCGGCACCCGGCTGCACGTTGAACTGATTCACCCACACCGTATCGATGGTCCCGAAGAAGCCGAGAAAGCCGTTGTTCGCGGTGCTGCCAAGGTCGTAGCCGATCGAGCACGTGTCGATCGCGCACCGATACTGGTTGATGCTCTCCAGCGTGGTCTCGATCACGCGGGCGTTGTCGCTCACACCGTCGATCCCCGTCGGCACACCCAGGAAGTCCACATCCGGGTTCGTGAACCGAAGGATGCTCTGCGAGCTGAATCTCGAGTACATGATCGTGTCGCGGAGCTGCCCCCCAGCCGTGAACCGCAGCGCCGACGCGAAGTCGAACACACGGAACGCTTCGGCGTCTGCAAACTCGTGCGAGCATGCGCGGTTGTGGCCGATCTCGTGCGTGAACGTGATCGGATTGAGCGAGAGAATCTCGCTGACACTCGTAAAGCCGCTTGGGAAGTTGGCCCGCCCCGCGGTGGGCCTCCCATCCTCGGTCACGACCAGGGCCAGCAGGTCCGCTGCCAGAACATCCCGCCGAACCAGTGCATCGTCGAGGACACCGTCACCGTCTGTGCTGAGCAGGTTGAGGTGCGCCAAGATCGAATTCCCGCTCTCCGCGTACGACACCTCCTCCGCCCCCACCAGCCGCAGCTCGGCGTTTACCCCGCTGTCCGCGTACGACTGATTCGAGTTCGCGATCGCCAGATCGATCTCCGCCAGCATCGCCGATGTGCCCCCGATGTCCTCACGCGCCGCGGGCGTGTAGACCACCAGGATGTCGGTGGTCGGCCCAAGGTCACACCCAACCGTGAACGACGACGATGTCGACGTGGTCGATGTCAGCCCCGGAGGAACATCTCCCTCATCGACCGCGACCGGTGCCACCGGGTCGGCGCACACACCGCACGAGTGTGACACGTCGCCGTCATTCTCAACCCACACGCGGACACCGCCCGACACCGTGCCGCGCACCCGCACCAGCGCCTCGCCGGGTCGATGCACGAACCCGGTCACCGCATCGCCGTGCGTGGCGAACGCCGCCCGGCCCCCGTGCCCCACCTCACCGACCCAGGACACCCGATCCGGTCCGAGCACCCGCACCGACTGCCGCGCCGCGGTCACGTCATCGCCGCCGGGCAGCCCCACCCGCACGACCTCGCCGCCCCGCACATCGTGCAACACAGCTGCATCGAACGCGACATCCGCATCGCCAACGCTCGCCACGAGCGTCGGGAATGCCTGCCCCGTTGCTGCACCCGCCAGGCAGGCGCCCACCAACGCCATCGAGATATGGGACAGCAGTCTCATCAAGTACCTCTCGTAAACGTCTAGGATCGCCGCAACAGCTCGCGACACGCTGCCACGGCCGAGTGTGCAGTATGCCAGTACCACGCGGCCACGCCAGACGCATCCACCGCGTACAGCTGAAAGTTTGCGCCCCGCCTCGACATACCACACCGTCCGTCGAACTCGACGAGTCCGACCGCGTCGTCGTTCGTTTGCGAGCCCAGTACCCCCGCGAGGTCACCCACCAGAACATCCCAAAGGGTCCATGCCGGCGTGATGAGCGCCCGGCCCGCGGAGCTTGAAAGAAGACGGCGGTCCGCACCAACTGTCGATCGGGTTTTTGCCTCCGGCAAGTGCCCCGGCATCCAAGACCGTGGGCCCACGGCCCGACCCGCCATCTGTTGTTCTTCGGTTTGCTCCTCTACCTTCTCTCCGTGCCCACCTGGGAACTCTGGACAACCTGGCTCGGCGTCAACGCCCTCGGCATTGCGCTGCCCGGGCCCGACCTGCTGCTGGTGTTCAATCGCTCGCTCTCGCTCGGCGTGCGCCATGGCGTCGCGGCAGCTGCGGGCATCGCGACCGGGCTCGTGTGCCACATGGTGCTGGTCGGGTCGCTGCTCACCGCCTCGGCCGCCACGTCGGGGGTGGTCCTGGAGGTCATCCGCTTCGCCGGGGCGGGGTACCTGATCTGGAGCGGGCTGCGGATGGTGGTGGAGGCGGTGCGGACGCCGGCACCGAGTCTCGGGGTTGACGAGCTCGGCGACGCGAGCGAATTCCGGCCCGGCCCGGCTCGGCTCGCCGCGTCGTACCGCCGAGGCCTGCTCGTGAACGCGCTCAACGTGAAAGCGGCCATCTGGTTCGCCGCCCTCATGCCGCAGTTCGTCGAGATCGAGGGCAGCCACGTCGCGTTGCAGGTCGCCATTCTGGGTGGGTCTGCGGTGATGCTGGCGTTCTTCCAGTTCTCGTGTTTCTCGGTGGTGGCCGGCTCGCTCCGGGGCGTGCTGCGCCGCCGACCGGCTATCCTGCGGTGGCAGGAGGCGGTCGCCGGTGTGCTGTTCGCCGCGATCGGGGTCACGTTCCTTTTCGTCCGCCTCCCGACCCCCAACCGAGCACCCGACCCGCCCGCGCGGGTCGCTCCCGACACGCCGGACTGAACCAACCCGCCTTGCAGACACGCTGGCCACGAGACACGACAGGGACCCACCACTATGCCAGTTGAAATCACCATGCCGCGCCTGTCCGACACGATGGAGCAGGGCACCGTCGTCGCTTGGAACGTCAAGGAGGGCGACACGGTCTCCGCCGGTGACACCCTGGGTGACATCGAGACCGACAAGGCCACGATGGAGCTCCAGGCCTTCGACGATGGCACGGTCGCGGCACTCCTGCTCACCGAGGGTGATACCGTCGATGTGGGGGCCCTGATCATGGTGCTCGCCGAAGAGGGCGAGGACGCGGCGCAGATCAAGGAGCAGTTCGCGAGCGGGGCCGCTGCGTCCTCGAGCGGGAGCGCGGCGCAAGCGTCGGCCGGCGCGTCCAACGGCGATGCCGCCGCACCCACTCCACCGCCCACACCAGCAGAGTCGGCGCCGAGCGAGAACGGCGCAGCTGCGGAGTCGAGCACCGGCGAAACCGGGGGACGGGTCTTCGCCTCGCCGCTCGCGCGGAAGATCGCCGAGGAGCGCGGTGTGAATCTCGCAGCACTGTCCGGCACCGGGCCCTCGGGGCGGATCGTCAAGAAAGACGTCGAGGCCGCGGCACCGGGCGGAGCGACGTCGGTGGACGCCCGGGGGAGTGGGACGCTCCCGCCACCAACGCTGCCCGCGGTTGGTGCCGCCCTTACCTCGCAGACCGTCGCGCTCTCCAACATGCGGGCCACCATCGCCCGGCGCCTCGTCGAGTCCAAGACCACCGTCCCGCACTACCAGGTCACGCTCACCGTCGATATGGACCCGCTGATCGACCTGCGTCACCAGCTCAACGCCCAGCTCGAGCCGCAGGGCGTCAAGCTCTCCGTCAACGACTTCATCGTCCGCGCTTGTGCGCTCGCTATGCACGAGCACCCGCACGTCAATAGCTCCTGGGGCGCCGACGGCAAGTCCGTTCACCTCCACGGCCAGGTGAACATCGGCGTCGCCGTCGCGCTGCCCATCGACAAGGAGACCCAGAAGGGCGGCGGCCTGGTCGTCGCCACCATCCGCGACTGCGACCGCATCGGTCTTCGTCAGATCTCCGCCGAGACCCGCCGGCTCGCCAAGAAGGCCCGCGACAAGGGGCTCTCCATCGAGGAGATGGCCGATTCCACCTTCGCGATCTCCAACCTCGGCATGTACGGCGTCGAGCACTTCACCGCGATCGTCAACCCCCCCAACACCGCGATCCTCGCCGTCGGCGGCGCGATGAAGAAGCCCGTTGTGCGCACCGACGAGGACGGCGAAGACTTCATCACCGTCGGCCACGAGATGCAGATGACCATGTCGAGCGATCACCGCGTGATCGACGGCGCCATGGCCGCCGAGTACCTCAGCACGGTGAAGCGCCTCCTCGAAGGCCCCGCCGCGCTGCTGGTGTAAATCAACAGCCTCCCACGCTCTCACTGGAGGGCAGCACAGATGAAGATCGGGTGTCTCGGCTACGGCAGTATGACGCGAGCGCTCGTCCCGAATTGGTCGTCCGACCACGATGTCATGATCGGCGGTCGCAACCGAGAGAAAGCCGAGGGCGTGGCCGCGGAGCTCGGTGTCGACGTCGGGAGCGAGCCGGAGGTCGTCGCGCACACCGACGTCGTGATGCTCGCAACGCGGCACGAGGTCGTGTTTGATGCCATCGACGCTGCGGGCGGTCCCGAGGCGTTCGCCGGCAAGGTGGTGCTCGACATCAACAACCCGGTGGAGGTCGCGGGCGGCTCGTTCGTGCCGAAGCGCTACGACGGCGGGTCGCTCTCGGAGGCGATCGCGGGTCGCCTCCCTCGTGCGCGCGTCGTGAAAGCCTTCAACATGTGTCAGGCGTCGGTCTGGGAGATGGACCCGCCGGTGTTCGACGGCCGGCGGCTCGTCACCATGCTGTGCGGCGACGACGAGGGGGCGAAGGGGCAGATCGCGGCCCTCATCGAGTCGGTCGGGAGCGAGCCGCTCGACATCGGCGGCCTGGAGTACGCGGGGTGCCTGGAGCACGCCGCGGCCCTCGTCATCAGGCACCTGTTCTCGGGTCGCGACCTGCGGACCGTGCTGAACCTGATCATGCCCGAGTCCAAGCCCATCGCGTGAGCGGTCTGGGGGCCGTGACCCTGGGCTCGGGCCGTTCTGAGGCCCCGGGCCGGGCCCGTTATTGGCCGCGTCGAGAATCAGAGTCAAACGCTTTACTTTGCGGAAGTCGGGGGGCATAGTTCCCCCGTGCCGGCCGTTGGTCCGGCGAGCAAGAGCACCCCGCATCGTGGAGCCGTCTTCATGCGAGCCATTCGCCCGCTTGTCCTGCCATCCGCAGCCCTCGCCGCCGCGATCGCCCCCGCACCGGCCGCCCAGACCGACGACTTCGGGGTGTTCATCCAGATCTACGACATCTCCTACGCCGAGGTGATCGAGCGCATGCCCGACATCTTCGCTGCGGGCTACGAGGGGGTCTGGTGGCCGCCCAACGGCAAGGCCTCGCTCGGCTCGATCGGGTACGACCCCTTCGACCGCTTCGACCTGGGCTCGCCCGGTGATCCGACCCTCTTCGGCACCGAGGCCGGCTTCCGCGCCGCGGTCGAGCAGTTCCAACGCGCCAATGTCAACTTCTACCTGGATGCGGTGCTGAACCATAATGGGGCGCGCAGCGCACGCGACAGCGCCGGCGCGATCGAAGAAGGCGCTTGGCCCGGCTTCTTCCTGCCGCCCGATGATGTATCGCTCGGCTTCAAGCCTTCGGGCAGCGCCAGCCAGAACTGGTTCGACTTCAATAACGCATCGGGCTTCGGCGCCGATGCGCCGGGTTTCAACGAGACCATCAACTCCGACCTCGTCGGCCTCGTCGACTTCCGCCACACCTCCAACTACCAGATGATCCGCCACCCCACCGACGACTCGGTGCCCGAGTTCGACTTCACGGTCGACGGCGAGGGCGACCGCGGCGTCGACGCCGGATGGCCGTTCGACACGATGGGCAACCCGCTCCCCGACGCCCGCCGCATCCCCGCGGGCACGGTCTTCAATCAGCCCGATCCGGGCAACGCGGCGCTCTACACCGACCGCAACCTCGCGCCGACCATCGTTGTCAACCCCGATACCATCGACCCGGTGAACGGCGGGATCCGCAACACCGGCGGTACGTTCACGATCTACCCCTTCAACACGGACGACCCGGCCGCGGGCGATCCCATCATGGAGAACGCGACCGGCGTGCTCCTGCGGTGGTCCCAGTGGATGCTCGATGTGTACGGCATCGATGGTTTCCGACTCGACGCCGCGAAGCACGCGCCCGAGTTCTTCTGGGACACCTTCTGGGATGCCTTCGTCTTCAACCGCCGCACCAACCCCGACGGCACGATGGGCACGCCCTACACCTTCGGCGAGAGCACCCTCGGCAACTTCGAGGTGCTGCGCGACTACATCCGCATCGACGGCTTCGGCTTCCGCGACACGCTCGACCTCGCCGGCGCGGGCCGCATCCGCACCATCATCGGCGGCCGAGGGGGCGATTTCGCCGCGGCGCTCGACGACGAGCTGCTCGACGCCAACGACGAGTCCATCATGGGCACCGGGCCCGGCACCATCAACGCCTCAGCGGGCACCAAGCACATCCACTCGCACGACAACGGCACCTTCGGAGACGGCGGCAGCCCGCCGAACTTCCCGTCGCTCTCGACCATCTCGGGCTACGGACACGCGTTCATGACCTTCCTGCCCGGGCCGCGGATCATCTACCACAACGCCCGGCAGTTTCACACCACCTTCACCAACCGCTTCTGGGTCCGCGAGGGCAACTCGCTCGCGCTCGGCTACGGCGGCATCACCGACGACGGCGGCACCAACCTCCGCATCGTCGAGGACGACCGCTTCGTCGAGCTCGTCCGCCTCGACCGCCGGTACGGACGCGGCGACTACATCCGCCGGTGGGAAGACCTCACAGGCTCCGGGGCCACGAGCGATGTCTTCATCTACGAGCGCTCGAACAACGTCGTCGTCGCGGTCAACGACTCCTACACCAACAACGAGCACCACACACGCAGCATTACCACCAATTTCGCCGCGGGCACCCGTTTGCACGAGCTGACGGGCAACGCGCTGCCCGGTGATGAGCTGCTCATCGTGGGGGCCAGCGGCTCGCTCACGATCACCGTGCCGAGCAACCAGCGCGACGGTGTGACCGATGACTTCGGCTACGTCGTCTACGGCCCCGCCACGCCCTCCGGCACGCTCACCATCGTCACCGACAGCCCGGACCAGGTGATCCCCGCAGACCCGCCCTTCGTCGGCACGCCGACGCAGACCACGCCGGTGTTCGATCGCCGCGTGACCCCAGTGACCGTCGTCCGCGATGACACCTTCACGATCCGCCTCGAGACCACCAAGACCGATCCGGATGACCCAAACTGGGACGACGCCGCGGCCTTCCGCTTCAACCGCGGCTACGTCGATCTCAACGGCAACGGCTTCGTCGACATCGGCGCCGGCGCGGGCGATGTGTCGGGCTATGAAGACTTCACCGAGACCGTTCAGCCGATCTTCGGCACCGCCAACGAGACCGGGCTCTACGAGCAGACCATCACGACGGCCGACCTGCCCGAGGGCATGAACTACCTGAGCGCGGTCGCCTTCCGCCACCGCGACGCCGCGGAAGACATCCTCTTCGGCGAGTGGCGCGAGTCGATCTACGTCGATGTGCTGCCACCCCAGCTCCAGATCTCGGCCCCGCTCGCCACCTGCGGGGACACCTCGGCCATTCTCGTGCTCGAGAACCCCGACTTCACCGCCGACGAGTTGCACGTCTACGTGAACCTCGACCCCGGCATCACCGATCCGCCGGTGAGCGCCGTCACCCGGGCGACCGCGATCGACTTCGGGCGCTTTCAAAAGGACGTCTCCGGGCTCGTGTCGGGCACCAACGAGATCGCGGTGCTCGCGATCGAGCGTTTCGATGGTGTCGAGGTCTCCCGCCGCCTCGCGCGGTTCGATCTCACCATCGGCGACGGGTTCGGCGATGCCGATTCCAACACCGTGATCAACACCGAGGACCTCTACGGCACGCTGGCCGCTATCAACGACTTCCTATCGATGGGCTTCGGTGCCTACCGGTGCGAGCTCGACTTTAACGGCGACGGCCTGTTGACCGACGACGATCTTCCCGGTGCCATCAACCTCATCCGCGCCGACGAGCCGCAGAACAACCTTCCCTGAGCGACGGCCCCGGACGCTCACGGGGGTTGTCATCACCACGCCGTTGAGTTTCTGGACTGGTGCCGTGGTCCGGAGGATGCCGCGGGCATCCGAAGGCCACACGCATCGAGTGTACGTCGTGCGTTAGTGCGTTCCAAGTCAATTCGTCGCGGGTGCCACTGGTGGCTTGCCCACCAGTGCGAACGCCAAAGCCCTTGAACACTGGCGGGCAAGCCG
>JBCDJJ010000102.1:0-11075 GCA_038747915.1 Planctomycetota bacterium | reverse complement strand
GGAGCCCGCGTGTGCGCGGCTTGGGTGTGTGTACTACTGGGTGGGGGGGTGTGGGGTTCGTGCCTTTTAACCCGCGCGGGGTGGGTGAGCCCGCGCGCCAGACTTGCATGAGCCGATTACCGAACGCAGCAGAGAGCGCTTCGAGGAATAGCTTGCAGCCTTCTCTGTTGTGTGTTGTTGCCGCTTTGAACGCTGGCGCGCGTGCTCACGCACGCGGTTCGGATGGTGTGCCCGCCGGATCAAGTGGTGCATGCGCACGCACGAACGGCGAGTGGTGGCCGCACTCGGGGCACTTCAGGCGGTGTCGGGCGACCCGGAGATCCGGATGGCCACGGAGATCGAAGCCGCACGTGACACACATCGGTTGGTACAGACACCGCTTCAACTGGCGAGAAAGCTCTCGGCGGACGAGTGCGTAGGCCACGATCAAGACAATCACAAAGTAGCCAGGCCCAACCGCGAACAACTGAAACAGAATCCACCACGGGTGCGCGTGTGCCTCCAACCAGTGCTCAACCCCGGTACGTCTGAGGTACGCGTAAAAAGGGTCGGCGAGGAAGAGAAAGAAGATGAACCACCACGCGAGCATCACCCACGTCGTTCGAGGCGAACGCAATCGCTTGTGCGCCAGGTCTTCTGCCGATCTCACATCATCGAGAGTGAGTCCCGTCCTCGAGGCGAGCTGCTTGAGTTCTCGATGGGTGGACCTCGACAGCAGTAATCTGTTCACCGCAGCCCGTACTCTCTCAGCTTCCGGTAGAGCGTCCGCTCGCCGATGCCCAGCAGCTTTGCTGTCTGCTCGCGGTTGCCGCCGGTGAGTCTGAGTGTTTCGCGGATCGCGCGCTTCTCGAGCTGCTCGAGGCTCGTGCCCGCGAGTGAGCCGGGTGGGGCGGCGTTCCCGTTGCTCGCGCCGGCGGCCATCGCGTCCTCGGCGTCGTGGGCGTCCTCGTCGCGCACCTGGATATCGTCGGGGATGTGCCGCACGTCGAGGGTGCCCGCGCCAGAGTCGGCGGACTGCCCGGCCTCGGCGATCGCCATGACCGCGGCGTTCTGCACCGTGTTGATCAACTGCCGCACGTTGCCCGGCCAGTGAAAGGCGGTCAGGCGGAGCATCGCGGCATCGGTCACGCCGGGGATCGCGGCGTCCATCTTCTTGGCGTAGTCCGCCACCACGTGCCGCACGATCCGTGGGATGTCTTCCCGCCGCTCGCGGAGTGGCGGGAGGTGCACCTCCGCGCCCGTGATGCGGAAGTACAGATCCTCGCGGAACTCGCCGGTGTCGCTCGCGGCTTTCAGGTCCTTGTTGGTCGCGCTCACGAAGCGCACGTCGACCTTCTTCGCGTCGTTGGAGCCGAGGCGCACCACTTCGCCCGACTCGAGCACGCGCAGCAGCTTGGCCTGCATGCTGAGCGGCATGTCGCCGATCTCGTCGAGGAACAAGGTGCCGGTGTCGGCGTACTCGAACACACCCTCGCGATCCTTCTCCGCGCCGGTGAACGCGCCCTTGACATGTCCGAAGAGCTCGTCCTCGAGCAGGCTCTCGCTCTGTCCGGCGCAGTTGAAGGGGACGAACCGTTTGGTGGCCCGCTTGGAGTGGTCGTGCAGTGCGCGCGCGATGAGCTCTTTGCCGGTGCCCGACTCGCCGGTCACCAGCACGGGCAGCGGTGAGGCCGCCATGGTCTTCACCGTGTGCAGGATCTTCCTCATGGCCTCCGAGCCGGCGATGATGCCCTGGAAGCCTTCGTGCTGAACGAGCTCGGCAGCGATCGTGCCGTCGCCCGTGTCGTCGGATGCATCGCGGCCGCCGCGGAGCAGCACCGCCTCGGCGGCGCGGTTCACCAGGCTTCGGAACACCGCGAGGTCGAGCGGTTTCTCGATGAAGTCGTACGCGTTGTGCTTGAAGGCGTCGCGGGCGGTGGGGACATCGCCGTGGGCGGTGACCATGATGGTCTCGGCGTGCGGCTGAAGACGCTTGGCCGCTTGGAGGAGTTTCATCCCCGCGTCGCCGCCGTCGGGGCCGACGAGGCCGGCGGGGGTGTCGGCCCCGCTGGACCCCGGCATCCGCAGGTCGGTGATGACGATGTCGAAGGTTCCGCCGCGGAGCTCCTCGAGGGCATCGGGGACGGAGTGGACGATCGTGCAGACGTGCCCGGGCTTGTGCAGGGCATCGGCCATGAGGTCGGCGTGCTCGGTCTCGTCCTCGATGATGAGGACCTGGGCACGCAGGGCGGGGTCAACGGTCGAGCTGGGCATCGGGGCAGTGTAGATCCGGGGCACCGATATACTCCCTCGCCCGCAACACGGTGCGTCACGGTGCCGTCCCGGTGGCTGGGGCGCACGGCGCCTGCTGGGTTCCGGGGGCGCTGGTCACCGGGGACGCTCGGCTGACCTCTCGTTTCGCGACCGCTCGCGGTTCACCTCTCACAGCAAGGGCTCTCGACATGACGACCGCTGACACCTCGACCCAACTGGCCCGCGTCGGCATCGTCGGGTGCGGGAACATCCTCGGGCAGTACGTGACGACGTTCTCGAAGCTCGAGGGTGTCTCCATCGTCGCGCTCTCGGATCTCGACCGTGCCCGGGCCGAAGCGGCTCGGGATGAGAAGTGTCCGGATGCCCGGGTGCTCGGCGCGGACGAGGTGTACGCCGACGACGAGGTCGATGTGGTGCTCAACCTGACCGTGCCGCGCGCGCACGAGCCGGTCGCCCGTGCGGCGATCGAGGCGGGCAAGCACGTGTACAACGAGAAGCCGCTCACCGAGGGGGTGGAGTCGGCGAAGGCGCTGCTCGAGCTGGCGGAGCGCAAGGGCGTGACGGTCGGGTGCGCACCCGACACGGTCTTGGGGTCGACCTGGCAGCTGGCTCGACGCGTCATCGACCGCGGCGATCTCGGTGAGATCGTCGGCGCGACGGTGTGCATGCAGAGCCGGGGCATGGAGAGCTGGCATCCGAGCCCATCGTTCTTCTATCAGCGTGGCGGCGGACCCGTGTACGACATGGGGCCGTACTTCTTCCATGCGCTGATCACCTTGCTCGGCCCGATGACACGGGTGCGTGCGAGCGGCCGGATGAGCTTCCCCGAGCGTGTGGCGCCGGACGGCTCGCCGACCGCGGGTGCCCGGTACCCGGTCGAGGTGCTCACGCACACATCGAGTCATCTGTTCTTCGAGAGCGGGGCATTCGCCACCGCGTTGATGTCGTTCGACGTGCATCCGAGCACGATCCCGTCCGTGGAGATCTACGGCTCGGAGGCCACGATGGTCATCCACACGCCCAACAACTTCGCGCAGGACAACGATGCCCGGCTCGGCAAAGTTGAAGTCCGCAAGCGTGTGGTGGGCTCCTGGCAGCCGGTGGTGGATGTCGTGGAGGAGACCGCTGGCCCAGCGGTCAACGGGCGAGGTATCGGCCTTGCTGATCAGATGCAGGCCGTGCGGGACAACCGTCCGGCGCGCGCTTCGGGCGAGCTGGCACTGCACGCGCTCGAGGTGATGGAGGCCATCGATCGCTCCGCGCGTGAGCACGCCGATGTCGAACTCAGCACTCGGCCCGATCGCCCAGCGCCGGTCGAGGATGGGTGGACCGCCTGATCGGCGTGTCGCCTCCGGCGCGGTGCATCATCAGCCACGGACCGCGTCCTTGAAGTGCTGAATCCTTGGCTTCCCACGGCCCGATGGGAATTCGACAGCGACAACATCGATCCGCTTCGGTCGTGCGTTCCACCCTCGACGCCGGCTTTCGAGCTTGGCGAGTGTCACGAGTTTGCGCCGCTTCGCACCGGTGACGCTCGCATGGGGTGGTGGGTGTGGGCGGTTTGGGTCGAGCCGACGCGACTTGACCTCGACGAAGACAATCGTCCGCCGATCCGGCGCCAGGCACACCAGGTCGAGTTCACCGACACGTGAGCGCACGTTCCTGGCAAGCACTCGGTAGCCGCGGCGACGGAGGTAGGTGGCGGCGGATCGCTCGCCGGCGGGGCCGAGCGGGCGCCGACGGCCGCGACGGAGCAGCCGGCGCAGCGTAGAGACGATCACCCCGATCGGCGGACCCGCGGGCCCGACAGGTACTTGTTCACCGAGTACTCGAGCAGCGTGCGGATGATCCGATCGAGATCGCCCACATTCGCCCGTGCGAGGAGGCGATCGATGTAGGCATCCTCAGCGGCGCGGAGCTTCTGTTCGCGGAGATTCCGCTCGATCTGCACCTGGGCCTGGAACAGCTCGATCGGCTCACCCAGGTCGAGCTCTTCGAGGTGGATCCACCAGGACGAGCGCCCGAGTTCGACCGGGCCGCCGATGTCTCCCTCGGTGAGGCTCGCGGTCAGTTCTTGGAGTTCGGGCCGTCCCCAGAATTGGGTCGCCTGGAACCCGTCGTCATCGAGTTCGACGAACTGGAGATTGTCTTCATCGGGCTTCCACGCGGAGTGGATCGCGGCGAGGTCGGCGAAATCGTCACCGCGGGCGATGGCCTGGGCGATCTCCTGGTTCCGGACCGGGTCGGTGGTGACCTGGAGCACCCGAAGGGTGGCGAGCGCGGGCGGGTCGAAGAGCTCGGGGTTCTCGTTGTAGAAGTCGACGACCTCGGCATAGCTCACATCGACTTTGTTGAAGACGCTTCGTTCGAGCTGCGCGCGCACGAGGCCGGCTTCGGAGAGCTGCTCGACCTTCTCGGAGATGTCGATGCCCTCGTCTTCGAGCAGCCTTCGGTTGGCGAGCTCCTCGGATCCGAGGTTCTGCGACACCAGTGTGCTGCGGATGTTGTCAACGAACGCGAGGACGCCCTGTTCCTGGTCGGGGCCGACACTGCGGAAGAAGTCGGCGAGGATGAGCTCATCACGGACCATGTCGCGGAGCTGGCGTTGGATGGTTTGGGCCGCGGTGTCGATCCAGCCACGCTGCCACCCCTCGCCCGTGCCTCGGAGTCGCTCGGCCTCGGCGCGGAGGAAGGAGTCGAGCGGCGCGAGGAACTGCTCGGCGTAGATCGGCTCGCCGTTGATCTGCCCGATCATCGTGTCGATGACGACGCGCCCCTCGCGGGTGGAGACGATGTAGCCCTCGGCGGTCGAGCCGGTGGCGTTCGAGGGCGGCCCTGGGGTCGCGAACACGGTGCGCACCGGCGGTGGGAGTGGCGTCTCCGTCGCGGGGTCACCGGTCGGCGATGCGGGTGGAGCCGTGGTTTGAGTGGCCGGCGTCTGGATGGGGTCGACGCGGTGGAAAGCGGTCGGCGGTACCTGCTCTCGAATGGTTGGCGGCACATCGGTCCGCGCGCCGCGTTGCAGGCCGCAGCCCGCGCTCTGGACGAGCGTGATCGCGGCGATCGCCACCATCAGAGGGTTGAGAACGGGTCGCATCGATGCGGATTCGGCGTTCATTTCGCGGAGTTTATCGACCAAGTGGGCCCATTGGCAGTTGGCACCCGATTACACTGCTGCGGGAATTCCCATTGCTCGACGGGATGCGCCGGTGCCCGTGGAGTTGTCAGCAGAGTGGAAGACTTCCGGAGAACTCGGTGCAGATCAAGGAGTAGCGATGCCACCCGAGGGCGACGCCGGGCCTCAGGATACCCCCAAGATCCTCGTCGACGACGATTGGAAGTCACAGGCGCAGGCCGAGAAGGCCAAGCTCGCGGAGGAGGAGGCCAAACGCGATGCCGAGCGTGCGACGACCGGTGGCGCGGGCGGTCCTGGCCAGATGCCACCCGCTGATTTCCGTGGGCTCGTGGGGATGCTCGCGACGCAGGCGCTGTTGTACCTCGGTGGCATGCCGGACCCCAAGACAGGGCAGGCGATCTTCGCGCCCGATTCGGCCACGCACATGATCGATCTGCTGGTGGTGCTCGAAGAGAAGACCAGGGGCAACCTCACGCCGGAAGAGAGCGAGGAGATCGCGGGGATCATCCGCGAGTTGCGGTCGCGCTTCGTCGAGCTGATGCAGGCGATGGCAGAGATGCAGCAGCAGCAAGCACAGGGTGGTGATCCAGGGGCTGCTCCCGGGCCGCCGTCGGCACCGCCCGGCGGGGGCATCATCACTCCCTGAGTGACCCGAGCATGAGTGCATCGATCCGAATTCCGACCACCCGCAGGAGCAAGCGGTGAGCACCGACACCACCACGTCAGGACAGTCTTTCCTTCAGAAGCACCATTTCCTGCTCCGCCGGCTGCACAGCTTTACCGGCATCTTTCCGATCGGTCTTTTTCTGATCGCCCACCTCACAACGAACTCTTCGCTCGTGTGGGGCAGCTTTGCCCTTCGGGGCAAGAGCTACGGCGCTGAGTCTGAATCGGTGCTCGGTGGTGCGGTGGCGTATTTCGTGAAAGAGGTGATCTGGATCAACGACCAGATCCCGCACCTGCTGCTCATTGAGATTGCGTTGTGGGCCTCGATCGCGTTTCACTCGGTGCTTGGCTTTGTGTACGCATTCTCAGGGCAGCGCAACACGCGGCTGTACACCTACAGCTCGAACTGGCGGTACACGCTTCAGCGGTGGTCCGGGTACATCGGCATCCTCTTTATCTTCTATCACGTGGCCACGCTCCGGTGGGGGTGGACATTCCTGATTCCAGGTGGGACAAAGTGGGATTCGGGCTACGCGGCGTCCACGCTCGCGATGGCGCTGCGCGGCGTTGAAGACGGGTGGACCGTGGCGGGCGTGCTCGTGTCGCTGCTGTATTTCGCCGGTGTCACGCTGCTCGTGTTCCACTTTGCCAACGGATTGTGGACATCGGCGATCACCTGGGGCCTCACGATCTCGCGAACCGCGCAGCGGCGCTGGGGGTATGTGTGTGCGGCGCTCGGGCTCGGCCTCATGGTGATGGGGTGGTCCTCGCTCGCGGGTGCCCTGCTGATCGACGTGGAGAAGGCCAGGGCTGTGGAAGAGGTCGTCATCGAGACGTACCGCGGCTCGGACGAGGACCATGGCGCTCCCGGCGAGCCGGCCGAGACGATCGAGGCCGCACAGGCGATCGACACGGACGCTCCGGCCTCGCCATCCGGCGATGAGTGAAGCATCTGGACGGGCTAGACTCACGAAGTTTCAGTATTGATTGAAAATGTTCGATCTCGCACCCTGGGGATCGACCTGGTGAGCACCACGGGTCGCATAGACCAACGCACCGACGCGGCAACACGAGAAAAGGGACAGCAGCATGGTGGCGACACAGGAGCATCGGGTGATCGTGGTCGGCGGCGGGCTCGCGGGGCTCGCTGCAGCGGTGCGCATCGCTGAGAACGGCATGGGAGTCGATCTGTTCTCTCTGGTGCCCGTGAAGCGGTCTCACTCGGTGTGCGCACAGGGCGGTATCAACGCCTGCAACGATGTCGCGCGTCAGCAGGGCTACTCCGAGTATCAGCACTTCGACGAGACGATCTACGGCGGCGACTACCTGGCCGATCAGCACCCTGTGCTCGAGATGGCCAATTACGCGCCGAAGGTCATCGACCTGCTCGACCGGATGGGTGTGCCATTCAACCGCACGACCGAGGGCTTCCGCGACCTCCGCCTGTTCGGCGGCAGCCTGTTCAAACGGACCCACTTCTCGGGTGCGACCACGGGGCAGCAGTTGCTGTACGCCCTGGACGAGCAGACCCGCAGGTACGAGGCCGAGGGCAAGGTTCGCAAGTTCGAGTTCTGGGAGTTTCTCTGGCCGGTGATGGAGGACGGGCGGTGCGTGGGCATCGTCGCGCAGGATCTTCGGACGATGCGGATCCAGGCGTTCCGGTCGGACGCGGTGGTGATCGCGACCGGCGGTCCTGGGCTGGTGTTCGGCAAGAGCACCAACAGCGTGATGTGCAACGGTGCCGCTGCGGCGCGGTGCTACGCCGCTGGGGCGTGGTACGGCAACGCCGAGATGATCCAGGTGCATCCGACTGCGATCCCTGGTGCCGACAAGTGCCGGCTGATGAGCGAGTCGGCCCGCGGCGAGGGTGGCCGCGTGTGGGTGCCCCGCGCACCGGGTGATCAGCGCGACCCTTCGAACATCCCGGAAGGTGAGCGGTACTACTTCCTTGAAGAGAAGTACCCCAAGTACGGCAACCTCGTGCCCCGCGACATCGCCACGCGTGAGATCTTCGATATCTGCGTGAACGAGGGTATGGGTGTCGGGGGCGGGAACATGGTGTACCTCGATCTCACGCATCGCGAGCCCGAGTACCTCACTCGCAAGCTCGGCGGGATCATGGAGATCTACGAGAAGTTTGTCGGCGACGACCCGCGGCACACGCCCATGAAGATTTTCCCAGCGGTGCACTACTCGATGGGCGGTCTGTGGACGACCTTCACACCCGGCAACTATCAGCCCGAGCAGCCGTGGGGCGAGCACAAGCCCGGCAATACGGCACCGATCGGCACCGAGCCCGGTCACGGCATGGCGCTCGGTGCGCCGAACAACATGATGACCAACATCGCCGGGCTGTACGCCTTCGGGGAGGTTGGCTTCCAGTACCACGGCGCGACGCGCCTTGGCGCGAACGCGTTGCTGAGCTGCATCTTCGATGGGCTCTACTGCGGGCTCTCGGTGGTGAACTACGTGCGCGACGAGGTGCCGGAGGGCAAGCGGGCGGGCGACTTGCACGCGTCGGTGTTCGATCGCGTGGTCGAGCAGGAGGAGGCCAAGGTCAGCAATCTCACGGACACAGCAACCGCTGGTGGGTCCGACTCGGCCGAGTTCAACCCCTACGAGATCGGCAAGGAACTCGGTGAGTGGATGAACAACCAGTGCACGGTGGTGAAGACCGAGGAGCGGCTCGGCAAGCTCATCGAGAAGGTGAGCGAGCTCAAGGGCCGGTATGCCAAGGCGACGCTCGCCGATGATGCGACGTGGACCAACCAGTCGCTGAGCTACTCGCGAGCGGTGGGGGACATGATCACGCTTGCCGAGGCGATCGCTCGGGCGAGCCTGGAGAGGCGCGAGAGCCGCGGTTCGCACTACCGCCTCGACTACCCCGATCGCAACGACGAGCAGTTCCTGAAGGCATCGGTCGCGGAGTACGACGCGGCGAGTGGTGAGTGCACGCTGAACTGGCGTGAGGTGGACACGAGCCTGGTCACGCCGCGGGCGCGGACGTACGGCAAGGTGGACAAGGCCGAGGACACCAAGAAGAAGCCGGAGGCTACGGCGGCGAGCTGAGCGGCGCGGGCCGCGGGTGAATCGCGGTGCCCCGCAGCGAATGATTGAGCATCATGACGATCATCCAGCGTGACAACCCGGCCGAGCTTGCCATCGGGATCTTTGAGATGGACAGCAAGATTCTTGATGTTGCACGAGTTGTGTCGCACTGCGGTGTCGGTCCGGTGCTGGGTGGCATCGCGGTCTTCCTCCATGGGTATCGCCGGTCGACCGAAGATGTTGACCTGTATATGGTGGATCCAAAGACCACTCGTGCAAAGCTCGATGCAGTCGGTGCGGTGTGGGATGACGAGAACCGTGAGTTTGTGCTCGATGGTGTCGCGATTCACGTTATCGATCAGCGTGTGACCGGCTCCGAGTTCACGCATGTCTCAGAAATTGATGGCATCCGTGTTGTCGGCCTCGCGGATTTAGTCCGATTCAAGCTGCACTCGGGTCTCAATCAAGCGCATCGCGTGAAAGACATCGCGGATGTCGTTGAGCTTGCGCGTGCGATCCCGCTCGACAAGTCGTTTGTGACGAAGCTGCCAAAGGAGCAGAGGGCAGCGTTCAAGAAGTTGATCGACTCGCTCGGGCGTGCCCCGAAGTACGCCGACCGTCTCGACCCCGATGATCCCGGAGACGATTCATGATCGCCGATAACACTGCTGTTCGTTCCCGCACCGTCCGCTTCAAGGTCAAGCGGTGCGACGGGCCCGGCAAGCCGAGCCGGTGGGAGAGCTTCGACGTGCCGGTCGAGCCGGGCGCGAACGTCATCTCGTGTCTTCAGTACATCGCGGCTCATCCGACAACGGTCGAGGGCGTGCGCACCACGCCGGTGGTGTGGGACTCGGGATGCCTCGAGGAGGTGTGTGGCTCGTGCACGATGGTCATCAACGGCATGGTCCGGCAGAGCTGCTCGTGTTTGATCGACGACTACGCGCCGAACGATGGCGATGTGGTCTCGCTCGAGCCCATGAGCAAGTTTCCGGTGATCCGTGACCTGTGGGTCGATCGCGAGCGACTCTTCGCCTCGCTCCGCCGGACCGAGTGCTGGGTGCCGATCGACAGCACGTTCGACCGCGGGGCGGGCCCCTCGGAGAGCCCCGATGATCAGGAGACGCGGTACACGCTCAGCACGTGCATGAGCTGCGGGTGCTGCCTCGAGGCGTGCCCGCAGTACACACTCGAGGAAGATGAGCAGAAGTGGGACTCGTCGTTCGTCGGGGCCGCGGTGATCAGCCAGGTGCGGTACTTCAACATGCACGAGACCGGCCAGACACGCGCGAGCAAGCGGCTCACCGAGCTCAGCAAGCCGGGCGGCATCAACGAGTGCGGCAACGCGCAGAACTGCGTGGAGGTGTGCCCGAAGGAGATCCCCCTGACCGAGTCGATCGCGTCGATCGGGCGGGCCGTGACGATTCACAGCGTCAAGAGCTTCTTCATGGGCAAGGACTGATCGGAGGCGGTGGTGGGGAAGCGGCCTCGCAAGCCCGGGCGCCGCGGAACGCCGACCGGAGACTGGGCGGCCAAGGCCCGGCTCAAGCGTTCGATCGAGACGATCCGTGGCCTGCTCGGTGCCGGCCGGGTGCAGGACGCGGTTCGCGCGAGCACGGAAGCGCAGTCGGCGTTCCCGGATGAGCCGGACGTGTGGCGTGTGTCCGCCGAGATCGCGCTGCGGATGGGGGCGACGGGCGAAGCGGCTCGGCTGCTCGAACGGGTGGTCGAGCGAGCGCCGCGCGATGCGGAGGCGTGGGGGCAACTGGCCGGGCTCCGCAGCCGGCTCAACGACCCGGCGGGTGCGGCGGAGATGATCGGGCGTGCCTCAGCGATTCGTCCCGACGATGCGGCACTCCAGCGGCGTTTATTCGAGTACGCCCAGTCGTTGAACAACGCGGCGATAGCAGCGGAGTGCGCGCGCCGATGGGCGCGCGCCGCGCCGGACGATCGGTGGGCGGCGGCGCAGCTGGCG
>JBCDJJ010000101.1:0-11086 GCA_038747915.1 Planctomycetota bacterium | reverse complement strand
CCCCCCCCCCCCCCCCCCCCCCCCCCCCCCGCCCCCCACGACACCCCCCCCCCGCCCCCCCCGCCCGACCCCCCCCCGCCGCACCCCGCCCCCCCGCCCCGCCCCCGCCCGCGCCCCCCCCCCCCCCCCCCCCCCGCCCCCGGCCCAACCCCCGGGGGCCGGGGGGCCCCCCCCACACGGCTCTGACGACATTCGACGAGCGCTCGAGCCACTCACCAACGAGTGCCGCGGACACATCGCTTCACGATGGGTCCGCGGCTTGGCACTCTTCACGCAGAAGAAGGCCGCACGATCTCTGAGTCACCATCAAGCAACTCACGATGCATGAGACACGGCCACACGGACCCTGATTCAGTGCGGCCCTCGCCAGTGGCGCCCGAGTGCACAGCACATCAGGTGGACTGAAGTGGAGGTGTGCTCAGCCATACCTGCAAGTAATCGACGGTCTGATACAGGGGGAGCGCGACACCGATTAAGAATCCCCAGAAAGTGAGCCATAAGATCCAGAGAGGGACAAGCGTCAGAAAGGCGTAGAGCAGTACGGCGAATACCACCCATACTGCTAATAAAAAGAACGCTCCAATGAGCATGCCTAAAAATCGACGACCCGTATGGGGCGCCAGCAGTGGCATTGTCATGGCCACCGTGGTGGATCCCAGTGGGGCGAGCCACACCTTGTAGATCGGGTCGAGATGATGTGTGGGTGTGCCGATCAGCAAGAGCACCGAATGTCCAAGAAACGCGAGCGCAGCTTCTGCAATCAGGAGCGTGCCCAGAGCGCAGAGCGTGCCCGAGAATGCAAGTTTGACGGTACCTGGGCCATCTGGCATACGCCGGATGCATCCCACGCCGGCGATGATCATCAAAGGGACCGACAGGGCGGCGGTAGCCACGATGATCAACATAAGAAAGTATAGAATTGCATCGACTGGAAAGCTCACAGTCTGGCCTCAGTCGTACCGCAACATCTTGATCAGCCCGATCAGCGACGGCGGCTTCCCGTACATCAGCACACCCACCCTGAAGATCTTCGCCGCCGCCGACAGCGCCACCCACACCCCGAACGCTCCGACCGCGGTCGTCGTCACCAGCTCCCAGATCGGCACCTCGTGCGCCGGCTGACTGAGTCGCGCCACCATCACGAACGGCGTGCCCGGCGGGATGTGGCTGAACACGCGGCTCAGGAGCGAGTCCGGGTCCTGCAGCACCGGGGCCATCATGAGCACCGGCAGGATCATGCTCGCCGTTACCGGCGCGAACAGCGCCTGGGCCTCGCGGATCTCCGTCACCGCCGAGCCCACCGCCAGCATGATCGAGCCGAGGAACGCGTACGCCATCAGGAAGTACAGCACGAGCCACGGCAGCATGCCGAGCGGGATCTGCTGCAGCACACCGCTCCCCCACGCTGCAAGGATCCCAACGCTCAGATACACCACGACCATCAGCAGGCCCACCGCGCCCTGGCCGATCAGCTTGCCGACCATCAACTGACGCGTGCTCACGCAGCTCAGCATCACCTCCATCGCCCGGCTCGACTTCTCCTCGAGCGTGCCGAGCAGCAGGTAGTTTCCGCCAAGTACCGCGCTGAAGAGCAGCAGCACCGCGAAACCCACCGGAAGCAGCTGCACCAGCACCTCGTTCCGCTGCTCTTCCACGCCCGCTGCCGCGACCACCGTCGTCCGATCGTTGAGTGGGAGCCGGTTCACCCGGCGGAGCAGCAGCGGCTCGATGCCGACGCGTTCGTACCGCTTGTTGCGCACCGCGCGTTCGATCGTCGATCGGATCTCGTCGAGATCGAGCTGCTTCATGTCATCACGACGCACCAGCAGGTACTCGCCCTCGCCGAGGTCGGACACCGCCTCGATCGTGCGTTCATCCACAGGCACCAGCGACGGCTCACCAGCCCCGGCCTCGCCCGCTGCAAGTTCCGTGAGCCCGCCCGCGTCCACGCTCGCCTCGCTCGCCACCACCAGCGCGATCAGCTCCCCACCGTCCACCCGTGACTTCTGGCCCTCGAGATCGACCTCGGGCGCGAGCCGCTCGATCGTCACCTCCGCCGGCGGACGCGCCTGCAGCAGCCCGAACACCGCACGCTCGAACGCGGGCGCGAGGAACTCGGGGATCTCGCGGTCGCCGAACGCTCGTTGCTTCGCCAGGTCCGCTGAGCGCTGCGCGTTCTCGTAGAGCGACTGCTGGTTCTCGGGGTGATAGTTCAGCTCGAGCCCGTCGGCCACGACCTGGCCATCGCTCGTGTCGAGCACCGCGATCGTGCCGCGCATCGGCTCGGTCTCGGCGCCGAACACGCTGAACACGCCCGCTGCAACGCCGCTGATCACCACCGTGAGCGGGAAGAACACGAGCCCGATGATGAACGCCGGCGTGAGCGCGGTCGCCCGGAACTCACGCGAGGCGATCAGGAGGATCTTCTCGATCACGCTGCCAGCTCCTCCGCGAGGCGCTCACGCTCCGCGATCGAGGCCCCGATCCGGTCCACGAACACGTCTTCCAGGCTCGCCCGACGGATCTCCACGCGCTTCATCGCCGCGAGTCCCATGGCCGACTGCATCAGCGCCTGCTCGTCCGCCCCCTCGCGGAGACGGGCCTCGATCACACCGGTCTCGCCCGCGCGCACGAGGTCCGACACCCCCGTCAGCCCACCCACGCTCGACGCCAGCGCCGACGCGCCCATCACCGGCTCCACGATTAGCGTCGGCGGTCCGTGGCTCGCACGCACCTCCTCCACCGTACCCTCCACGATCTTCTGCCCGTTATCGATCATCACCACCCGGTCGCACAGCCGCTCGGCCTGCTCCAGCACGTGCGTCGAGAAAATGATCGTCCGCCCCTCGCGATGCAGATCGTCCACCAAGTCGCGCAGCAGCCGCATATTGACCGGGTCGAGGCCGCTGAACGGCTCGTCCAGAATGATCAGCTCCGGCTCGTGCAGCACCGTCGCGATGAACTGAATCTTCTGCTGCATCCCCTTGCTTAGTTCCTCGCACCGTTTCTTGCGCACCTCGGGCAGTTTGACCCGTTCGAGCCACGCATCCACCCGCCGGCTCAGTTCGCGCCGTCCCACACCCTTGAGTCGTCCCACGTACATCAGGAACTGGCCGACCCGCATCTTGCGGTAGACGCCGCGTTCCTCCGGCAGGTAGCCGATCCGGTCCTTGCTGGCAGCGGCCGAGCCCGCCTCGAGCACCCGCACCGTGCCCTCATCGGGCATGAAGATCGACATGATCATCCGGATGGTCGTGGTCTTCCCGGCCCCGTTCGGCCCCAGGAAGCCCATGAGCGAGCCCATGGGCACAAGCAGATCGAGCCCGTCGACCGCCACCTTGTCGCGGAAACGCTTCGTCACGCCGGTCAGTTCAATGGCAGCGGGGGAGGGCATAGACGCCGATGGTAAGCAAGCCGGTGCGCGGTGGGCCCGACTCTGTACCTTCCCGCCATGGAATGGTGGCACGCGGTCATCCTGGGGCTTGTCGAGGGCATCACCGAGTATCTCCCGGTCAGCTCGACCGGCCACCTGATTCTGGCGACCGAGCTCATGCGTTTCGACGCGGCACTCCGCCCGCATGTGGATGCGTTCAACATCGTGATCCAGGGCGGCGCGATCCTCGCTGTGCTCGGGCTGTACCGCCGGCGTGTGGGGCAGATGATCGCGGGTACGGTGCGCGCCGCGGCCGCCATCCTCTTGCGATCACCATCCTCGGGTCCGAGCGCCGAGGGCGGGATATCGATCCGCGCCCGCCTGCAGACCGCCTGGCGCGCCGAGCCCGGCTTTCGCCTGGCCATGCTCATTGTCACTGCCTTTCTCCCCGCTGCCGTGCTGGGTGTGCTCCTCGACGAACTGATCGAGTCGACTCTCTTTCACGCCGTGCCGGTGCTCATCGCCCTCGCGCTCGGCGGCGTATGGATGATCTGGCTCGATCGATGGAGGAAGCATCGCCTCCGCGCCGAGGCCGAGCAAGGGGTGCACGAAGCGAACTCACGATTTCATCTCGAAATCGAGGACATCGACGTCAAGCGCGCGCTCGGGATCGGCCTCTTGCAGTGCGTCGCCATGTGGCCCGGCACGAGTCGGAGCATGATGACCATCGCGGGCGGCACTGTGCTCGGCCTGCGACCGGCAGCCGCTGCCGAGTTCAGCTTCCTGCTCGGCCTGCCCACGCTCGGCGGGGCGTGCGTCTACAAGCTCGCTAAAAACATCCACGAGGCGCGAACGAACCAAGCGAAGCTCGAGGCCGGCGAGACCCTGCCGGAGGGCGCGATCACGCAGAACCTGTTCGAGGCACTGGGGTGGGCACCGACCATCATTGGTCTTGTGGTGGCCACCGCGAGCGCGGCGCTGGCGGTCCGGTGGCTCGTGGGCTTTCTCAACCGTCGCGGGCTGGCGCCCTTCGGGTGGTACCGGCTCGCGCTCTGTGTGGTGCTGGGCGGCGCGATCGCGCTGGGGTGGGTTGTGATCGGATAATCCCGCCGAACTCTTCGCCGCCGCTGCATCGGATCGCCGATACTGTGACGAAGTTGGTGAACACTCACCACCGGAGAACCCCAATGCACCGCATCGCACCGCTTCTCGTTGCCCCCATGCTCGCTCTCCTCGCGACGCCGGTGGCCACCGCCCAGCCCACAGGCCCGGACTCATCCCAGCCGGCCCCGTTTGCGTTCGAAGAGCCCGCAGAGGAGGCGGCGCGCCGACCCGACAAGTTCTCGCTCTCGGTCTCGTACCGGCCGCTGACCCGGTTCACAGCGGACCTCGACGCGTCGTCCGGCAACTACAGCGTGACCTCGCACCCCATCGCCATCCGCTTCGACTACGCGGCCACCCAAAATCTCCGGCTTAATTTCGGCGTCGAGGGCGAGATCAGCAACTACGACTTCGATGACGCGAGCACGCTCATCCCCGGCACCGCAAACCCCTTTGATGATGTCTACGCGATTCGTTTCAACGTCGGTGGCTTTTACCGCTTCGACGACACCTGGAGCGCCCTCGTGACCGGGTTCATCGGCTCGGGGTTCGAGGAGGATGCCGACTTCGGTGATGGCCTCCAGGGCGGTGGTGTTGCTGGTGTGCTCTATAACTTCAGTCCAAGCCTGACCCTCGGCGGTGGCGTGGTGGTGAGTTCTCGCATCGAGGACGACCCGCTGATCGTGCCGTATGTGTACGTGAAGTGGGACATCACCGACCGGTGGACACTGCAGACGGAGGGTCTGGGTCTCGAGTTGATCTACGACATCGACGAGCAGTTCTCGATCTACGCCGCGGGCGGGTTCGATCGCCGCGAGTTCGTGCTGGACGATGACGGCCCGTTGCCCGAGGGCATCGTCCGCGATCGCGCGGTCTTGGTCGGCGGTGGGTTCCGTATCGAGCCGAACGCGTTGCCGGGCCTCTCGCTGTCGATCGACGCGGGCGCGGTGGTCTACCAGGAGTTCGAGATCTTGGATCGGGACGGCGACGACTTTCGTGAGCTGGAGTCAGACCCCACCGGCTACCTTGGTGTCTCGCTGCGATATCGTTTCTAAATGAGGGGGACTTGCTCGTCCCTCGATCGCGAATCGGACCGTCAACACGCACTGAGAGAGATGAGCGAGATGCCCACCGACCATCCTGGTGCCCGTGACGCGGAAGGTGCGTCTGCCCCGCTCGCCCTTGATCGCCGCGCGTTCGTCGGCGCCGCCGCTGCCGGAGCGCTCGGTCTCGCGCTCGGGGGCAAGGCACACGCCGAGGGGCCCAAGCCTCGCCCGACGGGTTCGCCGCGCAACGTGATTTTCATGGTGTCCGATGGCATGTCGATCGGTGCGCTCCAGCTCGCTGACCGGGTGCATGAGATCGAGCATGACGGCGCGCCGTCCCGGTGGATGACGCTCATGGCCGACCCGGCCTCGACCACCGGGCTCGTCTCGACCTACGCCGACCGCTCGGAGGTGACCGACTCGGCAGCCGCGTCGTCCGCGTGGTCGACCGGCCGGAGATACCTCCTCCGCCGTCTCAACATCGATACCAACGATGTGGCCTACGAGCCGATCTTCTCTCGGTGCGATGAGCGTGGCCTCGCTCGCGGCCTGGTCTCGACTGCACGGCTGACTCACGCCACGCCGGCAGGCTTCCTCGTGAACCACCGCAATCGCAACGCCGAGCGCGAGATCGCCACACAGATGCTCGAGCGCGGGTGCGATGTGATGCTCGGCGGCGGTGGGGGGTATCTCACACCGAAGCTGCTCGATCAATTCGGCCTGGGCGCAAGCGTGCTCCGCGATGCCTCGCAGCTCGCTGCCTTCAATGCCGAGTCGGAGGGGCCGATGATCGGTGTGTTCTCCGAGTCGCACATGGCGTACGAGCTCGACCGCTCGCTCACCGCCGAGCCGTCGCTGGCTGAGATGAGCCGGGCGGCGCTCGCCCGGCTCGGGCACACCGTCGAGCGCACGGATAGAGGTTTCCTGCTGCAGATCGAGGCCGCCCGCGTCGATCACGCGGCGCACGTGAACGACATCGGCAGCGTCGTTCGCGATCAACTCGTGTTCGACGAGACCATCGGTGCTGTCCTCGACTGGATGAGCGGCCGCGACGACACACTGCTCATCGTGACCACCGACCACGGCAACGCGTCGCCGAGCCTCACGGTCTACCACGAGCGGGGCCTCGAGGGGCTCACACGCGCGATGACCGCCGAGCGATCCTTCGAGTGGCTCATGGAGGAACTCAAGGGACCGGATGGAAGGTTCGCGCCCGAGCGCGTGGTGCAGGCGGGTGCGCTGATCCGTCGTGCCACCGGTATCGAACTCGCCCGCGAGGAACTGGCCACCCTCGGCCGAGCGCTCGGGGGCCAGCCCGTCGCCCCGGCCGACCTCCGTGATGCCCCGCCCCTCGTGCTGGCCTCGCTCCTCTCGAACCACACGGGCATCAACTTCGTGTCGGGGAACCACACCGCCGAGTACGTGGTGCAGACCGCGATCGGCCCGGGCGCCGATCAACTACCCACATTCGGCCACCTCACCGACACGCACGACGTGGTGGCCGGCCTGCTCGATCTCCCACCGGCGAGGGCGCTCTGAGTGCTGGTGAGCCGGCCCGTGCCGGGACGGAACACCCCCGGACCTCTCGTGCCATTCGAGGGTTTCGAGCGTGTCGCCCCGCCTTCCGCGGCGACACGCCGCGGCTCGCGCATCAGGCGGTGAGTTTCTGCGGCGCGAGCGCCCGCTCGAGAGACGACACCAGTTCGCGTTTCACGGGCGCCATCGGTGGACACGCGGGCCCCAGTTCTCGCTCGAGCGAGGTGACGCCGCGGTCCGCGATCCCGCACGGCACGATCAGATCGAAGTGGGAGAGATCGGTCGTCACGTTGAGCGCGAGCCCGTGCATCGTGACCCAGCGCTTCACCCGCACACCGAGCGCCGCGATCTTCCGCGCGCGGGCCGCATCCGCCCCGTCGATCCACACACCGGTGCGTTCCGCATCGCGACCCGTCTCCACACCGAACGCGGCGCAGGTCTCGATGATGGCCCCCTCGAGGGCCCGCATGTACCCGTGGAGGCGGAGCCCGAGCCTGTTCAGATCGACGATCGGGTAGCACACCAGTTGCCCGGGCCCGTGGTAGGTCACATCGCCGCCGCGGTCGGTCGCCTCGACACGCACACCCGCTGCTTCGAGCGCACCGGCGGAGGCCACCACGTGCGATGCAGCGTCCTTGCGCCGCGACACCGTGATCACCGGTTCGTGCTCGACGAGAATGAGCACACCAAGTCGGGTGCCCGAGGCATCCTGTCTCACCGGAAGATCGTGCGGCTCGTGTTCGCGGAGGCAGGATGCCTCCGCCACCGCCCCAGCTCTCTCGCGCAAGATCCGTGCGTGCTGCTCGATCTGCACCCCGAGCGCCTCGGCGTAGGCCATCCGCCCGAGATCGACGACATCAAATCGCGTATCCACAGCACCATCACCATATGGCCCTGACTACGCTTCGAAGTGTCTTCCACCTCCGCCAGTCTGCTCATCCTGTTCGTGCTCGTCGTCGTCTGGGTGGCGCTGGTCATCGTGGTGCGGGTGCTTCGCGTGCTCTTCGGAGCCGGCTCGCGAGCATTGGATCGACTGATGCTGGCCACCGCGGCCTTCACGTTCATTGTGGTGGTGGGGGGGTCGCTGGCGATCGCCTCGGTCCTGGCGTCACCCGGCACCTGGCCACACCAGGTCGCGTGGGCCGGTTCGATGGCGATGCTCGGCGTGCTCGGTGCTCGAGTCTGGCGCTGGTCGTCGGGGCACCGTCCTCGATTCGGTGTGTTGTTCTAAGGCCTCCCGAGCCACCGGGTGCCGTGTTTTAGAGGATGCCGCAGGCATCCGAAGGCCACGCGAACGCCATGGTGTTGACAGGACATCGTGGTCTTCGCGTTGCTCGGGCCACAGCACCGGTTGTGCCACTGCTGCGGTCTTGGGCGTCACCGAGGCGGGCTCACCCGATCGGCACCGCCGGTATCGATTGCTGCGCTTCTTTGTAGACCTCGACGCATTTCTCCGCGGCGCCTCGCCAGGTGAGCTCGCGGATCTCCATCGTGCCGTGCTCGCGGAGGGTCTGGCTCAGCGGCGGGTGGCGCAGCACCGCCAGGATCTTGTTGGCCATCTCGTCGATGTCCCAGAAATCGACCTTCAGCACGTTCTGGAGCACCTCGGACACGCCCGACTGCTTGGAGATGATCGCGGGCGTCCCGTTGGCCATCGCTTCGAGCGGGGCGATGCCGAAGGGCTCGCTCACCGAGGGCATCACGTAGCAGTCCGCCATCCGGTAGATCCGCTGAACGTCGGCCCCGTGCAGGAAGCCGGTGAACAGCACCTTGTGGCCGATGCCCATCTCCGCGGCCTGCTCGATCATGCGCCGCGCCATGTCGCCCGAGCCGGCGACCAGGAATTTCACGTTCGGCTGCTTCTCGAGCACGCGCTTGGCCGCCTGCACGAAGTACTCGGGACCCTTCTGCATCGTGATCCGCCCGAGGAACAGCACGACCTTGTCCTTCGCCTCGATCCGGCTCCCGCCGAACACCTCGGGGTGCTCCGTGCCGTTTTTCTTTTCGATGCCGTTGTAGATCACCGCGACCTTGTGCTTCGGCACGGCATACCGCGCGGCGCAGATCCCCTTGGTGAACATCGACACCGCGATCACCCGCACGGCCGCGTGCATGCCGCGCCGCTCGATGTCGTAGACCGGTTGGTTCACATGCTCGCCCGAGCGGTCGAACTCGGTCGAATGGATGTGGGTGACCAGCGGCTTACCGGTGACGGCGGCGAGCGCCATGCCCGCCGGGTAGGTCATCCAGTCGTGCGCATGGATCACGTCGAACTCGGCGTGACGGCACAGCCGGACGACGAGCCGGGCGTACTTCTGCGAGGCAGCCACCACATCACCGGAGTAGTCCGCGCCCGGCGCCCCGGTGTCGGCATCGCCCCCGGCGCCCCCGAGCAGGGACTCCAACTCGTCCGGTACCCACACGCCGGCATCACGCAGGGCCTGCACCTCCTCGCGTGATCGCTGCAGCAGCGAGCGGATCTCGGCGATGTCCAGATTCCCGGTCTGATCGTTGTACGGGCTTGTCACCGACGAGGGAATCCCGAGGAACCGGACGCGCTCGAACTCCTCCATCGCGAACTGCTTCGCGCCTTCGGGCACATACTGACCCGAGGGAAGCCGCACGAGGTCGGGCATGTCATCGCCCTCGTCGCCGTTCGGCGCCATCAGCCGAACGTGCGAACTCATGGAGCGATCAACCGCCTTGGGGAGCACGAACAAGACATCATGACCAAGGGCATCGAGCGCGCGCGTGAGGCCGTAGCAAGCTGTACCCAAACCACCGCTGATGAACGGTGGGAATTCCCAACCTAGCATCAGGACTCGCACGACCACCTCCAATGTGATCCGACACCCAGAGCATAAACCCTAGTAAGGGCTAGAGATCACACGGCGCCTACCAGCTCATTCTACTCGACGCGTCGCGGGTAATACCAGAGCGATCTCAACGACGCAAGGAAAATCCGTCGAGAATCTCGCGCCGATTACTCGTCGTCGGGCTTCATGTCGCCGAGTTGGCGCACCGCGAGGTCGTACGCGACGAGCGCCGCGATAAGCGACGCAGCGTGCGCCGCCGAGTCGCCGGCATCTACACCCAAGGGTGTGCGAGATCGAAACGTGAAGACCTTCGATTCGGTTCGGAGATGCTCGAACGGCGCCAACCGTGTGGGGAGTGTCCACCCGGGCTGGTCGGCCAGTTCCTCGTCGACCAGGTCGTCCAAGTCATCGCCGGTGTACACCAGCTCCGCCTCGACCGACTGTGACAGGTACCGATCCGGGGTGTACCACCCCGCGAAAAGAGAGCCGTCCACCGCCTCAACCCGGTAGTCGCACTCGTGCTCGCAGTCCGCGGGTGTCACCCGCAGCACGCCCCCGTCGACCTCGGCCGACTCGAAGGCATCCTCCGACCGCGCCAGCTCGGCCGCACGTTCCAGCAACGCCCCGAGTGATGCGGGCAACCCAGCGGTATTCGACGATCCTGCGGGCATATGACCTCCTGTCTGGTACGCATCATACGGACCATCCCGACTAGACTCGCGCGGTGAGCGGATCAGCTATCCCGACACAGTGGACCACCCGAAGCCTGCTCGGGTGGATGGCCACCGCGTTCGGTGAACGCCAACTCGATGCGCCGCGGCTGTCCGCCGAACTCCTACTGGCCCACGTGCTCGGCGTCGAGCGGATGCGGCTGTACATGGAGGCCGATCGCCCCGCGAGCGAGGCCGAGCGGGCAGCCCTCCGCGATCTGGTCCGCCGAGCCCTGGCGCACGAGCCGATCCAGTACCTCGTGGGCACGTGGCCGTTCTTCGGGCTCGAGCTCAAGGTCGATCGCCGCGCCCTCATCCCGAGGCCCTGCACCGAGCAGATCGCCGAACTCGTCGTTCAGCGCGGCCGAAACCGCCCCGCGGGCGAGCCCATCCGCATCGCGGATGTCGGCACCGGCACCGGATGTCTCGCCCTGGCGCTGAACGACGAGTTCGGCGATCTGCTCGGTGCAGGGCCTCGGGATGAGGGCGCGGCGATCGACCTTG
>JBCDJJ010000100.1:0-11375 GCA_038747915.1 Planctomycetota bacterium | reverse complement strand
TCGCTCTCCGAGGGCATGACGCTGTACGAGACCCCGGATGTGTGGGGTGTGGCGGCGCTCGCGGATCGCGTCCGCCGGCGGCTGCACCGCGACAAGGCGTACTACAACGTCAACAAGCATCTGAACTACTCGAACGTGTGCGCGCTGAGCTGCAAGTTCTGCGAGTTCTATCGCAAGAAGGACGATGCGGGCGCGTACACGCGGAGCCTCGACGAGTGCGTGGCCGCAGCCCGGGCCGCGGTCGACGCCGGGGCGACGGAGATGCACATCGTCGGCGGGCTTCACCCGTATCTCGAGTGGGAGTACTACCCTGCGATGCTGCGTGCGATCCGCGAGGCGGCGCCGGCGCTGCATATCAAGGCGTTCACCGCGGTCGAGGTGGTCCACTTGGCGAAGATCGCCAGGCGGTACAAGAAGCAGACGCGGTGGGAGTCGATCCGATCGGTGCTCGCAGAACTCAAAGAGGCGGGGCTCGGCAGCCTGCCGGGCGGCGGGGCCGAGGTGTTTGACGACCGGGTGCATGATGCCGCGTTCAAGGGCAAGATCCGGTCCGACGAGTGGCTCGATGTGCACCTCGTGGCGCACGAGCTCGGGCTCAACTCCAACGCGACGATCCTCTACGGGCACATCGATCAGCGGCGCGAGCGGCTCGTGCACATGCACATCCTGCGGCGCGCCCAGGATCAGGCGCTCGCCAGGCTCGGATACGAAGTGGCCGGTGGTGGCGGCGTCTCGCCGCCGCGAACACTGGCCGATGACGATGCCGGCATCGCAGCACTCGCCGAGGTCACCGCTCCATCGATCACACTCACCTCGGAGGGCGTGGCGTTGCCGACACCCCAGCTCATCGACGAGCGCGGTGCCGGCTACTTCCAGACCATCATCCCGCTCCCCTTTTTCCCTGACGGGAGCGAGCTCGAGCACCTGTACGGCCCCGCGGGCCTCGAGAATCTCCGCACGCTGTCCATCGCGCGGCTCATGCTCGACAACTTCCCGCACGTGAAGACGTTCTGGATCATGCAGACGCTCGCGATGAGCGAGCTGCAGCTCGGTGCGGGCGCGGACGACATCGACGGCACCGTGGTCTGGTACGACATCACCAAGGTCGGCGGCGCGAGCACGCACCAGGAGACGAGCGTCGGCGATCTTCAGAAGGCGATCCGTCAGGCGGGCTTTGTGCCTGTTGAGCGGGACACGCTGTACCGCGAGGTGGTGCGTGATCGGGAGGATGGACGGCGGTGGGCGATTGCGTCATAGGCAAAGCTCTTGGCGAGCGGTTCGAGCGCCTCCACCCGACGATCCGCGAGCAGTACTCGATCAACTCGGAGAGTGCGCACGCGTGGATCGGCCGCGGCGTGATGCGCCGGATCTGGCGCGGCGGGCCTCACGTGGCGCCGTTCATCTGGATCGGCAGCCGGCGGCGGATTCTCTTCGTGGAGACCGGGCGCGATGTGCCCTTCACGGTGACGCTCATCGCGTACCGCGACGCGGCCGGGCGCGAGTGCATCACGTGGCTGCGCGCCTTCGACTTTGGTGAAACACATCGACGGTTCGACGAGGTGCTGGCGTGGAGTGATCGGCGTCACCGGACGGTGGTGCTGTGCGGCACGCGGCAGCACCTCGCGGTCGATATCGACCTCGATGCTGATCGAACTGGTGCGTTGATGCTCCAGACCAGTGGGCAGCGGGTGTATGCCTGGGGCGCTCGGGTACCCTGGCCGAGGCTGGTGTCGGGTGATGCGCGGGTCCGGGCGGGTGTCGAGCAGGATGGCCATCTGTCGATTGACGGCGGCATTCACAACCCGCTCTTTGGACGAATCTTCGGGTACGAGGGCATCTTCGAGCTCCAGCGGGTGCCGCGTGAGGAGGCGTGCGACTTCGCAGCGTGGGAGCCGGCGCACGCGAACCGTTGGGAGTAGGTTGCGCCACCCCGCCGGGTGAGCCCGGCGTATCGTCCGTGCGTGAACACTTCGCCCCCTCTCATCGCGACGCCTCGGCTGCGCCTTCGCCCGCCGCGTCTGACCGACGTCGACGCGGTTCACGCAGCGAAGTCGGCCCTCTGGCCCGAGCTGCAGCGGTACATGAGCTGGGCAAGCGATGACCAGGCCGGGCATGACGCAACCGAGGCGTTCATCCGCAGCTCGATCGACGGTCTCGCCCAGATTCGCGATGCCGGTGTGGCGCACGATCTCCCGATCCTCGGATTCGATCGGGCGACGGGCGACTTTGTCCTGAGTACGGGTCTTCACGGGACGTCGTGCGATTCGTGTCCGGCCCTCGGGTACTGGGTCTCGGGCGCGTGTCAGGGTTTGGGGTACGCGACCGAGGCCGCCAATGCCCTCATCCGGTTTGCGTTCGGTGCGTGGGGCGTTGAGCGCGTGTCCATCTGCCACTTCTCGGGCAACGATGCGAGCCGGCGGGTGATCGAGAAGCTGGGGTTCACGCCGACGGTGTGCGTGCTGCGCGCGCACCGATCGTTCTTTGATGGTGCCGTGATGCACGAGCACCGGTACGTGATGGATGATCCGTCGGTGCTTCCGCCGCTCGAGGTGAGCTGGTCGGAGCACCCGCCGGCAACGCTTTCGACTGGGAGTCAGACATGATCCAGAGTGCGCCGCCGACCGACCGCAATGTGCTTGGCACGGTGCTCGAGCCGTGCTCGGTCGCGGAGGGCCCGGTCACGGGGTTCTTCCGTGATGGATCGTGCCGGACGTGCGCCGAGGATGCGGGCTCGCACACGGTGTGCGCGGTGATGACCGCCGAGTTCCTCGCGTTCACCGCCGCGATGGGGAACGACCTCTCGACGCCGCGGCCCGCGATGCGGTTCCCGGGGTTGCACCCGGGAGACCGGTGGTGCGTGTGCGCGGCGCGGTGGCTCGAGGCGTATGAAGCGGGTGCTGCACCGCTCGTTGTGCTCGATGCGACACACGAGCGTGCGCTCGAGATCGTGCCGATCGACGCCATGCGTGCGCACGCCTGGGCCGGTTAAGTGTCAGGAAGTCGTGTGGTGGTGTGGACGGAGACTGCGTGATCCACCGCTTTCGCCTTGAGTGTTCGCCGCATGTGCCCGGTTCATCGCGCTCGAGATTCGACCTCGCTCTCGAGGCTTACGAAGTCGGGAGACTCCGACTCGGCATCGTGATCATCGTGCGCACCGACAGGGTGCTGGTCGGCTCGCTTCGCGGAGAGCATCACGATCGCACCGGCGATCGCGAGCAGACCGAAGGCCAGTTGGAGCCCTGTGAGCCGCTCGGAGTAGATGGCTGCGGAACCGAGAAACACCAGCACCGGCTGGGTCTGGATCACCCCGGTTGCCAGCGCGACGCCGAGTTTCTCCATGGCGATATAGAACAGCACGTGAGACAGGCCGATGCCGATGACGCCGGCGAGCAGCAGCCGCGCGTAATCGGCGGGCTCGATGGCAAAGCCGACCAGCCCGCGCGTGGGGCTCAGCACCAGCGCCACGACCACCATGCCGAGCGTGGTCATGAGCCCGATCACCGCGAAGCTGGTCGTGTGCGGCACGCCGTCGAGGCACTTGCGCACCCCAAGGCCGTACCCGGCGTACCCGATGCCCGCCGCGATCGCGAGGGCGACCCCGCGGATCGTGCGCGCGCGGTCGGCCTCGCTCGCCAGACCATCGCCGCCGCCCGCGTGCCCGATCGCGAGCGCGGCCATCGTCAGCACGCCGGTCAACACCGCACCGATGCCGATCAGGAACACGGGCGAACGCAGCACCGCCTTCTCCGCGGGGAACACGAGCGGCGCCGCGATCGCGACGCACACGATCTGTGCGCGCAGGCCGAAGGTCACCAGCCCCGGATCGATCTCGTAGAACGACGCGGTGAAGCACACCTGGCCGATGATGTTGAACCCGAGCGGCCACAACGCCCGGCGGAAGACGCTCGCGTCGAGCCTCCCGCCGTGGATCTGGCGGAGCAGCACCGGGGCCCAGAGCAACGCACCGACGGCGTACCGGAACGCGTTGTTCGTGTGCGGGTCCACCACGCCGCGGAACGACCGGATCAGCAGCGGCGCGACCGACCACGCAATGAGTGTGGCGGTGATCGCCGCTAGGCCGGGCAGAATCGATTGAGCGCGTGAGCGCGGCGGGTCTGGAGCGTCGCGCGTCATGCGTGAGATGGTAAGGCGGGGCCGGCGCTCGCGCCCTCGCCCGCGGTCACCAGAAAGACGGCGCACGCGCGCCCGAAACGCTCGTGATACGCCGGTTCGATCGCCCGGCGCATCGATTCCAGGGCATCGGGCGGCCCCGCAGCGATCGCGCACCCGCCGAATCCACCACCGGTCATGCGCGCGCCGACGACACCACCCGCACGCGAGGCATGGTCGACCACGAAGTCGAGCTCGTCGCAGCTCACCTCGAAGTCGTCGCGGAGCGACGCGTGCGAGGCTAGCAGCAACCTGCCGAACTCCACGAGATCACCCGACTCCAGTGCTGCAGCGGCCTGGTGCGTTCGCTCGTTCTCGGTGACGACGTGTCGCGCCCGACGCGCGATGGGCTCGCCGAGCGCATCGCCCGCACTGGCCACCTGTTCGGGACTCGCGTCACGAAGGGAGAGGACGCCCAGAATCTCCGCAGCACGCTCGACCTCGGCGCGGCGGGCGGCGTACTCGCCGCCGGCGAGAGAGTGCTTCACGTTGGTGTTGATCACCGCGATCGAGAGCGTGTCCGCGCTCGGCATAGCGACCGAGCGGTGTTCGAGCGATCGGCAGTCGAGCAGCAAGGCGTGGTCGCGCTGCCCGTGCGCGCTGGCGAACTGATCCATGATGCCGCACGGCACACCCGCGTAGGCGTGCTCGGCCCGCTGACAGATCTGCGCGGTCTCCATCGGCGGCAGCGAGACGTTCGCCAGCGCCTGGTAGGCAACACTCGACGCGACTTCGATCGCTGCCGAACTCGATAGCCCGCCGCCCGCGGGAACGGTCGAGGTCAGCAGGGCGTTGACGGCGCGCACGGGCTCGCCGATCGCCTCCGCGGTGAGCGTCATCGCTCCCAGGACGTAGCTCGGCCACGAGCCCTGAGGCACCGCTGGATCGTTCGGCTCGATCGAGCCGGCGGGCACCTCGGCGGAGTCATCAAGGTCGGCAGCGAACAGCGTGGTTCGGTCACCCTCGGCCGGCCCGAGCGCCACGGTGCAGTGCCGGTCGATGGCGATCGGAAAGACAAACCCGTCCGAGTAGTCGGTGTGCTCGCCGATCAGGTTCACACGGCCCGGCGCGATCGCGACAATCGCGGGCGGGCGGCCGAACCGCTCGACAAACGCTCTGGCAGCCAGGCCCTGGTCGTGCTCGCGTGGTGTCATCACTCGCGAGCGTACACGCTCACCGGGCCGGGCCGGACTCGACGGGCACGACGGCCGGTATCGGTGCCCCGTTCGCCGGGATGGCGCGCAGCTTCGGCAGCCGCGATGCCACGAGCGGAAGCAGGGCATCGCTGATCCAGCACGGCAGCCAGACCGCGATCACGAGTGTGCCGATGAGCGGGCCGAACTCCGAGAGCGACAACGCGGCCGCCCCGAGACCGATGTGCGCCGCCGACGCGATCGTGCTGATCACCAGGTGCAGCGCGTGGCCGATGCCGGGGCGACGGATCATCCACCCCGCCACGCAACCCACCAGCGCCGGCACCACCAGGGCCCACCACACGCCTGTGGCGTGGCCGTGCCCACCAGCCGTGAGACCGGTCGCGGTCGCCCCGAGATGCGGCGCGCCGCAGTCGCTCAGCGAGGCGAGCACGATCGCGCCCCCGCCACCCAGGGCGAGGGTCAGGCCGAGTCCTGTTCCAGGCCGGAGCACCGCCAGCAAGGCGGCCGTGGCGAACCCACTCAGCGCGATGTGGAGCAGGTGAGCGCCCCAGTACACCGAGCCAAGATCGATCCACGCCGCCGACGCCTCTACATCCACTTGGATCCAGACGAGCAAACCCACCGCGCCGAGCACGCACCCCGCGATGCTGAACGGCAGATGTCGAGCGAGCGCATGACGCCAGTTGGCGCACCCGCACGGTGATGCACTGGCGACGCGTTCCGAGGCGCTCCCCACCGAGCCCGATTGGTGCTGCGACCGCGAATGCATTCTCACAAGTATCGTCCTGGCGCGACATTGGGTCAAGCGTGAGCGGGCCATCCTGGCGCAATTCAACGAGTGGTCGGGGCACGTACACTCGCGCCGCGACACCTTCACGAGGATTATCCGCGTGCTTCAGCTCAGTCGACTCCTGGTGCTCGGCGCCCTCGCGGTGGTGCTGGGTGTGCCCTTTCTCGCGCGGCCCGAGCGAGCGGCCGAGGTGGCCGGCGCGCGCGAGCTGCACATCGTCACGCCGCATAACGAGCAGATCCGCTCCGAGTTCTCGATCGCCTTCGACCGGTGGCACCGCGCCGTGTACGGCGAGCCGGTGCGGATCACCTGGCACACACCCGGCGGCACGTCGGCCATCCGCCGTCAGCTGATCGCCAGCTACCGGCGCGCGCTCGAGGAGGGGCGGTTCGACACCGAGGGGGCGCTCGTGGAGCCGTCGGACACGATGGACTACGACCTGATGTTCGGCGGGGGGTACTACGAGCACGATCAGCTCAAGCGCGCACAAACCGCGACGGTCGGCGACACCGAGTTCAGCGCGTCGATCTCCGCGCCGCTGCCCTTCACCGACGAGCAGCTCCGTGCCATCTACGGCGAGAACACCCTCGGCGCCGGCACGCTCTACGACCCCGACAAGCACTGGGTGGGTAACGCCACCTCGGCCTTCGGCATCATGTTCAACCGCGATGTGCTCGAGCGCCTTGGTGTGCCCGAGCCGACCACGTGGGGCGATCTCGCCGACCCACGGCTCGCGGGGTGGCTCGCGCTCACCGATCCGCGTCACTCCGGTTCGGTCACGACGACCTACAACGCGCTGCTCGACACCTTCGGGTGGGACGAGGGGTGGCGGATCCTCCGTGGGATGGCGGCGAACGCCCAGTACTTCTCGAACTCGTCGAGCAAGATCCCGATCGATGTGAGCCAGGGCGAAGCAGCGATCGGTGTGGCGATCGACTTCTTCGGGCGCACGCAGGCGCAGGCGGTGATGCAGGAGGGCGAGACGCCGGAGACGTCTCGGATCGGATATGTCGCGCCGGAGGGAACGACGTTTGTCGACCCCGATCCGATCAGCCTGCTGCGCGGGGCGCCGGATCGCGAGCTGGCGGTGCGCTTCGTCGAGTTCACACTGAGCGATCAGGGGCAGGCGTTGTGGCAGTTCGCAGCGGGTGTCGAGGTGCCGGTGGTCGCCGATGCGGCGGGCACGACGGCTGGCCACCCGGAGATGCTCTACGGCCCGGTACAGCACGAGCTGCGCCGCATGCCGTCGCGCCGGAGCGTTCTCGAGCGGTACGGCGAGCACTTTGTCGACAAGGGGACCGACCCGTTCGCTGCAGCGAGCGATGCGCGGTATCGCGGGTGGCGGTCGGCGGTGACGCCGATGATGAAAGTGGCGTGCATCACGATTCACGACGAACAGCGGGCGGCGTGGGAGGCAATCCGGGCGCTGGTGGATGTCGGTGTTAGCAGCCAAGTCAACCAAGACGTGGTCGAGCGTGTTGGCGAAGAGATGGTGAGGAGATTCCTCGCGTGGCCGGTGCACGAGGTGCGATGGTTCGATGAATCCGGGCAGCCGGTGATTGCTGCACGCATCGCGATGAGTGGTGCGACCTTCCGCCGCGAGCGTTCGTTACCCGACATCGGTGTCGGTACCGAGCTGAACGAAGACGAATTCGCACGAATTCTGTCGTCACCGCCGGCCGTCGTGTTCAACATCAACTCGCAGGGCAGCATCATCGATCTCGTGCCTGGTGCCAACGAGTCGAGCGAGATTCCGACCTTCGCCGTGCTGAAGAGCGCACACGAGCTCTCCGGTGGACGTGCGTTACCTCGGATCAACACGATGCCGCCTGAGATCAAGGTGGTCCCCGTGGGAGGCGGAGAGCCCGAATGGTTCCTCAACGTGGTCGCCACGCTCGGCATCCGAGACGACATCTGGAGGCAGCTCGACGCTGTTCACCGGGCCGAGCTCGACATCGCCTACACCGCATACTTCCGTGCGAGCTATCAGCGGATCGTCGAGCTCGCTCGTGAGCACGGGGTGTACTGATAAAGAGTCAACGGTGACGACCCCACCTCCCCTCAAGCTCGATCTCAAGAAAGACCGCGGCCTTGCGGTGCGCTGGGCAGACGGGGCCGTGTCGTACTACTCGATCGCCTACCTGCGGCGGATGAGCCCCTCGGCCGATGCACGGCAGCAGCGGGAAGAGCTCGAGAAGAACCCGCTGGCGGTCATTCAACCGAGCCGCGGATCGGGCGGGAGTGGTGGGCCGCTGGTCGCCGAGTCGGCGGCGCTGGTCGGGGGGTACGCGATCCGTATCGAGTTCTCGGACGGTCACCGGACCGGGATCTACTCCTGGGAGTACCTGCGGGAGATCGACCCGCGCGAGGAGCCGCCACCCGGCTTCGAGGTCGACGAGGAACCCGAGTCTGAGGAGTCGTGACCGTGCGGCGGCCGGTGTGGAGCCGCGTGGGTCGATGGCGGGAGCGTCCCGCTCCCGCGGACGCGTGCCCCCGCGTCATCGGCCGGTGTCGACCCGTGTTCGTGGGAGCGGACGCTCCCGCCGCCAATGCAGGACGGATTTCGTACGGCGATCGTCCGAGAAAGCCGGCCCCGGACTGAACGCACCCCCTCTCAGGGACCGATAGCACCAAAGGATTCACCCTGAGCGGGAGCCGCGTGGTGCACGTGCCGAGTGGGATGATCGTGATTGGTACCGCCGGAACAGCGGCCCCAGCGTGTGCCGCTGCCCTCCGTGCCGCCGCCGCCGATCCGGGCGGCACGCCCGAGCCGATCGGCCTGGTGCTGCTCCACGCGAGCGATGCGAGGCACATCGACGAGACCGAGCTCCCCGTGATCGGCACGGTGGCCGAGCTCGAGACCATCTGCGGGCGGTTCGACTTCTCGACCGCTTTGATCTCCTTGCCGGCGGCGATGAGCGGCGTGATCGAGCGGGTGCGCCGGTCACTCGGCGAGTTGGATGTCGAGACAAGGTTGCTGCCAACCATTGAGGATGTGCTCACCGGCGCCACGGCGCCCGGCTTAAGCGGTCGCGAGCTCGACGAGGCGGCGCTGATCGGTCGCGATCCACGCGCCATCAACGAGCACCTCGCTCGCGATGTGGTCCGTGGCAAGCGTGTGCTGATCACCGGCGCCGGCGGTTCGATCGGGAGCGAGATCGCCCGCATCTGTGCGCGCTTCGAACCCGCCGAGCTGATCCTGATGGACCGCTCGGACAACGCGCTGTTCGAGATCGATCGCCAGATCACCCAAGCGAACCGGAATGTGCCGCGCACCGCGGTGCTGCACGATGTGGTCGATGCCGAGTCCACGCGTCGGCGGCTCGCGTTCCTGCGTCCGAACGTCATCTTCCACGCGGCGGCGCACAAGCACGTGCCGCTCATGGAAGACCATCCGGGCGCTGCGATCTCGAACAACCTGTTCGGCACGAAGAGCGTCGCCGAAGCCGCGATGGCGTGCGGGTGCGAGCGGTTCGTGCTGATCTCGAGTGATAAGGCCGTCGGGCCGACGAGCGTGATGGGCGCGACCAAGCGCATGGCCGAGCTGTGCATCCGCGCGCTCAACGGCCGAGGCCCGACACGGTTCAGCCTGGTCCGGTTCGGCAACGTGCTCGGCTCGGCCTGCAGCGTGCTGCCCATCTGGCGCACACAGCTCGCCGACACCGGCGCGGTCGGTGTGACCGACGAGCGGATGACGCGGTACTTCATGACCATCCCCGAAGCCGCCGCCCTGGTGATCCAGTCCGCTGCCCTGCCCACGGGCGAAGTCTTCGTGCTCGACATGGGCGAGCCGGTGCGGATCATGGATCTCGCCACGCGGTTCCTGGCGCAGCACGGGCTGGATGGTGTTCGCGCCGACAGTCCGCCCGAGGGCATCGCGCACCGACCGCGGGCGCGGATCGAGATCATCGGCATCCGACCCGGCGAGAAGCTCTACGAGGAACTCGCCTACGCAGCGGAAGACCTTGACCACACATCGCTTCCGGGCGTGCTCGCCTGGCCGGGCGACGCGGTCGATCCCGCCTGGGTCCAGCGCCTGGTGACTACAATGGAAGGGATGCGTTCGGTACATGAGCCTGCGCGGGTGATCGACGAGATCGCCCGGTGGATCCCGATGCAGGGGCCGCCACAACCGGTGGGAACGCCACAGACTGGCCGGATCCGCGTCAGCGCGCCGATCTCCCCCCAACCGATGGTGGGCTCGGACGCGGCTTGATCGCAGGGCCGTGATGCGAGACCATATCGGCGGGGTAAGCCGTTGCTTACCGCTCTGCAAGACGCGTGGCGTCGCCGGCGGTCGGGGATCGACCATCGGGGCGCCGATCGGAGGCCGGCTTCGTATGAACACACGCTTGGCGAGCGGGAACATCCGCGCAGAGGCTGTGGCGATCGCGGAGGCGAAGTCAGCAATCCGTGAGACCGCCGAGGCGGTGCTGCGAAGCCTCGAGTCCGCTCGTCAAGAGTGCGAGCATCAGCTGGGCGAGCTCAACAAGCCGGACGCCATGCGGGTGGTCACAGGCCGCTCGGCGCTCGACCGGTGCATCGAGCGCACCCGCCAGGTGCTACGCGACCTCGACCGCGGTCACCGGGACGAGGCGTGAGCGTCCATCCTGCACCCCCGACACCTGAGACGGTGACCACCGGTCCGCTCCTCCGATTCAAGCGGCTCCGCGCCGAGTGCGAGGTGCCCGTGTACCAGAGCGACGGGGCGGCTGGGCTCGATCTGCACGCGTGCCCGGAGGATGCTCAGCCTGTCGAGATCTCACCCGGAGCGATCGTCCGCATCCCGTGCGGGTTTGCGATGTCGCTGCCGCACGGCTTCGAGGCCCAGGTTCGTCCCCGGTCGGGGTTGGCGTCGAAGCACGGGGTCACGCTCCCGAACGCGCCGGGCACGATCGATTGCGATTACCGCGGCGAGGTGATTGTGCCGCTGATCAATCTGGGCGGTGCCTCGTTCGTGGTCGACCCCGGCATGCGGATCGCGCAGATGGTGATCGCGCGCGTCGAGCACGCCGTCGTCGCCGAAGTCGAAGAGCTGGACGACACCGCGCGTGGTGCGGGCGGCTTTGGTTCGACGGGGAGTTGAACGGGCGTGCGCGGTCCCACAGCGCAGCACGCGTCGGGCTAGAGCAGACCAAGTCAACTCGTCTCGCCAGTCTTCGCGGTGGATCGACCGACTCCGGGACTTGGGTGCCACTGGCGGCTTGCCCGCCAGTGTTCAAGGGCTTTGGCGTTTGCACTGGTGGGCAAGCCACCAG
>JBCDJJ010000099.1:0-11387 GCA_038747915.1 Planctomycetota bacterium | reverse complement strand
GGTGCCACTGGTGGCTTGCCCACCAGTGCGAACGCCAAAGCCCTTGAACACTGGCGGGCAAGCCGCCAGTGGCACGCAAGTCCCGGAGTCGGTCGATCCACCGCGAAGACTGGTGAGACGAGTTGACTTGGTCTGCTCTAGGGAGGCAGGATGCCTCCGCCACCACGCCGAAGCAGAGAGCGACCCGTTGAGCGAGATCATCCCAGCCAAGTACTCGCCGCGGTTCGACCGCTTCTTCGCGGGCTACTGCGGGTGGCTGATCTCACGGTCGTACTTTTCGGTGCGTGCGGTGCGGGGTTCGAGCGAGGCGCTCCGCGCGATCGAGCACACGCGCCGGCCCACACTTGTGGTGTTCAATCATCCCTCGTGGTGGGATCCGCTCGTCGCGAAGTGGCTCGCGATGCGGCTGACGCCATCTCGGCCCACGCTCGCGCCGATGGACCGTGATCAGCTCGAGCGTTTCGGCTTTTTCCGCCGCATCGGCGTCTTCGGGATCGACCCGTCGGACCCCGGCTCGCTCGAGCCGATGCTGGCCTACGCCCGGGCCGAACTCGAGGCCGATCCGAGCAAGGCGTTCTGGATCACCGCGCAGGGGCAGTTCACCGACCCGCGGTCCCCGATCCGGCTCCGTCCCGGCGCCGCGGCCTTCGCGGCCCGGCTCGACGATCCCGTCATCGTCTGTGTTGCCCTCGAATACGCGTTCTGGCAGGACCGCAAGCCCGAGATCTTTATTCGCGTGCAGGAATGCCCGCCACCCGAGCGATCCTCGACCACCGGGTGGCTCCGCACCATGACCGGCACGATGCGGACCAACGGCGCCGCCCTCGCCGAGGCGGTGGTCGCTCGGGACGAATCGGCCTTCGAGCCGTTGCTCGGCGGCGGCGCCGCAAAGATCAACCCGATCTACGACGCCTGGCTCCGCCTCCGGGGCCGCACCGGGGCGGTTCCACGGGCGCACCACGCCGAGGCATCCGCTCGCGGTGAGTCAGCGAACCCGGCACCATGAGCGTGATGGCGTGGCTGATGGCGGTGTCGCTCGGGCTGAGCCTGCTCGCGGGCGTGATGACCCTGATCAACACACCGGTGCTGAAACGGCGGCGCCGCGCACCGGCCCCCGATCAGCCGATCCGGCTCTCGGTCTGCATCCCCGCGCGCGACGAAGAGGCGAACATCGAGGCCGCGGTCCGCTCGGTGCTCGATCAGGCGGTGCCCGAGGGCGTGACGCTCGAGGTGCTGATTTACGACGACGAGTCGACGGACCGCACCCCAGAGATCGTCGATGCGCTGGTTGCGGCCGATTCGCGTGTTCGCCGCGCGGAGACCGCCCCGATGCCCGCGGGGTGGACGGGCAAGCAGTGGGCGTGCGCGCGCCTCGCGGAGGCCGCGTCGGGCGACTGGCTGTTGTTCGTCGATGCGGATGTCCGCCTGCAGGATGGCGGGCTCGAGCGGACGATCGCTGAAGTCGCGGGGCGGCCCGAGCTCGGCTTGTTGAGCTGCTTCCCGCGCCAGATCACGCAGACGCTCGGCGAGACGGTGTTCGTCCCGATGATCCACTTCATCCTGCTGAGCTACCTGCCCATGCCGCGGATGCGGGCGACGCGCGACCCCGCGACGTGCGCCGGGTGCGGGCAGTTCCTGCTGATCCGCCGGCAGGCGTACGTGGAGGCGGGCGGGCACGCTGCCGTGCGCGACTCGATGCACGACGGTGTGAAGATCCCTCGGAACGTTCGTCGCGCCGGGTGGATGACCGACCTGTTCGACGGCACACACACCGCGTCGTGCCGCATGTACGAGGGATGGGGGGCCACGTGGCGGGGCTTCCGCAAGAACGCCTACGAGGGTCTCGGTTCACCGATCGTGCTGGGCGTGTTCACCGTGATGCACGCGATCGGGCATGCACTCCCGTGGATGTATGTCGTGTGGAGCGCGGTCACGTGGACGCTCCACCCTGTGGCGTTACCGCTCGCGATCGCTGCGGTGCTCACTCACCTGGCACACAGGACGGTCATCGCTGCGGCGTTCCAGCAGCCGTGGCTGGTCGTCATCCTGCACCCGTTCGGCGTGGCCGCGATGACCGCGGTGCAGTGGGCGAGCTTCGTGGATCACCTGCGCGGTCAGCGGGCGTGGCGCGGCCGGACACTCGAGACGCCCGCTGCATAACGCATTGTCGAATGCCACACCCCGGTGGTTGGAGCGTCTTGCTCCCACGAACATTCGCGCACGCAGGTCGGGTATTCGGCCGTGGAAGCGGGACGCTCTCACCACCGCGCCTGGCAGTACAAGTATGCAATCAGACGGTGCAGATGGTGCGGGTGGGGCCCTAGCTCAGGACGCGTTGATCGCGGTCACCTCAACGAGCAGGTGCCGCTGACGGTGTCCCTGCTTCCGGCGGTAGCCCTTGCGCCGCTTGTACTTGACGACGTGGATCTTCTCGCCCTTCGCATCGCGCTCGAGGATCTTTGCGGTCACGCTCGCGCCGTCGACGTACGGCCGGCCGATGGTGGCCGAGCCCTCGTCGCCCACGAGCAGCACACGATCGAGCACCAGTTCCTCCGCGCCCTCGGGCAGCTCGCGGATGTCGAGCGTGAGCTTGTCGCCCACCGAGGCCTTGATCTGTGTGCCGCTGTCTTCGATGATCGAGTACATGAGTGAACCTGCGAGAGAGTCGGATGGGGAACTCGCGCACTGTGCAGGCGGCTCGAGCCTCGCCTGACGCGAATCGGCAAGTGTAGCGGGTGTTCGGCCTTGGACAAGCCCCAATCAGGCCGCCTCGGAGTCGGCACCGGCCTGCTGCCAGGTCTCGGTACGCGGGGCATCGAGGTCGTGGGCGAGGTCGGCGAGTCGGGCGGTGGTGAGGTCGGCGAGCGGGAGGTCGAGCCACGGCCCACCGCGACGCTGATCGAGCTCGGCGATCCGGGAGACGAGTCGGGCCAGCTCGCTCGCCGCGTAGGTGGCGTCAAGATCATCCCCGCACACGATCGGCCAGATGACGCGCTCGCACCCGCGCGCCTCGGCATCGGCGATGGCGCGCAGCAGATCCCGAGCCGCATCGACATTGCCCGACCGTGGCCACGCCGGCGCGCCGCGGTCCGAGCTGCTCGTGGGCAGTGGTTCGGGCTCGACGACCTCGGCCAGATCGAGCACCGCGGCCTGCTGCTGGAGCACCGCCACGCGCCCCGCCCAGGCCGGCGCACCGGGCGTGACCAGAGACGAACCCGACGCGGGCGCCCACGCGATCACCCGAACATCATCCGATCGATCGATGGTCATGAGGGTCGCGACCAGCGCACCAAGGCCACCGTCGTGGATGATCATCACCGCAGGCTCGGGCTGGGGCGTCGACATGGGCCTTCACCCTATCGACACACAGGCGATGTCAAGCCCAACGCGCACCGGATTCCACAACTCGGGCAGGAAAGAGCCAGGAAAGGTGTGTGACACGCGCCGAAGTGGCTTACTCCCCCGGAGCGTCGAGCGACGCGAGGGCACGATTGATCGCCACACGACTCCGGAGCAGCAGCAGGGCGGTCTCCAGCTGCGGATCCTCGCCCTCGTCGATGAGCGCCGCTGGGTCGACGAAGATCGGTCGTCCGTCGGCGTCCTCGGAGTACACATCGGCCTCCCGCCGGGTGTCGAGCGCATCGGCGACCTGCTCGGGCAGCATCTCGACCTTGATGTGCGGCGCCACGCCGGCCTTCGCTGCGTTCGCGCGCCCGCGGTGGATGAGCCGTCCATCGGGCAGCTTGTAGTAGCCCGTGGTGAGCTTGAAGAGGGCGGCATTGCGCCGGCCGACCTCGAACACCTGCTGAACGGACCCCTTGCCGAAGCTCTGGTCGCCAACCAGGATCGCCCGGCCGAAGTCTTGCAGCGCCCCCGCGACGATCTCGGAAGCCGAAGCTGAGCCGCCGTTGATCAGCACCACCACCGGGATGTCGTCGTCGACCATGTGCCGGCCCCACCGGGCGGCGTGCCGCTCAACCGTGCGGCCGGCACGGTCTTCTTGTGTCACGACGATGCCGGATCGCACGAAGAGGTTCGTGAGACGCACCGCCTGCGAGAGCAGGCCGCCGGGGTTGTACCGCAGGTCGAGGATCACACCGTTGAGCCCCTCGCGCTTCATCGAGCGGATGGCATCGGAGGCCTCTTTGGTCGTGTCGTTGTTGAACGAGGTGACACGCACGTACCCGAGCCCGGCCTCGCGATCGATGAACCAGTCCCAGTCGAGCTCTCCGGTGCCGACGCGGCGCCAGCCCTTCACGGTGTGAAGCGGGATGCGGGCACGGGTGAGCACCACCTCGAACTCCTGGTCTTCATCGCCCACCACCCGCTCGATCGAGAGCGTCACCGTCGTGCCGGCGGGCCCGGTGATCTGCTCGACCGCTTGGTTCAGTGTGATGCCGAGCGTCGGGCGACCATCGATGCGGTTGATGAGATCACCCGCCTTGAGTCCGGCGTGAAACGCCGGTGTTCCCGCGATCGGCGTGACGACCTCCAACTCGTACGCCTCGGTGAGCGAGATCTGGATCCCCACACCGGTGAAGGCGCCCTGCAGCGAGCGGTCGAACTGCTCGCGCTCGTCGGGCCAGATGATCTCGGTGTAGTCGTCGAGCGCATCCATCGCGCCATCGCCGAACTCGTGCAGCCAGACCTCCTTGGGCAGGTTCACCTGGCTCTCGCGGTTGGCAGCGTCAAGGTCACGAATGGTCTTCACGAGATGGAAGTGGTCGCCGCCGTCGTTGAGGGCCTCGAGACGACGGATCGCGAAATCGATGTCGGCCTTGAGACGGTGCACGCCCACCTGGTTGTCGATGCCCGGGAACTGTCGCGCCAGGTCGCGCGTGGTCGCCAGCGTCCTCACCGACTCGAGCCCGCCGACCAGCATCTCCTCGATGCCGACCCGCTCCACGTGCTCCTCGGCAGCGCGGGCGATCGCCTCGGTCACCATGCGGTCGTCCACGCCGGCGAGTCGGTCGCGCCAGTCCTCGCCGAAGTCATTGAACTCGGGGAGCGGCTCCTCGCCCTCGGCGACGAGCTGCTCGTTGCGAAGCTCGTGCAGCCGCTCCGGCACGTACAAGCGCAGCAACTCGAGGCGGCGCCCGGCCCGCTTGAGGGCGTCCTCGTACCGCTCCTGATCCTCGAAGATCAGATCGAGCCGGGAGTACATCATGAGGGCCTCGAGCCAGTCGCTAGAGGCCTCGGCCTCCTGCGCGCCGAGGTCGGCCCGGGTGAGCGCGGCAGCGACCTGGGGCTCGGCGAGCAACGCTTCTTTGTCGGTCGAAAGTTGGTGCAGCTCGAAGACCGCGTCGAGCATGGCGGGCACATCGTTCTGCGTCGATGCGTCGGCGAACTCGGACCGCGCCTCGGCGATCTGCTCGGCCCGAGACTGCTCGCGCTGCTCGATGTTGGTCCGGAACTGCTCGATGGCGGATGCGAGCCCGTTGAGCTCCGGCTGAGCCTGAGCGCCAGCGGGGAGGTCGCGGACGAGTTCGAGCGCGTTCTTGACCTGGTCGGACTCCGCACTCGACCACAGCTGATCGGACCACGCCTCGAGCGATCGGGCCAGCTGCGCATCGCCACCCGATTGGCCCGCGGAAAACGGGGCGAACGCGGCGAACACTGCAGCGACGGCGCCGACACGCGAGAGACGGTATCCAAACAAAGAGCGAAAACGTGGCAGGATCGGCATGCAACACTCCGACGAGGACGGCAGCGGCGTGTCATACGCCGCGATGGGTTATACCCGTCAGAGCCGTCCGCGTGACACGGTGAGAACTCGAATCAGATACTTCGTCCGTTCACCCGGTGCGACGCGAGCCAGTGCTTGGATTTGGGCACCGAAGGCCCATGCATGGGGTGATCGCACAGCCCGCGAGGGCCGTATCGTGGCGTCATGAGCGGCGCCTCGGGTGAGTCCACCATTGTTGGAGCAGCGGTTCTTGTTGCCGCGTCGGCTGCGGTTGTGCTTGTGCTCTTCGTGACGCTCGTGCTGTTGGCGCAGGCGCTCCGCCGCGGACACGCACGGCACACGGCGCGTAAGTCGCGCTCCAGCAACTCTCTGCAGACCTCGGCATGGCACGCCGCGGGCGAGCGAGTCGATGCTTCCGCCGAGACGCCCGATGCCTGATCGCCCGGTCGCACTCATCACCGGCGGGGCACGGCGTGTTGGTGCGGCGACCGCGCGGGCGCTCGCGGCGCGTGGGTGCGATATCCGTGTGACCTACCGGCGGAGCGCTCGCGATGCCGAGCGGCTCGCAGGTGAACTCCGGGTCTTGGGCGCTGGCGTCCGGCTCGATCACCTCGATCTGTCGGACCGCGCGTCCGTCGATGCCTACGCCGCGCGGCTCGCCGAGGAGGTGCCCCGCATCGATGTGCTCGTACACAACGCGTCGGTCTATGAGCCGAGCCCGCTCGACACACTCACACCAGACGGTGCAGTTGAGCAGTGGTGGGTCAACGCGGGTGCGCCGCTCGTCCTGACCGGTGGCCTTGCGCCTCTGCTCGGCCGGAGTGTTCTGCCCGGTGGGGGGGCTGTCGTGTGCCTGGGCGACATCCACGCGATGGGGCGGCCGCGGCAAGAGTTCGCGGCGTATCTCATGAGCAAGGCGGGTGTCATCGAGATGGTTCGTGCGCTCGCGCGGGACCTCGCGCCCCGCGTCCGCGTCGTGGGGATCGCGCCGGGGGTCGTGGTGTGGCCGGAGCAGGGGTACGAGTCGGATCGAGAGTCGCAGCAGGCGTACGTGACGCGTGTCCCGCTGGCCCGCGCCGGCACGCCCGAGGACGCTGCGGAAGCGATCGCGTGGCTGGCGCTGCGGGCGGAGTACATCACGGGTGAGGTGGTGGCGGTCGATGGCGGTCGCCGACTGGCGTAGCGGCGCGGCTCGCCCGCACGCTCTGGGTGGTGTATCGTTGCGACTCGCGCGAGCGAATCGCGCCCCGACACCTGCCCAGGTGGCGGAATTGGCAGACGCGCCAGCTTGAGGTGCTGGTCCCGGCTTTACGGGGTGGAGGTTCGAGTCCTCTCCTGGGCATTTTCGGCGGTCAGTGTGAACCGCCCGAGATCACCGAATGACGGGATCACGGGAATCGGGATCACGGGAAGATACCGGCGAGCCGCATGCCCTGCGGCTCCACGATGAACTCGAGCGTCGAGAATCGCCAACGCTCGAGTCGCGCCAGGCTCGAGTGCAGCCGGAGCCGGCCATCGCGCGAGCTGAGCCGCACACTCGGCGAGTGCTCGCCGCTCGGCACCGTTTGAAGCAGTGCGAGCACCTCCTCCCGCGCATCGATGATGGCGTCGACCGCCTCCTGCGGGTCCTCGCCCCGAGATCGGTACTGCGATTTGACGTATTCCGAGATCACCTGGTCATAGAGCAGGTCGTACTCCTGGTTGGTGATCGTGGTGTGCAGGTGCAGGATCACGTGCCGCGGCGCGAGTGCCACCAGCACGACCTCGGTGTTTGGCGTGGTGTACCGCATGGTGGCAGGGTCGACCTCGACGCCCTCGGGCGCGAGATCGGCGAGCAACTCCTCGATCGGCCGCTGCGCGGTTTCGGGGGTTGGCCGCGGGGAGTACACCCGCATTCCCTTGCGATGCACGACACGCGTTTCGACACACGCGGCCATCAGGAGGCCGAGCCCGGTGATGGCCGCCACGGACGCGGTGCGCCGGCGCTTCATGCGACGACCTGCGTGCGTACCACATCGGCGATCGGGTCGGCGCGCCCGCGGCGCCACCGCCGGCGCACACCCGCGGTGGCGGGCTCGGGGAAGTCGGCCCGCGCGTGGCACCCGCGCGACTCTTCGCGCTCGTGGGCAGCGCGGACCGTCAACGCGCCCGCGAGCAGCATGTTCTGCGTCTCCCATGCCGACGGCTCGTCGAAGATCTTGTCGAGCGTGTACCGCGCCCAGAAGTCGAACATCTCGCCGACGTCGGCCAGCTTGCCACCGGTCCGCTCGATCCCCACGTTCCGCCACATGGCCGACCGGAGACTCGTGCGGACATCCGCGAGGTCGAGCTCGCCGTGCTCGGAGATCGGGATGTCGGAGATGACCTGCACCGGCCCGGGGCGCGGCGTGATGCCCCACGCGTTGCCATCCGGCCCGTTGGCATGCATCTCGGCGGTCGCGCGGCCCGCGGTGTCTCCCATGACCATCGCCTCGAGCAGCGAGTTGCTCGCCAGGCGGTTCGCGCCGTGCAGCCCGGTGCACGCCGCCTCGCCAACGGCGTACAGGCCGGGCACCGTCGTGCGCCCCGATTGATCGGTGCTCACGCCGCCGATCATGTAGTGGGCCGCGGGGTTGACCGGGACGAGATCGGACGAGGGGTCGAGGTCGAACCGCTCGAGCTCGGCGTGGATCGATGGGAACCGCTCGGCGAATCGCTCGATGTGACGACAATCGAGGTACACGCAGGCCGAGCCGGTCCGGTGAAGCGTCCGTTGAATCGAGCGGCTCACCACATCACGCGGCGCCAGGTCGGCCAGTTGATGCTCATCGGCCATGAAGGCGTAGGCGTTGAGGTCGACAAGCCGGGCGCCCTCGCCGCGGACGGCCTCGGAAATCAGCGTTCGACCGGCGCCGGCGACGTAGAGCGTGGTGGGGTGGAACTGCGCGAATTCGAGGTCGCCGACATCGGCGCCGCACCGGTAGGCCAGGGCGATCGCGTCCGCTGTCGCTGTGGGGGGGTTGGAGGTTTCTCGCCAGAGCGAACCGGCGCCGCCCGCACCGAGGATCGTGGCGCGGGACCAGATCATCTGGAGGCCGTACTTGGGATGGTGCGTGATCGCGCCCAGGCAGGGCGCGCCCGGTGCATTGGTCGGTGTGAGCAGGTCGAGCACGAAGCACCGATCAAAGAATCGGATGCTGTCCTCCCGGTGCGCGTGCTCGAGCATGGACCGCTGCATCTCCGCGCCCGTCGCATCGCCGTCGGCGTGCACGATCCGCCGCGCCGAGTGACCGCCTTCTTGGCCGAGGGCCAGATCGCCTGCGCCCGTTCGATCGGCGTTGAAGCCCAGGCGGAGCAGCCGATCGATGGCGCCCGTGCCCTCCCCGACGATCCGCCGCACGACCGCCTCGTCGCACAAACCGGCGCCCGCGGCCAGCGTGTCCTGCACGTGCGCTTCGACCGAGTCGGCAGTATCGACCACACCCGCGATGCCGCCCTGGGCCCACTGTGTGTTCGTCCGGTCGAGCTTTGACTTAGCGAGCACGATGACATCGCCGTGCTCGGCCGCGGCAACAGCCGCGCTAAGCCCGGCCGCCCCGGAGCCGATGACGAGCGTGTCCGTAAAAATCTGTGGCAGCAGGACGGAGCGAAAGGGGATGAGGTACCGGCGCGAGTCGAAGAGGGAGTCCATTGGGCGAGATGGTACGCGTGGTCGGGGTGCAATCGGATGGGTGGGTCGAGCGGCGAATCGCTCCGCACGGGGAGCTGTTCACACTCCTTCACCGCCCACCGGACGCGGCCCACTGGGCTGTGATCGATCGGATCATCCGCCCGGATCTTCCTGCGCTGATTTAAGGTCCGAGAACATAGATTATGTCAAATTGAATCACTCGTGGCGCCTTCCGGGTCCCTTTTCCAGGTCCCTTGGGAGTTCGGGATGGGAGTTCGGGATCTGACGCAGAGAGGCCTGAGGCCTACGGTCGGCCCGGTCGCCAGACCAGCGCAGCGGCCACGACAAGCAACGCTGCGCCGAGCCACGGTGTGGCGGCATCGATCAGCAGCGTCGGGCGGTCGCCGAACGCCCCCGCGACCGCCTCGAGCTCACCAACGCCACCGAGCTGAAGCACGCGGGCATCACGGGCGAGGTCGAGCCATCGCCCGAGCGTCGCGCCGATCCCCAGGCCCGCAAGCCCGCCGGCACTCGCGAACGCACCGGCATAGGCATCGCCCAGTGCCCGCCGTGACGCGAGCGGCGCGAACGGCCCCGCCACCCACGCGAGCGAGGCGATCGCGATCAGCTGCGCCTCGATGAAGCCCACCTCACCGACCGTTGCGGCGAGGAACACCACCACCGCTGAGACGATGAGCACGGGCGTCGCGTTCGGAATGCCAAGAAGTGCATCCTGGGATCTCCCGGCAAATCGCCTCACCAGTGTGCCGATAGACGCGCCGAGTGCCGGCCAGGCCGCGATCGTAGCCGCCCACTCTGCGCGATCGAGGGCGACAGCGGCGATGACCGCTGCGGCGTTCACCACGAGTGCGCCGAACGCGATGCTCCGCAGGGCGTTGCCGGTGGCCTCGTCGCGTCTCGGGCCAATCGTGCATGCCATCGCGAGCGCCGCTCCCATGGCCAGGCAAACGATCGGGATGACGAGGTCGGCGAGCACGGGTCGCGAGTCTAGGCTGTCGGTCTCGCGCCCCACACCAGACGAAGGAAGCTGCCATGGCCCGCACCGAATCCACCATGCTCGAGCTCGGCACTACGTGCCCCGACTTCTCATTGCCATGTGCTGTGACAGGCAACACAGTCAGCCGGTCGGACCTTGCGGGCAGGCCGGTGCTGGCGATGTTCATCTGCAACCACTGCCCGTTCGTCAAGCACTTGCTCGATGGCCTGACGAGCTTCGCGAGCGAGTACAGTGAGAAGCTCGCCATCGTGGCCATCAGCCCGAACGACGTGGCGAACTACCCCGATGACTCGCCCGAGAAGATGAAGGAACTCGCCCACCAGCTCGGGTGGTCGTTCCCGTACCTCTACGACGAGTCGCAGGAGGTGGCCAAGTCGTTCAAGGCGGCATGCACGCCGGACTTCTTTCTGTTCGACGCGGGGCACACCCTTGTCTACCGCGGCCAGTTCGATGAGTCGCGCCCCGATAGCGGCACGCCCGTGACCGGCACCGACCTGCGGGCAGCAGCGGATGCGGTTCTCGCGGGTCAGTCCCCCAGCGCCGAGCAGCGGCCGAGCATCGGGTGCAACATCAAGTGGATCAAGGGCAACGAGCCGGCGTACTTCGCTGCGGTGTGACCGTTCGGTCCACGGGCTCATCGCTCATCCGACGTGCACGACCACCCGCCGGGTGTGCGCCGAACGCCGGTGCTCCCACAGGTAGATCCCCTGCCACGTGCCGAGGGCCAGCCGGGTGTTCATCACGGGGATGCTCAGGCTTGTGGCGGTGAGCGCGGCCTTGATGTGGCTCGGCATGTCGTCCGGGCCCTCGGCGGTGTGGGTGAAGCGCGGGTCGTCCTCGGGGACGAGGCGGTTGAGCCAGGCCTCGAGGTCCGCCTTGGCCGACGGGTCGGCGTTCTCCTGGATCGTCAGGCTCGCGCTGGTGTGCCGCACGAACACCGTGCATAGCCCGTCGGGCACATCGGCGCCCGCGACCACCTGGGCGACCGCCCCGGTGATCTCGTGCAGCCCCTGGCCGGGCGTGCGGATGTCGAG